>CAYWNB010000052.1:11784-13852 GCA_964459195.1 uncultured Desulfobacula sp.
CATGGGTAAAGAAATCTATGAAAATTAAAGATGTTGAGTTTGTAAAGAGTGCTGTCAAGCCGGATCAGTATCCAGAATACGATTTTCCGGAAATTGGCTTTGCCGGCCGTTCCAATGTGGGAAAATCCTCTCTGATCAATACGCTGATTCAGCGCAAAGGCCTGGTAAAAACCAGTTCCAAACCCGGGTGTACCCAGTTGATTAATTTTTTCCTGGTCAATGGGGATGTCTCGTTTGTGGATCTGCCCGGATACGGGTATGCCAAGGTATCCAAAAAAATCAGGGCCCAGTGGCAGCCCATGGTGGAACTCTACCTTTCCAAACGAGCCAGTCTTTTCGGGTTGGTGCTGCTCATTGATATTCGACGGGATCCGGGAAAAGAGGAGTTTGACCTGGTAAAATGGCTGGAGTCCCATGGAACTCCTTATTTGATCATATTGACCAAGGCGGACAAATTGTCCAAAACAAATCAGGCAAAAAGGCGTGCTGCCATCTGTTCCCAACTGAACCGGGAAGAGCAGGGGGTGATCCTTTTTTCAACCAAAACCCGTCAGGGCAGGGAGACGGTTTTGGATGAAATCAAACATCTCATCAACTGGCATAATCAATAAAGGGGGTGGCATGAAAGAAGAAACACGTTCGGGATTTGTGGGTATTATCGGGGCGCCCAATGCGGGTAAATCCACCCTGCTCAATCAGGTACTGGGTCAAAAGATTTCCATTACCTCCAAAAAGCCCCAGACCACCCGGGACCGAATATTGGGGATTGTGAACAGACCTAAATCCCAGATAATTTTTGTGGATACCCCGGGGATTCATAAAAGTAACACTCTCTTAAACAAGCGGATTGTGGACCAGGCCATGCTGGCCATGGCGGATGTGGATGTGGTGTTGTTCATGGTGGATGCCTCCTCCCGGAATTTTTCTTCGGAAAAGCTTATTGTTGCCCAATTGAACAAAACCGGCAAACCCGTTATCCTGGCCTTGAATAAAATTGATCTGACCCAAAAGGCCCAGGTTTTTTCCCTTGTGGAAGAATTTAAGGACCTGTTTGATTTTCATGCGATTATCCCGGTATCGGCCAAGAAAAATATCCAGGTGGACCAATTGCTGACAGAAGTGGAATCTTCCCTGAGCATAGGTCCCAGGCTTTATCCCGAGGAAACCTTTACCGATGTGTCTGAAAAATTTATGGTCAAAGAAATTATACGCGAAAAGGTGTTTCGGTTGACCGGCATGGAGATTCCCTATTCAAGTGCTGTCACCGTGGATGCCTTTGATGTGGAAAAAAAACTCATCGTCATCCATGCCTCCATCCATGTGGTGAGGGATTCCCAAAAGGGGATTATCATCGGGAAAAAAGGGTCCATGCTGACCCAGATCGGCACCAAGGCACGAATTGACATTGAGCGGATGACCGGGTCAAAGGTGCTGCTCAAGCTGTTTGTCAAAGTGACAAAGGACTGGATCAGCAATGCAAAGGCATTGAACGAGTTCGGGTACTAGGGTGGACTCATTTACCTTTATGGATGAGGTGGCCGTAAAAAAAGAACGGGCCCGTGCTCGGAAAATAAGAGCAAGCCAGTGGTGGAAGCGAAAAATATCCCTTGGGGTTTGTCACTATTGCCAGGGGCGTTTTTACCCGGCAGAGCTGACCATGGATCATATTATCCCCATTGGCCGGGGGGGACGATCTGAAAAATTCAATCTGGTTCCCTGCTGCAAGGAATGCAACACCCAAAAAAGTAGTTTGCTGCCCGCTGAATGGGAAGGGTATATGGAGCGTCTAAGAAAATGAACAGCGAAAAAAGCCTGGAAAAGCCTTTTTCGCTGTCTGCTTTTAATCTATTTGGTATTCTATTTTTTGCTGCAAAGCCTGTGGATGGTCTGGGCATGCCATTCGCCACGGCCTGAAAAAGTCGGTTGTCCCAGGTCAACCAGTCGTTTGGCAACCTGATCAAATGTGGCACCGTCTTTTCGCATGCTCTCGATGATATTCATGATGGCATTCCGGGGCATTAGTTTCGCATCAATTGATACCGGTGTTTTTGGTGATACCGGTGTTTTT
>CAYWNB010000052.1:13952-17800 GCA_964459195.1 uncultured Desulfobacula sp.
CTTGATGGCTTCGGTGATTTTTTTGCAGGTGCTTTTGGCAGGGTGGTTTTGGGCGTAATGATTTCTTTTGTCACTATTTTTCTGCGTTTTCTTAAAACCGGTTTGCCGGTGTCAACTTTTTTGACCGAAGGGGGTGCCTGGATTTTGTTTGCCTCTTTTACAACAGGTTTTACAAAAGGTGCTGAGACGGATTTTCCCCAACTATTTCCCCGGTTATCTTCCGTTGCCTCTTCCGGTTTCCGGGAGGTCGTATAATGGTTTTCAAATGCCGGTTGTGCATCTGGATCGGTATGGGGCCTATCCATGGGCCTATCCATGGGCCTATCCAGCGCTGGGCCAAGGTTTAAATGGGCTGCAATACGTTCAATGGCAATGGCCTGCCGTTCGAGCATGTCGGCTGTCCTTTCCTGGATGTTGACCATATAATCCTGGTTTTTTACCAGGGTCTCAACATGGTTGGAAAGGTTGTCGAGGATATCGGCCAGCAGGGTTATGTTTGCATCTTCAGCTGGAATCTGGTTGCCCAACTGCTGGGGCATGCCCTGGGATTGGGGGCGTTTCATCTGATGGCTCCGGGTGTTTTGATACCCACCGCCCCCACCATAGGAATTGAATCTGGAATTGTTGTTGTATTGGTATGATGTGTCAGTATTTTTCCGCGTTTTGGGTGTGCGCGGTTTTTCTGCCTGACCATTACGAAGGCTTTGCAAAAAGTCGTTCATTTAATTAATATCCTCCTTGGGATCTTATATAATATCTGTCGGCTGAATTTTTATGCCGTACAATGTTAGTGCTTAGAATTTTAACCCTGTGATTCGAACGTGAATCGAAAACGCGCTTGTGGGATTTTTATCTGTCAGCATTTTTTATGAAATTTCGGTAGTTATCCTTTTTCTGGATCCCTTTGTCAAGCTTTTTTTTATGAGTGGCACCAAGACGATTATATCCCCTGGTTCTTCTTGGAGCGGGCCTTTCTGGATCACCCATTGAATTGAATTGAAAGAATTTAGTCTTTATGATACCATATCGGTCAAGAAAATGACAGGCGCATACATACCAAAACTTGAGGATTTACGATGATTGAAAATAAACAATACACGACACCGTTTAAAGTTGATACACCCGATGTGATTAAAACAGACCTGCTGGACCCCATTGAATATGCCTACAAATCCAAGAGGAGTATTGATATCACGATCAAACAGCCCGAGTATACCTCTGTATGTCCCATGACAGGGTTACCGGACAATGGGTGCATCACCATCGATTACCGGCCGGATTCCCAGATTATTGAACTCAAATCCCTGAAGTATTATTTACTGCAGTACAGAAATGTGGGCATGTTTTATGAGCATGTCATTAATAAAATATTAGACGATCTGGTTGAGGTCCTTTCGCCGCTCAGCATGAAAGTTACCGGAGAATTTACTCCCCGGGGCGGCGTCAGCTCCCTTGCCACTGCAGAATATATAAAAAATTAATTATAAAAAAATAAGATTAATTTTCATTGGGGGTTTCATATGCCCTGATGAGGGTGATGGCCTGGCCGGATGTTTCTATCCTGGCCAGGTCTCGTCTAAAAGAGGAACATCCTGGCAATCCTTTTACAAACCAGGCGAGTCTTCCCCTGAGCATCCTGGCCGCATGTGCTTCTCCGAAATAAGCCACATATAATTCAATTAAACGTTCCATTTTCCGGAATATTTCGCCTGGTGCGGTTTCTTTGTAAGTTCCCTTGCTCACATATTCTTCTATCTGGGACAGAAGATAGGGGTTGGACATGGCTGCCCGCCCTACCATTACGGCGTCGCAATGTGTTTGGGCGAGCATTCTGGCCGCATCTTCCACTGAGTTGATGTCCCCATTGCCGATGACAGGGATTTTGAGGGTCTCCTTTAGCTGCTGGATATGGTCCCAGTTTGCACGGCCTTTGAAACCTTGTGCAGCGGTTCTGGGATGGAGGGCGATGGCATCTACCCCGGCATCCTGGGCAATGTCGGCAAGTGCAAAGGCTTGAAGGCCGGACCCATCCCAGCCAGATCTTATTTTAATGGTTAAAGGAAGGGTGGTGGCTTTCCGGACGGCCCTTAAAACGGCCTCACTGGTTTTGGGTTCCTTCATCAGGGCCACGCCTGCCCCCTGTTTTACCACTTTTTTTACGCTGCAGCCAAAATTGATGTCAATGATATCTGCCACCCCCATCTCCTCCACAAATGCGGCTGCCCGGGCCATGGATTCCGGTTCGGATCCAAACAATTGGACGGACAGGGGGCGTTCAGCCGCCTGGGAGGTCATCAGGGTCAGAGTGTTTTTAGAATTATAAAAAATACCCTTTGCACTGACCATTTCCGAGCAGACCACAGCACACCCGCATTCTTTTACAAGCCGCCTGAAGGGTAGATTGGTGATGCCAGCCAACGGGGCCAAAAAGGTCTTGCCTTTAATTTCAAGTTCTTTGATCTTTATCATATGCTGCCTTGTCGAATCTGGGTATCGACACCGGTGTTTGCATAACAGAACAAACAATTATGGAAACAGGGGTGGTCTTCATAGGAGCCGATGTCGATGGACTTACTGCACTTGCATCCTTGTTTGGACCGTTGTCCATAGTCCCGTCTGGTCTCGGGGTTTCCCCCATGGAGTCGTTTAAGCGTTTTTCCATCTATACAGGCGTTCTGTCTAACCGTGGTTTCCTTCCCAAGGCTGTTAAATAAGGCGGCTTCACAGCACAGATGCAGGGTCATCCCATTTTGTTCCAGATAATCTGCCATTCGCTGAATTACGCGTTGCTTGTCTTGTGGAGTCGGGTCAACAAAGGAAACAAGGGGGTTGCCCCGGGACGATAAATATGAGGCCCGAGCGGAAATTTTTTTATATCCATCGTAAAAGCTGGTGACACACCGGGTGATTCCTATTTTGGCCAGGGCATCGGCAATCAGGGTAAAATCGCCCAGGGTGTTTTTAAGCTGTTGGGTGTCGATTCTATAAAAACAGATGGGATCAAATCGCCAGGAGATATTGTCCGGTCCAAATCTTTCGCACAAAAGGCTTGCCTGGTGGAGCCTTTCGGACAGATCCGGCAGTTTCGGTTCCAGAAGCGGCACCCGGGAGTTAATGGTGAAATTAAAATAGAGGTGATATCCCTTTTTTGTCAGGATCTGGTCTGCATGCAGATCCAGAAAAGGGCCAAAATTTTTGGACCATAAAACAATGGAATGGATATTTTCGGGTCGGACATCCACCGTTCGAGCCATTTTGTTATAGGGGTTTTTGATGGTGAAAGACCCTTGCCGGATCCGGTCCAGGAACCAGGGCGTATACCATCCGGGGATATCGGTTCTTCTCGATGCCGATATGATTTTACGCTGGGTCTGACCCATGATCTTTTTGTCTATTTTTCAGGTCTGCAAAAGAAATGATTTTGGTATCTGGTTCTGTTTTTTTAGGGGGGGCAAGGGTGGTGTTTGGCTGATCAACCAGGGTGCCCCCTGGGGCGGGCATGGGCAAGTCTTCAGCCGGGCACTCAACGGTTTGAAGTCTCATTTTTTTGCCGTTCATATGAAACTCATCTCCATTGATATACGCGTCTTTTAATATCCAGGTTACCACCTGCAGCGGAATTTGAAGCATGAGCAATTTAATCTGGTACCAGTCTTGTTTGGGGTCGGGTGAAATGCTTTCAACCCTGGCAAATGAAACAGGTGAATCTTCCAGACGGATCAATACAATATCTTTGATTGTGGCCATGGTTTCCTCGTTAATTGTTTTTTTCTTGTCAACCTGTATTATATAACATAATCTTTTGATTATCTAAAGAATGGAATGGGGGAGCGTATTGGTTTATAATA
>CAYWNB010000053.1:0-17744 GCA_964459195.1 uncultured Desulfobacula sp.
CGGGGTGGAGAATATGGACCCGGACCCGGATTTGGTGCTGCTGGGGGTCAAGGCCACGGCGCTTGCGGATGTGACCGAAAAACTTAGCTCCCGGCTGAGTCCTTCAGGCATGGTGGTCTCCCTCCAGAATGGATTTTGTGAACAGGTCCTGGCCGATGTTTTGGGAAGGGATCGGGTCATCGGCTGTGTTACGGGCTGGGGCGCTACCCTGCACTCGGACTGCGATCTGGAAATGACCTCCACTGGCGATTTTATTGTGGGCAATATCGATGGCAAAAAAGATCCCCGCCTGGAAAAGGTGCAGACCATTTTAAACCGGGTGCTTCCCTGCCAGATCTCAAATAATATTGGCGGCAGCCTCTATTCCAAGCTGATCATCAATTCCTGTATTACATCTGTGGGAGCTGTATGCGGTCTTTACCTGGGGCAGATGCTGGCCAAAAAAAAGGTCAGGCTTGTTTTTTTAAGGATCATGGAAGAGGCCATGGCCGTTGCAATAGCCATGGACATCAAGGTTGAAATCTTTGCCGGCAAGCTCAATTATTACACCTTTCTTGAAGAAAGCGGAATGATTTCCGCGCTGAAGCGCCATCTGTTTTTGCGGGTGCTGGGGTTTAAATACAGACGACTCAAATCCTCCATGCTCCAGTCCCTTGAACGAAAACAAGCAACGGAAATTGACTATTTAACCGGTTTTATCACAGGAAATGGCAGAAAACACCAGGTTCTCACCCCGGTGAACGACCAGATCTTTGAGATGGTCCGGGAAATCGAGCAGGGCCAACGGGCCATTTCACCCGATAATCTGGACCAAATACGAATTTGAATTAGACCCGGATCTGACCCTCTCCCCAGGCAACAAATTTGGTGGTGGTCAGCTCTTTGATGCCCATGGGGCCGTAAGCATGGAGCTTTGAGGTGGAAATCCCCATTTCCGCCCCCAGTCCGAGCTCGCTGCCGTCATTGAACCGTGTTGAGGCATTGACAATGACCAGAGAGGCGTCCACCTCCCGGACAAACCTGCGGGATCGGTTGTAGTCTTGTGTGATAATAGCTTCGGTATGGTTGGAGCCGTGGGCCGCAATGTGGGTCATGGCCGCTTCCATATCCTCGACCACCTTGACGGCCAGGATAAGATCCAGATATTCCGCATCCCAGTCTTCAGGGGTGGCGGACTCAATCTGGGGAAGAACCGCGCAGGTTCTTTCACAGCCTCTCAGGGTGACACCTGCTTTCGTCAGGGCTTCGCAGGCCAGGGGTAAAAATTTATCTGCAATGCTCCCATGGACCAGCAGGGTCTCCAGGGCATTGCAGACTCCGGGCCGCTGGGCCTTGGCATTGACACTGATGTTGACGGCCATGTCAAGATCGGCGTTGTCATCCACATAGGCATGGCAGACCCCTTTGTAATGCTTGAGCACGGGGATGGTGGACAGGGCCACCACGTGTCGGATGAGGCCTTCTCCGCCCCTGGGGATGATCAGGTCAATGGATTCTTCTTGTTTAAGCAGAATGTCAACGGCTGACCGGTCCGGAACCGGAACCACCTGGACAGCGGCCAGTGGCAGGCCTGTTTCTTGAATACCCTGTTCAATCACCGATGCCAGGGCCATGTTGGAATGGATAGCTTCGGAGCCCCCCCGCAAAATTACGGCATTTCCCGCCTTGAGGCAGAGTCCTGCTGCATCCACCGTGACATTGGGGCGGGATTCATAGATAATGCCGATGACCCCTAAAGGAATCCGCATCTTGGCGATTTCAAGTCCGTTGGGGCGGATGGAAGAATCAGACAAGGATCCCACAGGATCGGTAAGCCCTGCCACAAAGATGAGACCCTCGGCCATACTCGTTATGACCTTGTCACTGATGGTGAGCCGGTCGATCATGGCTGGGCTTAACCCGTTTTTTCGGGCGAGGTCTATATCCTTTGCATTCTCCGCTTGGATGGCGGCGGCATTTTTTTTGATCAGGCCAGCAATGGTAACAAGGGCCTGATTTTTTTGGCTGCTGGATACTGCTGCCATGGTTCTTGCCGCTTGTCTGGCATTTTTAGCAATTTGAACAATCATTTTTTCCAAAGACGCACTGGTTTCTAAAGACATATTGTCTCCTTTTGAAGGGGGTGTTGTTTAAAAAAAATTATTCGGGGTCAGCCGTTATCACCAGGTTGTCCCGGTGGATCACCTCGTCATAGGACCTGAACCCCAGGCGGTCTTTTATCTGGCTGGTTTTACAGCCCATGATCTTGAGAATATCCGAGGCATTGTAGTTGACAAGGCCCATGCCCAACAGCTGCCTGTCTTCATTTAAAAATTCCACGGGGTCCCCCACATCAAAATAATTTTCCACCCGGGTAATACCTGAAGGGAGAAGGCTTTTACCCCGTGTGAGCACGGCTTTCTGGGCACCGGCATCAATGGTGATTTTTCCCTTGGCTTGGAGGGTAAGGCCGATCCAGTTTTTCCGGGAATTGAGTTTCTCTTTTTTGGGCACAAAATAGGTGCCAACATAGTCATTATTGAAAATATTGATCAATATGTTGGGGGTGAGCCCCGAGGCAATGATCATGGGGATTCCGGCCGAGGTCAGTTTCCTGGCCGCTCTGATTTTGCTGCCCATGCCGCCGGTTCCCAAGGGCCCGGCAATTTTTCCGGCCATGGCATCGATGTGTTTTCCCATGGAGGTGATTTGCCTGAGCAACCTGGCATCATCATGGACCCGGGGGTCCTTGTCATAGAGCCCGCCGATATCCGTGAGATTGATCATGAGATCTGCTCCCAGAAGTAGGGTAATCATGGCGCCTAGATTGTCATTGTCCCCGAATTGAAGGGATTTGACAGCCACGGTATCGTTTTCATTGATAATGGGCAGTACATTCCATTCCAGGAGGGTATTGATGGTGTTCCTGGCATTGAGATACCGGACCCGGTCGCAAAGATCCCCTCGGGTCAGCAAAATCTGGGCCACTTTCCGGCCGCAGTGTTCCAGGGCGCCTTCCCATTCCTTGATCAGGTCTGCCTGGCCAATGGCGGAAACCGCCTGGCGTTTGGGGGTTTCTAATGGCCTGCAGGGGAGCCCCAGTTTTGTGACCCCGGCTGCCATGGCCCCGGAGGAGACCAGAATGACCTGGATTCCCCGGTCATGCAGGGCACAAATCTGGTTCGTGATGGCAGTGATGATCTCCAGGTTTAAACGATTGTCTTTGGTCAGAACCCCGCTGCCAACCTTGACCACTATCCGTTGGCCAGTTGAAAGGGGAGTGATTTTTTTTTGCGTTTCCATGTTCATATTTTTAATCTATTGTGTTTTTTGGGCGTATATCATCGGGTTAGTGGTAAAAAAAGTCGACGCGTCAGAATTAAATTTTCTATGCCGAATTGGCCAAAAAGTCAATTAAAATCCCGGCAGCTTGAATTTCAGGGTGACTTCTCCGGTTTGCCGGTCAATCTGAATCATTTTTTCCTGGCCCTTTAGCTGTTCCATTTTTTGACCCGTGGCCATTTCCATAAGACCGGCAATAAAATCAATGCCCGAGTTCAGAACGGTTTCAATTTTTTCCGGGGGCTGGCCTGTCAGAATGTTTTTTGTAGCCGGCACATCCTCCGTCTGGGTATTTTTCGGAGAATCGGTTTCCAGTTCATCCTCATTCAGAAGTTCCGGATTCAGAATTTTCGGGTTCAAATAAAAGGGGGTGTCCTCGGGGATATCCTCGGGTTCTGCTGCATCAGCGGGCATGAATTCAGGCTCTTCCCCCATCATTTCCCTGAGCCGGTTGAGCATCTCATTTCGTTTCTCCCGTGAAAATTCGACGGTGTCAGGGCCTTCATCAAAAACCCCTTTGAATAAATCCGTCTTCAGCTGGATACCGGCAAGGATTCGTTCTTCTATGCTGTTTTTGGCAATGAGGTTGATAACATTGATGCACTGGCTTGCCTGGCCGATGCGGCTGACCCGCCCGATGCGCTGGTTCATCTTTGCCGGGTTCCAGGGCAGTTCAAAATTGACCACGCAGTCGGCGGCCTGGAGGTTTAAGCCCGTACCTCCGGCATCGGTGGATAAAAAGACCAGGCAGTCTTTATTGTGGGTAAATTCATCAATCAGGGCCTGGCGTTTTTTTACCGGTATTTTGCCAGACAATTCCACAAAGGGGATGCCCATATCGGACAAGTGCCTGGCAATTAAAAAGGTCATGGTGGTCCATTCACTGAAGATGACCATCTTTCGACGGTTTTGGATGACAATTTCATCAATGATGCTGTCCAGTTCCTTAAGTTTGGGGGAAATATGGGTGTCCCGGTCGATAAGATAGGTGGAATCACAGACCATGCGCATGCGCAGCAGCAGGGTCTGGATCCTTCTCATGTCCATGGGGGTTAAAAATTTTTTATTGAGCAGGGGCATAAGAGATCTGCCATACCCTGCATGTATCTCCAGTTGTTCCTGGGACAGATCAATATAATAATTGTTCACCACTTCCCGGGGAAGTTCCTTGAGCACCTCTTGTTTTTTGCGCCGGATCAGGAGTTGTTTTAACTTCTTTTGTAGGCTGGCCAGATGTTTATATCCGGCAATAGTGGTTTTGTTCTTTCTGGGGATCATGAAATGATCTGCGGCAAATTTCCACAAAGGTGTCAGCAGGTAGGGATCCAGAAACTGGACAATGGAATAGACATCCTCCAGTTTATTTTCCAAAGGCGTGCCCGTAAGGACAATGGCATGTTTTTTGGGCAGGCGCTTGACCGCCTCTGCGGTTTTGGTGGAGAAGTTTTTAATGCGCTGGGCCTCATCCAGAATGATAATATCCGGGTTGAATCCCGACAGAATCGTGACATCCCGCAGCACGGCCTCGTAGTTGGTTATTTTGAATAGATTGGGATCATTCTGGTACATGGCCTTCCGCTGGAAGGGACCGCCTTCGATGATGATGGCCTTTTCCTGGGAAAAACGTTCGATTTCCCGTTTCCATTGCTCCTTTAACGAGGCCAGTGTGACCACCAAAACCTTTGAAAACCCGAAAATCTCTTTTTTTAAAATTCCCAGAGCAATCGCCTGCAAGGTTTTGCCAAGGCCCATTTCATCCCCAATCAGCACCCCGGTTTTCAGCAATCCAAATTTCACCCCCTCCTTTTGATAGGGGTATAGCTGGGTGTTAAGGGCTAACTTTGGGATGGATTGTCCTGTAATCTTTTTCAATTGCAGTGCCTGGAGGCGGTGGTCTACCCGTTTGAGAAGGTTTTGCCTGATTCTTACCCGCTTGTCTCCGTGGAGTTTTGCCATCAGTCCCATGATCAATGCCATGTCCTTTGCAATGAACTCGCCCCTGGCATTAAAGTATTTTTTCAAAATCGGTTTTAAATCCGCTGCCTCTCCATCAAGGCGCTGGGAAAATAATTTTGGCCCTTCGGACAATGAATCCCAGTAAATATCGGTAAAGGGAAAAATTTCTTTGGAAACCTGTCGTTTATATTTCGGCTCCTTTTTTAAAAATTGGGCCATGAACTGGATATGTTTGCAGGTGCCAAGGCCGTTGGTCAGATAGTCCGGGCAGGAGCAGTGGCCAAGTGCTTTTTCCGGATCATGGAGGGTGACCGTGTATTGGCGGCCTGCCTTGTTGATCACCAGATGGTCCCCCCTGAACATATCCCCCCTGACAGGGGTGAATGTTTCCGACACCGCCCTTTTTTTTCGGTCGGCCAGGGCCTGTGCCTTGATTTCGGCCCGGGTCAGATAGGGTTCCGCCGGGTCGGAAAAGAGTTCTTCCTGGACATCTTTTCTGGCCAAAATCTCCCCGGCATTGAGGCTGGCCGCAACCACATGCCGGCACCCCTGCCTGGGGTAGGGGCAATTGCAAGAGGTCTCCACCTCATCCGCTTTGATATGGATGAAGGTGGTGTAGTTTCCCAGGGTGCCGTCAAACTCATAGGTGAATGATTTTTGGGCTAAGTTTTTTTGTGACAGAAAATAGGACCCATGCTCATAGGTATTCAGGCCCCTGTAATAAATAAGCTGGGTGTCGGCAATCTTGTTTTTGATGTGGTCTTTGGATAATGTCAGCATCTGGTTGTCCTTTGGTTTAATACACGTTAAAAATTACCCTAATATAGCTTTTCATGTGTGACAATGGTTTTTTCCCAGAAACCCGAACCAGCAATCAAAACCAGAAAGAAAATCGGGTAAATCCAAAGTGGATAAAACCCAATTGCCATGGTATGGTTATGGGCCTTGGCGGATTGAGTGAAACAATTAACAAAGTTGAAAATCCTGGGGTAAGACCCTGGCAGGACTGGGGAAAAGGGGGAATGAATGGAAGAAAAATTTTGCTGCTGCAACAGTGGGAACACAGTAAAAACCTGCTGCGGGCCATTTCTTGCGGGTCAGGCAGTTCCAGGTACGCCGGAACAGCTGATGCGATCCCGGTATGCAGCCTTTTTTTATAAAAATATTGATTACCTCATTGCCACCCGTGATCCGGATTACCGGGAGATTGATTCCCGAAGGTCGCTGGCGGACTCCTGCGACCAGATCCAATGGCTGGGGCTTTTGGTGATCAAAGCAGATGATTCCCAACTGGCTCAGGGGGTTGGATTTGTGGAATTTGCGGCCTTCTATGATCAGAACGGCCCCGGCCAGATCCACGACCAGATTCACGACCAGATTCACGAAAAGGCCCGGTTTGTGAACAGGGATGGCCGCTGGTATTATTGTGACGGCCAGCTTCTCCCCCCGGTGGTCTGGGGCAGGAATCAGCTTTGCTGGTGCGGTAGCCATAAAAAATATAAACGCTGTCATGGAGGCATATGATCCATTTTCTTGTCATGGGCAGTTTGCTAGGGTTTTCTGCCGGGATTGCCCCGGGGCCTCTGCTGGCCCTTGTGGTGTCGGAAACCCTTGCCCATGATGTAAAATCGGGCATTCGGGTGGCACTTGCCCCCCTTATCAGTGACCTGCCCATTGTAATTTTGACCCTGTTTATTCTATCAAAATTGTCGGAGTTCCATTTCGTACTGGGGGGAATTTCCCTTGTGGGCGGGGGGGTGATTTTTTACATGGGGGTGAAAGGGATTCGCACCTCGGGTGTGGTGCTGGATATGGAAGACCAGGCGCCCCGATCCCTGGCAAAGGGGGTCCTGGTTAATTTTTTGAGTCCCCACCCGTATCTTTTTTGGATAAGCGTGGGAGCCCCGGCCATGACCCGGGCCGTGGATGTGAATACAGGGGCAGCCATCTGTTTTGTGGCAAGCTTTTACCTGTTGCTGGTGGGTTCAAAGGTGGGGCTGGCATTAATCGTCGGTCGATCCAAATTTTTTTTAAAGGGCCGGGTGTATGTGGCCACCATGAAATGTCTGGGGGGTGTTCTTTGCGGGTTGGCGCTTCTCCTGTTTAGAGAAGGACTATTCCTGCTGGGCCTTTTGTAACGGTTTGTGAAAAATGCTGGCCCAGTTCCCTCCAAATAAATAAAGTCGATATTTCGGCTACAGATTGTCTTCTGTATCTATGGGTTCTCCCTCCGGGAGGGAGGGAGAGCCCATGCGGTTGGTTATAATTCAAATTCCCGGGAGGTAACCGTATGTTCCATTCTCTGGATTCTGCGGTCGATGTTGTCAAATTTGCGCTTGACCCGCTGGATGGCAGATTCCCTGGAATTTGTATAGGATTGATAAAATTCCTGATCTTCTTCATTCTCAAGAGGGATCACAGGTCCCATCTTCAGGAGCAGTCCGGCAACAATGTACAATACCCCCACGGGCCAGAATCCGGTGAATAAAAAGAGAAGAAAGACAATCATTCTTATCCAGAATACACTGAAATTAAAGTGTTGGGCAATTCCCCGGCAGACCCCCATGAGGATGCCCTGCCGTGAGCGGTAGACCCCGCTGGTGGAGGTGATGATATCCACCTGGTTCCGGAAACGCCCGTATTGGGTGCGGCATCGATCAAAGCCTCTGCGCCCTTTGTGTTTATAATGATGTCTCATTTTTTTAAAGTTCCTTTTTTTATTAACTATTTTTTCTTTGGCGTTCAATTAAAATGGTTTCAAGTGCTTCTATCCGTTCTTCCATTTTAGACAGCCCGTTGAAAATATCCTGGATCATTTTGGTTTCATCGGCATGGGTCTGCTTGTCTTTTTTTGAGATGCCGCCGGTTTTGGCAGCCCGGATGATGCCGATTAGAATTAATCCAAGTGTGGCAATCAAGAGGATGGCCCCTCCAATACAAATTCCTACGAATATTGCGCCATGCATGATAGTCTCTCTCCTCGTTGGTGTGTGCGGCCTGGTGTGTACATCAGGTTGTGAATTGAACCCATGTCTTAGATTGTATCATCCTTTTTTGAGGATTGGGAGGACTTTAAATCATGGAGCTGCTGTTCGATTTCATCATCGGCGGCCAACCCTTCAAATTTTTCTTCAAGGGTGGTTTTGCGTCCGAAATTGACCAGGTCTGCCTCGGCTTCCATCCGTTCAATCTGGGTTTCTATTTCATCAAATTTTTGCATGACCTCGGCAGAATCCACCCGCCGGATCTCCTGCTGGGCTTTCTTTTTCCGTTGGGCCCGGATATGACGCTGGACCAGCATGCGCTGTTTTTCCCGGGCAGATTTGAGTTTGGTTTCAAGTTCCTGGATATCATCCCGGTACTGCTCCACAATTACCCCTAATTCCATGTGTTCTTCATCCACCGTATCCACTCTCTGGGTGAATTGTCTCTTTTCCAGAAGGGCCTGGCGGGCCAGATCATCTCTTCCCTTGGCCACTGCCAATTCCGCTTTTTCTTTCCAGAACAATTCCCTGTCCTTTGTTTCTTCCAGGAGTCGCGCAACTTTTTTTTGACTGGCAATGCTGTTGGCGCAGGAAGACTTGATTTCGATGAGGGTGTCTTCCATTTCCCGGATCATGAGTTTGATGAGTTTTTCAGGATCTTCTGCCTTGTCCAGCATTGCATTTATGTTTGATGAAACAATATCGCTAAAGCGTGTAAAAATTCCCATGTGTTTTCTCCTTATTGGGTTGTTATCTGATTGGTTCAACATGAAAACATTAATAGCAGAAAGTGTGCCAGGTTGAA
Source organism: uncultured Desulfobacula sp. (assembly GCA_964459195.1). GTDB lineage: Bacteria > Desulfobacterota > Desulfobacteria > Desulfobacterales > Desulfobacteraceae > NBML01. Next base: position 9,067 of record CAYWNB010000053.1, read on the forward strand.
GGATTTTAAAAAAAGCTGTTATTTCAGTGGTTTGTTTCCTTGACCGGGGAGATGGTCTTGTGGTACTATTGCTCTATTAGTGGTTTTATTACCATTTTATGGTTTTTTAAACCAATAAATTATTTCGGGAGGTGGTATGGATTTTTCGAGTCAGGATAGCGGGGAAGGGGGGCATGTTTCCATGTCCGAAGCCCTGGGTCAGTCCGAGGCCTTTATTGAATTTCAGGAGCAGATTTCCCAGGTGGCGCCCATAGACCGGCCGGTTTTAATCCTGGGAGAGCGGGGAACGGGCAAGGAACTGGCCGCAGCACGGGTCCATTTTTTATCCAAGCGCTGGCAAAAACCAATGGTGACCTTAAATTGTGCAGCTCTGACCCCCACCTTGATCGGGTCTGAATTGTTTGGGTATGAAAAAGGGGCCTTTACTGGTGCCACGGTTCGCCAGGTGGGCCGGTTTGAACAGGCAGCTGACGGGACCCTTTTCCTGGATGAAATCGGCACCATCCCCATGGAGGTCCAGGAAAAGATTCTTCGGGTGGTGGAATATGGGGCCTTTGAACGGGTGGGATCCTCCAGGCCGGTGCAGGTGGATGTCCGGATTGTGGCAGCCACCAACGTGGATCTGTCACGGTTGGCAGAGCTGGGCAGGTTTAAACAGGACCTTTTGGACCGGCTTTCCTTTGAGGTGATTTATGCCCCGCCCCTGCGGTATCGAACGGAGGATATCCTTTTGCTGGCCAACCATTTTGCCGGAAGGATGGCCTATGAACTGGACTGGGAAGAGGTGCCGCACCTTACCTCCGGGGCAGTGAAAACCCTTGAGTCCTATCCCTGGCCCGGCAATGTCCGGGAATTAAAAAATGTGATCGAACGGGCCGTGTACAAATCGCCTTCCCACAGGATTGGGGAGATTTCCTTTGACCCCTTTCAATCTCGCTATGGGGAGGGGTTGGGCCTGGGCTTTACGAGGCCGAATATTATAGCCAAGGATACAGGGGGTGATGTTTCAAGATCGGTTCAAGGAGCAGGGCAAGGAAAAATTATGGCAGATCTTTTTGGAAAACCCCTGAAGGAATCCATCCGGGCCCTGGAATTTCACAGGCTTTATGCCGCCCTTTCAAGTTGCCGGTATAATCAGAAAAAAGCCGCCGTCTTGTTGGGGATCTCCTATGATCAGTTCAGGGGCTTAAAAAAAAAGCATGGACCCGATCTATGACCCATCACCATGGACAGGTGTTTCAAATCATTCCGGGATGCGGTTTTCAGGGGCACCAATCCATGAGATTTTATTGAATTTCAAAATTTTTAGGGCTGTTTATAATGGGATAATTGATCGTTTGCCGGAGTTTTAATTTGCTAAAATCCATGACAGGGTTGTATTTTTTTAGCAGCCACAACGGGATTTCTAGCTTGTTGAGGCACAGGCGCCAGATGGTATCCCCGCGCTTGATTTCATAGGTATCCACACCTGCAATGGAAAAAGATTCAAAAAAATCTTCTTCCATTTCCTTGTGATATTCGTACCTGAGCTCCTCAAACCGGTCCAGATCTTGTGGGGCCAGGGGGAGTTTAATTGTTTGGTCAATGGAAATCGCTTTGCCATAGGGAAATTGATTTAAGGTACGGATTTTCTGGGTGGAGATTTGAAGCCAGTCTGCATAATGACCCAGGGTTTCCTCCGGGGCCACCCGGATAATTCCCACCAGCTGATTTGATTGGGTAAATCTTTTTTTGATTTTAAGGTTGCTTGTGACAATTGCCAGGTTAACCGTGGGTTCCTCTGAAATCGGTTTCGCCACAGCTTCCGTGCTGTCTGGCAAGGGGGGTGCAACTTCAGTTTTTGGGGTAGGTGCAGTTTTTGCCAGGGATTTTTCCGGGGGCAGCAAGAGTGGTGTTGTTTTTTTGTGAGGCGGTAAAACGATATCCGGGGGCGTTTTTGGCGGTAACGGTGTTTTTGCAAGGACCCGTTTTTCAGGGAGGATTACTTCTCCCTGGACGGGGAGCCTCAGGTTCTGGCCGATATAGATGGTGGCCCGGCGGCTCAGCCCGTTTGCCATAATCAGCGAATTTAAAGGGACAGAGTGGGTTCTGGCAATGCCGCCCGCTGTGTCGCCCTTTTGGACCACATGGAATTTGCTGGGTTTTTGTCTGGCTTGGTAAAGAGATGCGGCTATACGGGCAATGGTTTTATGGGGGACCTGTTTTGGCAGGCGCAGCTCAAATCCTTTTGGGATGTGTTTGCGGCCGTCAAATACCGGGCTTCTCAGGGAGGGATTTAACTTTTTAATTGTCTGGGTGTCCAGGTTAAGGCCCTGGGCCAGGGCCTTGGCGGGCAGGTATCCCTTGGTGGTATACCGGGTAACGTGAACCGGTTTTTGAAAGGGGATATCGCCAAAATAGGTTTTATAATTTTTGGCCACCTGCCGGGCCGCCAGAAATTCGGAATAAAAATTTCGTGAGGCGAATCTAAAAGAGCGTCCCTGGTAGGTGTTAAAGATCTTTTCATAGCCGCCTTTTTCCTTCTGGGCCCGGAGCATTCCGTTGACCCCATGGTTATAGGCGGTGAGGGCCAGGGGCCATTCCCCCAATTTTTTATAATTTCTTTTTAACAGCCGGGCCGCCGCCTGGGTGGATATATAAGGATCCCTTCGCTGGTCCACGACATACCCTATTTTCATATACATCCTTCCGGTTCCCCGGGTGAACTGCCAGATGCCAGCGGCACCGAATTTTGAATAGGCTGTAAAATCAAAGGAAGATTCCACACAGGGCAGGTAGGCCAGGTCAATGGGGAGGCCATGGGAGCGAAATATTTGTTTGAATTGACCAATCACGGCCCCGGACCGGATCAGGCCCTCCTTAAAATGCTGACTCAGTCCGGTCTGGCATCGCAGCACATGGGCAGCCTGTTTAAATTCTTTGGGGCTGGCCTTGCTGCCAAATAGGTGTGCCACCTGTTTTTCTTTTTGGGTGGCAGGAGGCTTTCCTGCTGCAAGGGCCAGCAGGATTTTTTTGTATTTTTTCTGAACAGCTTCTTTCTTTCGTTTGTTTCGTTTGGCCGCTGTCCTTGTCTGTGACGGGTCCAGGTGGATTACTTCGTATATCCTGTTCAGATGTCGGGCGTCATGGATGACGCCTTGGGATCGGGTATAGCGGGTAAATATGTCTATCCAGAAGGCCACATTGGGTTCAATGGAGGGGTAAACAGGAAAGGTTTCAATCTTGATTTCAACTTTGGTTTTTTCAAGGTTCTGGGTTGATGAATGGGATGGAGAAGCTGCCGATAGTTGAAGTCCGATTGCCATGGTGATGATCATGCCTATGTTCAATAAATACTTTATGGAAACCTTCATACTCTCCCTTGGATTTAGAGTGGTTTTGGAAATGATCCTATGAATTATTGGGTTGTTTAACAAGAAAAATCTCACCCAATCTCAATTTTGTATTTACAGGCTATAATCGGTTTATGGGCACATTGGCCAGCTGTTCTTCAAGGTATTCATCCATGAGATCTTTATAGTTTTCCTGGGGGAGTTCTTTGCTGCAGGACCTGCAGCTCAGGGTTACCTTGGCTCAGGTCCGCTTGATATAAAGTTTTCCATTGCAGTGGGGACAGGCTGTATTCAACTCATTCACAATATTTTTTCCTTAAGTATCTTTTCTTTTGCCGGTATATAAAATAAATAGATACAATAAAACAGTTAGATGAAAGGTCAACATAAACCTCACCACTCCATTAAAATTAACCGAACATAGGAGAGATAACACCATTATGGACAAAAAAAAGGACCGGTACAAAAGAAGCTACCCTATCCCCTGGGATCAGCTTCATCGGGATGCAAAAGCATTGTCATGGCGGCTCCATGACCGGGGGACCCCTTGGAAAGGGATTGTTGCCATCACCCGGGGGGGGCTTGTGCCGGCGGCCATCATTGCAAGGGAGCTTGGGATTCACCACATTGATACGGTGTGTATCACAAGCTATGACTGGCAGAACCAAGGGGAACCCACCACCTTAAAAGGGATAGAAGGGGACGGAGAGGGCCTGCTCATAATTGATGACCTGGTGGATACGGGGTCCACGGCAAAGGTGGTCAGAAGCATGCTTCCAAAAGCCTATTTTGCAACGGTCTATGCAAAACCGGCGGGCAAGCCCCTGGTGGACGCCTTTGTGACCGAGGTCAGCCAGGATACCTGGATTCTGTTCCCTTGGGATTCCGAAGCCTGTTTTGTTGAACCCATTGCCGGCAATTAACCGGGACTTGATTCAAAAATATTGATTCACAAAGTCACAAATTATGAAGGCCTTGGAGAAAAGCAATTTTCTTTTCTCCAAGGCCTTTTGAAAATGGATCTGTCGCTTATTTTTTGTTGATAATATTTCTGTGGGCCATGAGCCGAATGGCATTGATCCGGATAAACCCTTCTGCATCTTCCTGGTTGTAACCGCCTTCAATATCCATTGAGGAAAGATCCTGGTCATACAATGAGGAAGGGCTTGTCCTGGCAATGGGGTAGGCAACCCCCTTGTAAAGCTTGAGGGTGACTTCCCCGTCAATGACTTCCTGGCTCTTGTCCATGGCCGCCATGAGAAATTCCATCTCCGGGCTGAACCAGAACCCGTTGTAAACAAGTTCTGCATATTTTGCTGCCAGCATATCCCGGATCCGCATCACCTCCCGGTCCATGGCAATTCCCTCAATATCCATGTGGGCCTCATGGAGGATAGTGCCTCCCGGAGTTTCATAAACCCCCCGGGACTTGATGCCCACGAAGCGGTTTTCAACCATATCCAGGCGGCCGATACCATTTTCCTGGCCCAGTTGGTTCAAATATTCAAACAATTCCAATGCATCTGTTTTTACGGTATTGTCTTCCAGGTTGGTGACCTTTACAGGGATGCCGTCCTTGAATTCAAGAATGATCCGGGTGGCTTTGTCCGGTGCATTTTCCGGGGAGACCGTCCGGGAATAGATGCTTTCATCGCACACATGACCCGGATCTTCAAGGATACCGGCTTCATGGGAAATATGGAGGAGGTTGTCATCTTCGCTATAGGGCTTGGAGGCAGTCTGTTTGGTGGGGATCCCGTGTTTTTTCGCATAGGCCAGCAGATCGGTCCGGCCTTTGAAGGCGTTGAGGAAATCCTTGTTTTTCCAGGGGGCAATGACCTTGATCTGGGGATTTAAGGCATAATAGGACAGCTCAAATCTTACCTGGTCGTTCCCTTTTCCCGTGGCCCCATGGGAAACAAACTGGGCACCCACTTTCCGGGCAATCTCGATCTGGCGTTTGGCGATGATGGGCCGGGCAATGGCAGTACCCAGAAGGTATCGGCCTTCATAGACGGTGTTGGCTTTGTAAACCGGGAAAATATAATCTGTTACAAACTCTTTTCTCATGTCTTCGATAAATACCTGGGATGCGCCGATTTGGAGGGCTTTTTTTTCAGCCACATCAAAATCTTCTTCCTGGCCGATGTTGGCCATATAGGCAATGACGTCATATCCCTGTTCCAACAACCATTTTAAAATAATGGATGTATCCAGCCCGCCTGAATAGGCCAGAACTACTTTTTCCTTTGACATACTATCTCCTTCGTCTTTGGTTTTTATAATATTTTTTGTGGTTTCTGCATTTATATCATGACGCTATTAATGCAGAAAAATCTTAAAATAGTCAAGTGCTGCTGTATTCTGTCTCCCGGGCAGCCACGCTGTTGACCCGGGAGGATATCTTGTCCTGGGAGTCGCTGCCCAGGGGTTAAATCATCAGACCTGGCCGGAGAGTGGGGTCCGCCCTCCCGTTCTCAACCACCTGTACCCCGTTGATGAAAACCGATTCCACCCCCGAGGGCTTGCGGTCTGTGTCTTCCAGGGTGGTGTTGTCCCGAACCCTGTCCCAGTCGAGAATGTTGATATCCGCAGCCTTGCCTTCTTTTAAAATCCCTCTGTCCGTTATATCGAAACGTCGGGCACTGGCCCCGGTCATTTTGTGGATCACCTGTTCGCAGGTGAGCAATTGTTTGTCCCGGGTCATTTCTATGAATTTGGGAAAACAGCCGTAGGCAGCAGGGTTCTGGAGTCCATCCGGTTCGGCCCAGGCATCGGTCATAAATAAAGATGCCTTGTGTCGGATGAGTTCGTCAACAATTTTTGGGCTGGTATATCGATGCATCAGTACCCGGGCCGTTCCATGGCTTTGCCGGATAAAATCCATATAATTTTCAAAGGGGCTCACCTGTCTTGCCTTGGCAATATCCGATAAAAACATGCCGTTGAACCGGTTAAAAGGCCCATGCACGGCCGATGCAATTTGGATATCTTTAAATCCGAATCCCAGTAGACGAAAGGAGAGGGCCGCCAGAAGCCTGACCTTGAAAATTAAGGTTTTGTCGGTATAGCTTGCAGGGGCTTTTGCCATGAACCAGTCGGGCAGGAGTACCGTGATAATGGAGGCACCACAATGATAGGCATAGGTGTCGAGCATGAGATCCACCCCGTCTGTTATGGCCCTGTCAATGAGGGCCATGGCCTTATCAAAGGTTTTCCAGGTTTTTGTTCCCACAAAAATAAGGTGGGACAGCTGAAGCCGTACCCCGGTTTCCCGGGCCAGGTTGAGCATCTCTTCCAAGGCGATCAAATTATGGGCTTTACCGAACGGAATCACAGGATAGGTGGCGGATATGGATGAATACGCTTTTTGGTGGACGGTCAGAATTTTATTTTTTCTTTTTACCAGGTCTGCGATTTGTTTGATCTCTTCTTTTTGGGCAAAAATGCCCGGGGCATATTGGAATCCGAATGAGACTCCTTTTGACCCCTCATCCATGGCTTTTTCCAGCAGATACAGCACCTCTTTCATCTGTTCGGGTGTCAAAGGGGCCGGGTTTCCGCCACAAACCGATGCCCGTATGGTGCCGTGGCCTGCCAGGGTGGAAAGGTTATGGGTGATCCCCTTTGTTTTAAGATGGGCCCCATATTCTGCCATGGATGCCCATGCAAGCGTTGGGGTGCCGGTCTTAAAAAGATTGTTCTCTTCGATGTATTTTTTAAAGGAAGAGTTCTGTTTAAGGCCGGCAGCGCTGAATCCGCAATTGCCCCCCACAAAGGTGGTGATGCCCTGCTCGGTGAAGGGGGTGGTCAGTTCCGGGCGGGCCGCATTGGGCAAAAACCAGTCATTGTGGGAATGCATATCAATGAACCCCGGAGTAATGGTCTTATGGGTGCAGTCAATGACTTGTGATGGCCCTGGGATTTCCTGCCTGGAAACAGCCTGAATTGTTTTTCCCCGGATGAGAAGGTTTCCCTTGAACCCCTTTGAACCGGATCCGTCAATAATAAAGCCGTCTTTTAATAAAATCGGTTTTGGGTCAGAATTCATGATCGGGCTCCTTATTTTGCGGTTTAAACAATTTATGGGGATCTGTCACTGGTTTTATATAATGATAATTGATAAAAAATATCAATGCAAAACAAAAATTTTGACATTTGTAATAGATATTTAAATTGTTTTTTTGTTGACGGTCGTTTTTAATCCGGTGCCATCCATGAATTATAATTTAAGTTCGCCTATAATTTTATATGGATTCCTTGACATGGAAGATGCGGGGGGATATTTTTCTCCATTGCCATGGGAAACTAACAAGGGGTTGAATCAGGGAATATAAAGGAAACGGTCCGGAAAATGACAGATAATGATTATAAGGTATTGGCGGGTTTTTTTGATGAATACACCACAGGGTTTATCACTCGGGCAGTTAATGCCCATCCCCATGTGACAAAAAAAAAACATACGGTTCGGGTGGTTGAAAACATCGTTTTTCTGGGAGAAAAGCTGGGGCTTTCCCCTCAACAGATTTTACTGGCAAAGGCTGCTGCCCTGCTCCATGATATCGGGCGGTTCAGTCAATTTGAGACCTATGGCACCTTTTTGGATGCGGCGTCAAAAAATCACGGGGCCATGGGGGTGAGGGTGATTCGGGAACACAGGCTTTTGGCGTCCTGGCCAATGCGAGAAAAAAAACAGATTATCCGGTCCATTGCCCTGCACAATTCCTATCACCTGCCCTTAGGGATGGATAGGGATACCCTTTTCTTGACCCGATTATTGCGGGACGCAGACAAGTTGGATATTTTCCATGTGGTCACTCAAAATTATCTTAGGGCTGATCCTGGGGAAAACGGGTATCTTACCCACAATCTCCCGGATGACGGCCTGATTTCCAAGCGCCTTTTTGACCGGATTCTAAACGAGGAATTAATTGACAGTCATCAGGTTCACTCAGTCAATGATTTGAAATTGCTCCAGATCAGCTGGGTGTTTGACCTGAATTTTAAGGCAGCTGTGGAACGGGTGAACCGCTGTGATTTTATTTCCTTGATCATTTCCACCATGCCAAATTCAGAGCGCCGGACCTTCCTGATGGCGTTTATGAAGGCCCATGTGGCCAAAAAAATGGCATAATACGGGACTCAGGCAAGCGTTCTTAACGGCCGATCAGAGTAAGTGAGATTTTATTGCTTCATGTTAAGGGCAAATTGTCCCTTGAGGTGGGGGAGGCCCTTTTTTGTATCCCGGAGTTCAAAGTTGATCCGGGTTTCATTGGATTCTATTTCCAGGGTGGGGTTTTCTTCGGGTATGGCCTTTGCCGGTTCATGGCCCAGGGTAATGACGGC
>CAYWNB010000054.1:0-17405 GCA_964459195.1 uncultured Desulfobacula sp.
CCGTCGGGGTTGGGAACCTGGGCTGCAAGGGCAAGATACAGGTCTTTACGGGTTAATTTAAATACATCTGCTTCTTTTGAATTGGCCACCACAATACCGTCATAACCGATTTTGACTTCAACAATTTCAATACCGTTTTTGGTGGCCTTCTCAAATTCTGATTTTTTAATTCTTCTGGAAGAATTGGTAATATCCGGGTATTGAACCCCCACTCCTGCACCAAAAAGTTTGTGACCACCGCCGGAACCAGTGGATTCGATTTTAGGGGTTTTATACTGGGTGGACTTGCCAAATTTCTCCGCAACAACCGTTGCAAACGGATACACAGTTGAAGAGCCGACAATCGAGATATAATCCCTTGATGAATCCGCCCACAAATTTCCTGTACCCATGATGAATACAAGTGCCAATACAGCGAGTAAACTTTTTTTCATTTTGATCTCCTAAATACATTCTTGTTTAAGTTAAATACTGATAAATTACCATCTTCTTTCAAATTTTTTTCTTAATATAACCGCTACAGCGTTCATGGATATCAGGAAAAGCAGCAGCACCATGATCGCTGCGGACGTTCTTTCTAAAAAGGCCCTTTCCGGACTGTCGGCCCATAAAAAGATCTGAACCGGCAGAACTGTAGACGGGTCGGTAAACCCCCCCGGAATATCAACAATAAACGCCACCATACCGATCATCAGAAGCGGGGCTGTTTCGCCCAGGGCCTGGGCCATGCCGATGATGGTTCCGGTCAGCATACCCGGCATGGCAAGGGGCAGCACATGGTGGGTGACCATCTGTGTTTTAGAGGCGCCAACCCCCAAAGCCGCCTCCCGAATCGAAGGTGGTACGGATTTCAAGGATGCCCGGCCGGCAATAATAATGGTGGGCAGTGTCATCAGTGTTAGGACAAATCCGCCCACCAGAGGTGCAGACCGGGGCAATCCGGCAAAATTAAGGAAAACCGCCAGCCCCAGCAACCCGAAAACAATGGAGGGTACGGCGGCCAGATTGTTGATGTTCACCTCTATTAAATCGGTCCATCGATTTGTGGGGGCAAACTCTTCCAGGTAAACAGCGGCAGCCACCCCGATGGGAAAGGACAGGGCCAGGGTGACCAGAAGGGTATAAAATGATCCGCATGCAGCGCCCCATATTCCTGCCAGCTCGGGTTCCCGTGAGTCGCCTGCTGTAAAGAAGGTGGTGTTGAATTGTTTTTCAATTCGCCCTTGTTCTGAAAGGGATTCGATCCAGGCAACCTGATCGTCCTTCAGCCGGCGGTCGGCCTCGGGCACATTCCGGTCAATGTGACCTTTCATGAGCATGTCCACATCATCATCTGCAGGTACCCACAGTGTAACGCTCTGCCCGATTTTTTCAAAGTTATCCCTGACAACTGCCTGGAGCTGATAAGCGGCACCGGAACTCACCAGATGATAGAGCCGTTTTTTTGCTCGTCTTTCGGTTACATCGGGAAAGGCGTTTCGAAGGGATGCTTTAATAATCCCCTGATAATTTGAACCGGCAAAGTTTCCCTTGTCTATAAGTGCGGGATCAATAAACACCTCCAGCTCGATGAAGGTCTGTTGAAAGGCCGTATACCCGTTGGAAAATATACTGATAAAAAGGAAGGACAGGCACATGAGGCTGAAAATAATAGCCGAGAGTCCATAGAGTTTAAACCGTTTTTCCCGTTTATAACGTTTGGCCAAACCTTTTTGAACAATGTCCATTGTTCGTTTGGATGTATCTTTGTTATTCATACTGCTCCCTGTATTTTCTCACCACAACCAGTGCTATGATATTTAAAATCAGTGTGGTCACAAACAACATCAGTCCCAAAGCAAATGCTGCCAGGGTTTTGGGGCTGTCAAACTCCTGATCCCCCACCAATAGAGTCACAATCTGAACCGTGACCGTTGTGACGGTTTTTAAAGGGTTGAGTGTTAAATTAGCGGATAGTCCCGCTGCCATCACAACGATCATGGTTTCCCCAATGGCCCTTGAAACCGCCAGAAGAACCCCCCCCACAATGCCGGGAAGGGCTGCCGGGAAAACGACCTGTTTGATGGTTTCGGATTTCGTGGACCCCAGGCCGTAGGCCCCGTCCCGCAGAGACTGGGGGACTGCATTGATCACATCATCTGAAAGGGATGATACAAAGGGGATGATCATTACCCCCATGACAAGACCGGCTGCCAAAGCACTTTCACTTGACACGTCAAGCCCGAAGCTCGCACCGGCATTTCGTATGGCGGGCGCCACCACGAGCGCTGCAAAAAACCCATATACCACGGTGGGAATCCCGGCCAGTATTTCCAGTAAGGGTTTGGCCACGGCCCTAAATTTTTTATTGGCGTATTCCGACAGATAAATGGCCGACATCAACCCCACAGGCACGGCCACAGACATGGCAATGGCCGATATCAGCATGGTTCCTAAAAAGACGGGTATGGCACCAAAGGCACCGGATGACCCCACCTGGTCTGCGCGGATGGCCATCTGGGGACTCCATTCAAGGCCGAACAAAAAATCTGTGATGGGGACCACTTTGAAAAAACGGATCGCCTCATACAGCACAGACATGATGATACCAATGGTTGTGAAAATTGCCAGGGTTGAGCAGGCAATCAGCACGATTTTCAAAAGTCGTTCCACGTGATTTCTAGCCCTCAGACTCGGGCGAATAATTTTCCAGACCACCAGAAACCCTGCAATTGCAATGATAAGGACGATGACAGCCAAGCAGGCATGACTTATCGACTGGAGGCGCTCATAGTATTCTGAAGCCGATTGAATGACCGGGTTGATCTCTCCTGAAATAATATTTCCATTGACCAGGTTTTTGATGTCGTTCATGACCAGGGTCAACCGATCCGCCGGCAGTGCCTTGATTCCCGTGGGCAAATTGGCCAGAATCATGTCTGATATGATTGTGGATTCAAACACCAGCCAGGCAGAATAAATCAGAACAGCCGGAACACCGCACCAAATTGCTGCAAGCAACCCATAATATCCGGGGCGAGAATGCAGCGTTTTTGGGCCGCCTTTATGCTTTACAACGGCAAAGGCCCGTTTTTTACCCAGGTAATAGGCGATGGTTGAGAGTAACAACAAAAGGAGTAATAAATAGGATGGTGTCAAAGCAGCCTCTTAACTTTATTTAAATTTAATTTCATGGTGAGAAGATACACCATCTATATTAGGTTTTTTTTAATAAATGGTTAGAAGTTTGTTAGAAGTTTATATTGTTATGTTAAGCTGCACTTTGTTTTTTGAGCGCCTGGTTCTGATGTGGGGTGACAGATATTGGTAACCGTTTTTTTTTTACCGGCCGGCTTATTTGAACATCTGCCAATCCTACCGCTTAATCCTGCCTTTGAGAGTTTTTCCCTTGTTTCATGCAGCAGGGCAGACAATTGCCCTTCTATTTGTTCTGAGAGGGAGGCCACACTGCCTGCAAACCGGCTCATACACCCGGCGGCATCATCTACATTTGAAATTCTGGAACTCACATCGTTGACATCATCTGCTGTTGCATTTATATTTTTTGAAATACCGGTGGTCACAGCATCCTGCTGTTCAACAGCCGCAGAAATTTGATGACTGGTTACCATGAGTCGTTCAATTCGTTTTTCCGTTTGATGGGTATATTCAATGATCCCTCGACTGGCGTTTTGAATTCCCGCAATTTTATCTGCAATTTTTTCATTGGCAGCTTCAGTTTGCAAGGAGAGTTCCCTGACTTCCCTTGCCACTACGGTGAATCCCTTGCCGGCCTCACCCGATCTGGCCGCTTCTATTCTGGCATTGAGTGCAAGCAGTTTTGTTTGACCGGCAATATTTTTCACAATACTCACAATTTCGTTGATTTCCATGGATGCCTGATTTAATTTTTCCATATCCTGGCGAGAGGCCTGGGTCACTGCATTGATGTCCCCGATAAGTTTATTTTGTTCTAATATTTGGTTGCTGATATCCTTGACTGCAGACTGGAGTTGCTGTGTTGAATCTGAAACCGCATTGATTTGCGCCATAGTTCGGGATGCCGATTCACTGGCTGTTCTTGTTTGATCCTTTGTGTTAGCGGTAAGGGCACTCAATTCTGCTGCGTTGGCTTTCATTGTCTTGGATTTTATTTGAATAGCCTCAATCAATGTGGACATCTGCTGAATCAATTCCTGGATCGCCTGCCGCTGTCTTTTTTTTCTCAGGTCTTCATCCCTGAGGCGGGTCAACACCTTTTGAAATTTTTTCAATGCATCCGCCAGCACACCAGCCCGGTCTCGTCTGTCCTGATATGGGATATGAATCGTTTCTCCCCGGTTAATCTTGTCTATGGACTGTGTAAGACGTTTTAAGGGCTTCTCCACCACGAAATATGACATGAAGTGGAGCAGTATTAAGCTTATCAGGATCGTTAACCCAGCCACCAGACCGATGAGCCGCTGCTTGTTCTGTCGGTATTCAATGAGTTTTGCTTTTTTCCTTTCAATGTTCTCAACTTGATAGAGGATGGCATTTCTGGATTTTTCAGCATCAATGGCCTCATCGGCCAGAAGATTTTTTAGAGATAATACCCTTTGTTTCAAAGCTGTGCCTTTGTCGGCATTCTCAACGACTGTTTGAATATAGTCTGTTATGGTCTGGGCATCTTTATCCGGTTTTTCAGTGTGGATATGAACCCGGCTGATTTGATCTATAAAATCGCCCTTTTTATCCAATATCCCTTTGGACAGGGTAAGGATTCCCTCCTTTTCACGGACAACAAAGTTCCCCTTTGAAATATCCCTTCTCTGGGAACGGTTGAAGAATTTCCGATAATTTTCAGACCCTTTGATGATCTCTTCTCGATTTGTTGTATAATTGCTTTTAATCCACTTCAGGATTTCATTGGCGGGATCCACCTGCAGCAATTTTGGTATTTCCAGGTATTTTTTCTGAAGATCAAAAATGCTTTGCCGCAAATCTTTATTCATGGCCGCATTGACCTGCAAAAGAGACTGGGTTTCTATTCCAACCTGGGAAAAGGCCTGAAAATTTATATATACCAGAAGCCCCATGCAAAAAACTGAAATCAAGCCGACACCCAGCATCATTTTTAACCCAACAGAAAACCGGGACCCTTTGTTTTGTCGTTCAGCATTTTTAAATTTTGTAAACTTGAATAACTTTATGATCATTTTTTTGCTCACTTAATTGATATGAAAGACCTTGCCAACTCGATATAGCAAAGCTTCAACAAATTTTTAGTTTATATTTTCCCGTTACCACCCTGGACAATATAAACTAAAATAATGAGCTGTTTATGAGACAATGGTTTGAAGCGTGTTAATTTTGAGGGCTACAGATTTTTTAGGCGGGTATACTCAGGGTAAAGCAGCTGCCTACACCCCTGGTGCTGGTGACCTCTATTTTTCCATTATGATATTGAACGATATGCTTGACGATGGCAAGTCCTAAACCCGTACCACCTTCGTTTCGGCTTCTGGCCCTGTCCACGCGGTAGAACCGGTTGAAAATCTTGGGCAGATGTTCTTTTTTGATTCCGCTGCCGCTGTCTTGTATCATGATGTCGATATCCGATCCCTGTTTTTTTGCCGAAATCTGGATAGGCTTGCCTTGCGGACTGTATTTTACAGCGTTGTCTAAAATATTGATGACGGCCTGCTCCATCAGGAGGGGATCCACCATGGCGGTTAAATCATCCGGGCAATCAACACTGACAGCCATTTCTTTTGCCTGTATACTGCTTTGGCAGTTGCAAACCGCATTTTGAATCAGGGCTGAAATATTATGTCGTTCAAATTCAACTTTTGTCCCCTGAAGTCGTTCAAGTCTTGAAAGGGCCAAAAGGTCATTAATCAGATCAATCATCCGGTCTACATTTTTTTCAATAATGTTTAAAAAAGATTGGCTCTCTTGGATATCATTGGTCGTGAGCATTTGCTGCAGGGTTTCAACAAACCCTTTAATCGTTGTTAACGGTGTTTTTAATTCATGGGAAACGTTGGCGGCAAAATCTTTGTGCATTTGCTCAAGGCGTCTCATCCTTGTAATATCATGAAAGATGATAAGGGTTCCCATGCGTCGTCCCTCTGTTTGATAAAGGGCTGTGGAATGAATGTTTAAAATAATTTCTTCATCCCCTGCGATGACGATATCATCTTCAATGGGTTCATGGGTTGCCAATGCGGTTTGTATAAATTTTTGAAGCTCAAAGTGCCGTGCGATTTCCAGGATATACCGGGCTTTCAATTTTAAGGCGGAAAATCCGAAAATATTTGCAGCGGCATCGTTAACCGTTATGATCCGCTCGTTATTGTCGATGGCAATAACCCCTTCTTGCATACTTGAGTGAACCGCCTCCAACTCCATGCTTCGGTTTTTAAACGCCATGATTTTTTCATCAAGATTTCGTGCCATCTGATTCATGGTGACGGCAAGTTCAGACAATTCTTCTGTTTCAGGAACGGTAATCCTGGCCGTGAGATTTCCCTTTGCAAACTCAAGGGTGCCTTTTTTCATCTCCTCAACCGGAAGGCTGATTCTTCTGGAAACATAGAGACTTGTCAGTGCCGCAATAAAAATAATAACCAACAGGGCCGCAAGGATACCATTTCTAATGGTTTTAATTTCATTGTCAATGGAGGAAATGGACACCGATGTCCTGACAACCGCAATAACGCCTGTATCATGGAGAACCGGCAGGGCAATGTACATCATGTTTTTATCTAGCGTGGCACTGTATCGGATGGAAATCCCTTTATTTTTTTTCATGGCCGCTAAAACTTCAGGTCGCCCCGAATGATTTTCCATCTTATGGATATCCCCGTAAGAATCCCCGACAACAACCCCTGAGGGGAGGATGACGGTTACCCGGGTATCGGCTATCTTCCCGATCTCTTTGCAGAGGTCATCAATTTTAGGATACACCTGCTCACCGGTGTTCAAAATATCTGAAAATTTTTTGTGTACAAGCTTTGTTCTTATGGTCAGCTCTTTTTCTGAGTTTTTAAGAAAAAATTTTTTAAAATAATCGGTTGAATAGGAGGTGATGGCCAAAAGAGAGAGCGCTGTAATGATGAGAAAGGAGGGGAAAATCTGCCAGATTAATCGTTTTTTTTTCATTTTTATTCCTTAAACCTGTAGCCGACACCCCTTACGGTTTCAATGGCTGATGCATGGTGTTTTAACTTTTTCCGAAGTCCCACAATAATCACATCAACACTTCGTTCTGTAACAGAATAACTTTCTCCGTGGATGGCATCAACAATCTGTTTCCGAGTGAACACCCAGCCCTTTTTATCCAAAAGGAATGAAAGAAGTTCAAATTCAGACAATGTCAGCTCCAGCACATTCCCATCAATTGTAACCAGATGTTTAGCCCGGTCAATAATCAAGCTGCCCTCCTGGTTGATCCTTTCCGGTTCCAGGTCCAAGTCTTTTTTTCGACGGCGAAATATGGCCCGAATTCTGGCGATCAATACCTTGGGGCTGAAGGGTTTTGATATATAATCGTTGGCACCCATCTCAAGCCCGAGAACAATATCGGATTCTTCCCCTTTTGCGGTAAGCATGATAATCGGAATCCGATTGGTTTTCTCATTATTTCTTAGATATTTGGTGACTTCAAGGCCATCAATTCCGGGCAGCATCAAGTCAAGGCAAATAAGATCCGGTTGGAATTGTTTGGCTATTTTTATTGCCTGCTCACCACTGAAAGCCGTTAATGTGGAATATCCCTCATTTCCTAAATTATATTTGATTAACGCAACGATATCTTCCTCATCATCAACAATTAAAATAGTTTCTTTTGACATTTCTCATTCTCACTTTTAGGGTTGTCCCGTGTTATATTAAACAAAGGCGCTTAGCTATGTCGGATGATTGTGCCCTCTATCATATGGATCACCTCTTCGGCAATATTGGTCGTATGATCACCGATACGTTCCAGATGCCTTGAAATCAGATACATATTAATAATTTCGCTTACCATATCCGGATGCGTTTGAATATCTTTTTTCATTGAATCATAGGCTTCATTTCTCATAATATTTACATTGGTATCCATATCTCTGACTTCATATGCAATGTCCACATCCGTTCTCACTAAAGCATCAAGACTCATTTTCAGCATCTTAACTGTAAGATCTGCCATGGCAGAATAGTCATACTTGAATTTGTTTGGATCCTGGGAAGAGGTCTTATATCTTTTTGCAATATTCGATGCATAATCTGCAACTCTCTCAAGGTCATTGTTAATTTTTATTACAGCTATAAGAAAACGCAGATCAGTTGCCACGGGCTGATACAATGCTAGAACTTTTAAGCAGTTTTCTTCGACTTCTATCTCTTTTTCATCGATCTCAAAATCTGTATCAATTATTTTTTGTGCCAGGCCAATGTCTTCCGTCTTTATTGCAAAAATGGCTTTTTTAAATCTGTCTTCCACCATAGAACCCAAAAACAGTATTTCTTTTTTTATTTTTTCTATTTCTCTTTGTAAATTTCCAGCCATACTTTTCTCCTAACTTGCATTTTCTGATAATACGACCCCACATCTTTTTATCCCCTTTTTTACAGGGAGCATATTTAATTGAAGCCAATAAATCTCTATAATAAAATTACTGTTTAACTCGATCTATTAATTATTTCCTGAGCAGATTCTACTTGTTTAATGTTAGGATTCTATCAGAATTGGGTTATGAATATATTAAAAATAAAAAAAGCAATTCAGGATTCTTGAAATTGCCCATACATATCGTTATCATCAGTGACTGTATGTGATTTCAAAACAGGCGGCACTAGAGGAAGTATTATCGCGTGTTGAGTTTCTATGATCTAATGAGTCATTAAAAATATCCTGTAAAGCTAACAATTCCTAACAAATCAAATTTTCCCGGAGTGTTTAATCATGGTATCATGAGTGACGAGTAAAATTTCAGATCGGGCGACAGATACCAAACAAATTAAACGCCTTTTTTACAAAGCCTCTTTCCCCATAATGATAGACACTATAGTCGCTTTTTGGCTACCTGAATGCCTTGGTTAAAAAAAAGATAACTTTTCAGCCCGGAAGACTCAAGATCACGTCTGCTATTCTTAAAAAAAATATGGATTTATTCAAAGTATGAGTCGTAAAGGGAATTGTTGGGACAATGCTGTTGCAGAATCATTTTTTCATACTTTAAAGACACAGTTTGTTCATCATGTACAATTTTAAACTCTTGAAGAGGTAAAAAAATATCTTTTTAAATATATAGAAATGTATTACAACCAAAGAAGAAAACATTCAGTCAACGGTTGGAAAATTCCTGCTCACTTTGAAGAGGAATGGTATAACCTTAAAAATGTGGCTTAGCTTCGGTTACAGTTTTTGGGAGAAGGTTGAGATTAATATATAAATATTATGGACAGACAGAATCTAACATATGAAGGTTACATCAAAGCTTTAACAGATATCAGTTGTGCGATCACTTCGGATCTTTTTCTTGAAGATATTTTAAAGCTGATTGTCATGGTGACGGCAAATGTCACAGGTGTTGAAATCTGCTCTTTGTGGATTGTTGATGAAACAAAAAAAACACCACAGATCCGCCTTAAGGCCACCCAGTCCATATCTCCCGACTATATAAAAAAACGTTCTCTGGATACAACCGAAGGGATTGTGGGATATGTGGTGACCCATAAAACGCCATTGATCCTCAAAGATGTCCTTAAAAGTGACCGATTCAAAGAAAAAGAAATGGCCAAAAAACTGGGCCTGGTTTCCATGGTCAGCATCCCCTTAATTACAAAGGAAGAAAAGGTCATCGGTGTCCTCAACTGCTTTACATCCAAGCCCCATGACTTCTCAGAAACCGAGGTCAACCTGCTGAGAGCCGTTGCCAATCAATCTGCGGTTGCTATTGTTAATACGGAACTGATGGTTAAAACCCGCGTTATTCAAGAAGAACTGGAAGCGCGCAAAAAAATTGAGCGGGCTAAGGAAATCCTGATGCAAAACCGCAACCTTTCCGGAGAAGAGGCCTATATCTGGCTAAGAAACAGAAGCATGGATTCCAGAAAATCTATCCGCGAAGTAGCAGAAGCAATCATCCTTTCCTACGAGATTTTTAACAACTGATCTGCCTGATTAATTCAAAACAACATGTATAATCTTTTTATTTATTGGTTAATAAAACACAGAGATTTAAAAGTATTTCATAAGATTGATCTTTCAAGTCATAAAAGCTTGAAAAGGCTTTAAAGGAGATAGTTTTCAAAGATGTCTGGGGTGATGAAAAATTTACAATCTCATTTTTTTAAAAATAACTTGACATTTTTATAAGAATTTTCGATAAATAAGGTTAGTTATTACAACGATGTATTAACAATAATTATGAAAACAAAGGTGTTTTCCCATTATTAACTGGGCAGACGCCTTTTTTTATTTATTATTGGGAATATAAAATGAAAAATACCCGCACACCAAAAGTCACATTGTTTCACTGTATCAATTCGTTTAAAGAGATACCATCGCTGTTTGACAATTGCCAGACCACGATCATCAAAATGGCCTGTTCATCCATGACAAAGGACATCCAATTGTTAAAGGCCTTTGAAGCTGGAGCAGATGCTGTCCTGGTACTGGTCTGTCCTGAAGATGCCTGTAGGTATGCTGAAGGCAGCAAACGGGCTAGAAAACGCGTTGAATATGTAAAAACCATTCTTGATGATATTGGACTGGATGGTAATCGACTCAACATATTTAATACAAAAGCAAGTGACAGTGATTCTGTAAAAAGCATTATTCAGGAAACGCTATCGGCCATTGAAAAAATGGGCCCGAATCCTATTGTAAAAAAATGTGATAACACTCGAATCAGCATACTCACTACAAAAGCAATCGACAAAAAATCTGTTAAAAGCATAATCCAGAATACGCTATCGGCTACAAAAAAAACGGGCTCGACCCCTGCTGCCTAATAAATAAACCAAAATTTAGTGCAAGGTCCAGTGTTTTTGCTTTCGGATTTCAGGCTCGACTATAGGGTCCTGAGTAAAATTCAGAAAGCAAAACCCGGCCTGTTTAAAAAAGGCCTTTTTTAAAACCCTGTCATTAAAATGGAGTTAAAAATGATAACTGGTGAACAAAAACCCATTAATGAGATAATTGAACTGGTCAAACCTTTTGAAAAGGTTTTAATCCTTGGCTGCGGCACCTGTGTAAAAACGTGCTTTGCAGGCGGAGAAGACGAGGTAGCCGTTCTGGCATCTGCCTTAAAATTGAGCTTTAAAAAGATGGGTGAAACTATCGAAATCGAAGAGCAGACCATCGAGCGCCAGTGTGAAAATGAATTTATCCAGGAAGCGGCTGCTGCCATTGGCCGCAATGAAGTCATTCTTTCGCTGGCCTGCGGTGCCGGCGTGCAGGCCATGGCAAAGCGGTTTAAAAATGAAGTGGTTTTACCCGGGGTCAACACAACCTTTATCGGTATCCAAGAAAGCCCGGGTGTTTTCACTGAAGAATGTTCCGGTTGCGGTAACTGCGGCCTTGCTATTTTTGGTGGTGTCTGTGCCGTCACACGATGTTCAAAAAAACTACTTAATGGCCCCTGTGGCGGTTCTCAGAACGGCATTTGTGAGATCTCACCAGACACGGAATGCGCCTGGCATCTCATTATTGAACGCCTGACCGCTATCGGTCAGATGGATAACCTGAAAACTTATATTCCTCCAAAAAACTGGGACACCAGTCTTTCAGGTGGACCAAGAAAATTGATCAGGGAGGACCACAAAATATGAAACCCATCAGCAAACTACATGAAACACTTTTAAATGGTGACTTTGCGGTAACCGGGGAGTGCGGCCCCCCAAGAGGCGCAAACAAAGAAGTCATTGATGAAAAAGTCAAATTGCTTAACGGGCATGTGACTGCTGTAAATGTAACTGACAATCAGACAGCTATTGTCAGAATGTCCAGTATTGCAGCCTCCACCCACCTTGTTGCAGCAGGCCTTGAGCCTGTGATGCAGATGGTTGTCAGAGATAGAAACCGAATTGCCATTCAATCTGATATCATGGGTGCTTATTCACTGGGTATCAGAAATATTCTCTGCCTTTCCGGTGATCATCAGTGTTTTGGATCCCAACCCGATGCCAGAAATGTCTTTGACATTGACTCAGTCAACCTGATCAGAACGGTTCGGGATATGAGAGATACCGGTAAAGACATGAGCGGATTCGATCTTGATGTTGCTCCCCAGATGTTTATCGGTGCTGCTGCCAATCCTTTTGCCGATCCCTTTGAATACCGCGTACTCAGACTGGGAAAAAAGATTGATGCCGGTGTTGATTTTATCCAGACCCAGTGCATTTACAACATGGCCCGATTCAAAGAATGGATCAGACGGGCCAACGAAGAAGGACTGACCGAAAAAGTCTATATTTTAGGTGGTGTTACCCCCATGAAAACGGCCGGAATGGCACGCTACATGAATAATAAAGTAGCTGGAATGGATGTACCTGAAGCACTGATCAAACGCATGGACGGTGTTGACAAAAAAGATCAGGCCAAAGAAGGCATTAAAATCTGCCTTGAAACCATTGAAGAACTTAAAGAAATGAAAGGTGTTCATGGTGTTCACATCATGGCCATTGAATGGGAAGAAGTTGTTGGCCAAATCGTTGAACAAGCCGGTCTTAATAAATAAGGATACAAACGATGCCTAAAAAATATCATATCGAATCAAAGGCTGCACCACCACGGTTTTATCCTGTTGGCAAATATGCCACCATAGAATTTAGGGAAGAATGTGCCGGCAGCTGTAAAAAATGTGTCAAAAAACAATGTGTATATAATATCTTTAAAGATAATTATCTTCATCACTCCAAAATGGATGAACCCGAATATTTGTACACCTGCAACTCCTGCTTCAGATGTGTACAAGAATGCACTAAGGGAATTTTTTCCAGGGTCGTCAATCCGGAATACAGAGAAATCGGTGATGATTACTGGACACCGGACGTGCTTAACCGAACCTGGTACCAGGCCCACACCGGATCCATCCCCGTGTCCGGCGCTGGATACAGAGGACCTTTTGTGGGAAAAGGGTTTGACTCCATGTGGACGGATATGTCCGAGATTGTCCGACCCACACGGGACGGTATCCACGGAAGGGAATATATCAATACCTGTATCGAGCTTTCCAGGCGACCGGAAAGACTTGCCTTTAATGAAGACGGCACCCTTGCCATAAAAACCAAACCGATTCTTGAAATCCCTTTGCCCATTATCTTCCAACAGCCTGATTTTGGGGTGCTCAGCAAAGCGGTTCTGATCTCCATGCTGAACGCAGCCAAAACCATGAACACCAAAATAATGATCAATGTGGCTGATATTGATGAAGAAGTTGCCGATTTTGGTGGCACTCTTATTCCCCAGATCGGCAAAGAAAATGTTCAGAATTATAAAGAACTTATTGGCCAGGTGGACATGGTTGATATTGATTATTCAGATAATTTTCAAGACACCATTAAAACCTTGAAAGCCATCAACAAAGATATCTGTATCAGTGTCATGCTCCCGCTTAGCGCAAAGATTGATTATGCCAAGACCTGTGTTGAAATTTCAAAAGCAGATATGGACACCATCCATGTGGTTGCAGACAGCAGCGGCAGAGAATTTGACTCTGACAATCCTAGATTTATCAAGGATATGTTAAGGGATATCCACACGGCCCTGATTGATGCTTCCATGCGATCACAAATTAATATTATTGCTTCCGGAGGCATCTGTATGGCCGAGCATGTCAACAAAGCCATTATCTGTGGTGCTGACGGAGTAACCATTGATCGATCACTGCTCATTGCCATGGAATGCCGGCTGTGTGATCGCTGTAAAGACGGCCTGCCCTGCCCGGTTGAGTTTGAAACCATTGATGCTGAATACGGCAGCAACCGAATCGTCAATCTTATGGTGGCATGGCGAAACCAGATGCTTGAAATGCTTGGAGCCATGGGATTAAGAGAAGCCAGACGACTGCGAGGCGAAGTGGGAAGATCCATGTGGTTTGAGGATCTTGAGCGAGAGAATTTTGCACCGATTTTTGGTGAACGAAAAGTATCTATAGACGTAGGATAAGATATGAGCCCCCAAACGACTAATCAGACTAAACATAAATTGCCGGAAATCAAAGAGATACGGTCTCGATTTCGAAATACTATCGGCAAGTATATCATTAAACGGAATACTGCCAAATGTATCGCCTGCGGAAAATGTGCAGAGATCTGTCCCCACGGGGTTCATGTGATGCCGGAAAACTATTTAAAACCCTTTCGGCCCATAGAACACAAATGCATGGGACTTTCCTGCAAAGAGACAGAGCATTATTGTATTGAGCATTGTCCCGAAGATGCCATCACCATCAAACCCAATCCTTTGCTGGATACTCTGGGGGATTACCGGTGGACCTCCGAGATGCTGCTGGGTCACTTTTCCATGGCAGAAACAGGACAAGCGCCCCACCAGGATATTGAATATAACCTGGGTAACTCTGGTGGCGGCTTTGATAAAATGCGTTTTATTGAACCCGACTCAAGCCTGGTCATTGATATGGCTGATGAAGACATTGATACCAGCATTGAATTAAACAAGACCGGGGATGAGCGACCTAAAAAGACCATTTCCATGCCCTGTTACGGCGGCGGCATGTCTTATGGATCAACTGCACTTTCCGTTATTGTGGGACGTGCCAGGGCAGCTCAAAAGCTCAACTCCCTGACTTGTACCGGAGAAGGGGGCTATCCGCCCAATTTCCTTCCCTACAAGGAGCATGTCATTACCCAAGTTGCCACGGGACTTTTTGGTGTTAGAGAAGAAACCATTCAAAATTGTCCAATCATGGAATTTAAATATGCCCAGGGAGCAAAACCTGGACTTGGTGGTCATCTTTTGGGAGAAAAAGTCACTGAAGCGGTTGCCAAGATGAGAGAAACGGTTGTGGGAAATTCTTTGTTCTCACCGTTCCCCTTTCACTCTGTCTATTCAGTTGAGGACCATAAAAAACATGTGGACTGGATGAAAGAAATCAACACCAGTGTGCTGTGCTCCATCAAGGTGTCCACACCAACTGATGTTGACATGGTTGCCGTCGGCGCTTACTATGCCGGCGCCCATATCATTCATATTGACGGCAGCTACGGCGGAACCGGTGCTGCTCCGGACATTGCCAAAAAGAATATTGCAATGCCCATTGAATATGCCATCCCAAAGGTTCACCGATTCCTTGAAGAAGAAGGTGCCAGGGATAAAGTCACCCTCATTGCTTCAGGCGGTATCAGAAACGGACTGGATGTGGCCAAAGCCATTGCCCTGGGTGCGGACGGATGTGTTATCGGAACCGCTGACCTTGTGGCTGTAGAATGTGTTCGCTGTGGCAATTGTGAGAGTGGCCGTGGCTGCGCCAGAGGAATTGCCACAACCGACCCTGAACTGGGTAATATGATTGATGAAGCCTATGTGGAACAGCGTTTGATCAACATGTACATGGCATGGCGCAAACAATGGTGCGATCTTTTAAGATCCTATGGATTAAAAAGCATTAAAGAACTCAGGGGTCGTTCTGATCTTCTGGTACATCTTGACTATCTGGATGAAGAAGAAAGAAAACAATACCAGCCAGCCCCCAGTAAAAAATTGGTTCTATAATATAGGGATTTAACAATTAGGAATTAAGAATGATGAACAACGACAAAATTATACGAAACATACTGGATTCAAGAGGGAGACTTCCCCACTTCAAAACACCGGTAAACAAGTGTGATGAAGAAGGCGGCTGTGGTGTAACAGGCTTTATGGCCAATATCCCAATTGCCGGGAAACATATTTATGAGCCCTCAGTTCAGATGCACAATAGAGGAAATGGCAAAGGTGGCGGCATTGCCGCAGTTGGATTGAGCGCCAGTGATTTAGGCGTGCCCCAGGATATCTTGGAAGATCATTATCTTCTCCAGATCGCCTATCTGGACAATGATGCCATCCCCCAGATCGAAGCGTCAAATGTCACCCCCATGTTTGATATTTATAAAGCAGAAAAAACCCCGACCATTGATGACTATACATCCATTGGTCTTGAAGTCAAACCACCTGATGTATGGCGGTATTTTGTAAGGGTTAAACCTGTGGTTCTCAACGCTTTTATCCAGGAAAACAAACTAGGAGAAATGGACAAAAGGAAAGCTGAAGATGAATTTGTTTTCCAGAACTCCAACCGTTTGAACCAGACCTATTATGCGTCATTGGGAGAAAAGCAGGCCTTTGTCATGTCCCATGCCAGAAATGTCATGATCTTAAAAATTGTCGGATATGCCGAGCAGGCCACACAATATTATTGTCTGGATGAATTTAGAGCCCATGGCTGGATCGCCCATCAGCGATACCCCACCCGTGGACGCCTCTGGCATCCGGGTGGGGCACATCCTTTTTCCGGCATGCACGAAGCCTTAGTCCACAATGGTGATTTTGCTAATTATCATGCGGTTTCAGAATATTTAAACCAATACAATATTTTCCCGCAGTTTTTAACTGATACGGAGACATCTGTTCTTCTGCTGGATCTGTACAATAGAGTTTTTGGATATCCGCTTGAATATATTATTGAAGCCCTGGCACCCACCACAGAATATGACTTTGACTGTCTGCCCCAGGCCAAACAGGATGTTTACAAATATATCCAGTCCCAGCATATGAACGGCTCTCCTGACGGTCCCTGGTTCTTTATCATTGCCAGAAATGATCCGTACAATGATCTGATGCAATTGATTGGTATTACCGATACAGCCATGCTCAGACCTCAGGTCTTTGCCCTCCAGGAAAGAGATGAAGTCCAGATCGGTCTTGTCTGTTCTGAAAAACAAGCCATTGATGCTACTCTTGAAAACATTGCCAAAGACGATCCAAGATTCTCCCCTGTTGCAGATAAATACTGGAATGCACGAGGCGGCAGTTCAACTGACGGTGGTGCATTTACCTTTACCATCAAAGACACTGACAAAGGTGACGGCACTAAAAAACTGATCACCCAGAATAAATTCGGTGAAACGCTTTCAACGCCTGAAGGCCAGCTCCATTTTGATATTTCCATAGACCTGTCCAAAGAGCTTAAAGACACAAAACTGATTGGAAAAATAACGAGCCTGTTTGATGCATCTGATCTGAACGGTCTCAGCACATACTGCATTGATCAATTTGCCAATCTTTCTTTTGTCCAGATCAACCAAGTCTGTCAGACCATTGAGGCGTGTGCAAATGAAAATGATGATAAAAAAGCTATCGCTATTGAATTGTTAACCCATCTCAATGATAGAATCTTTCCAACCAAAGACAAGAAAAGAAGTTCTATTCTCCAGATCATCCGTAAAAGTTT
>CAYWNB010000055.1:0-1730 GCA_964459195.1 uncultured Desulfobacula sp.
TTCTTCAATCCGGCAGTCAATGGTTATTTTCCCACCTTCAACTTTAGGTTCCAAACCATATTTGATGGCATTTTCAACCAGCGGTTGGACAATTAAGGGAGGAAATAATAAATCGGGTCTGCCTGTCTTATTCTTGATTTTATAGGCGAGTCGCTTTCCCATCCGGATCTTAAAAATATCAAGATATTGTCGAACCAGATCCAGTTCCTGTGACAGGGTTACCATCTCCTGTCTGGTTCTCGTAAGGGAAATTCTTAAAAATTCATTCACATCGATAAGCATCTGTTTGGCTTTAGCCACATCAATATCAAAGAGCGAAATCACATTCGAAAGCGTGTTAAATAGAAAATGGGGTTCGATCTGGGCCTGCAGCAATCGTAAAGTTGTCATGGCAGCTTCTTTTTCCATGGACAAGCGTTTTATTTTTTCATTTTGTATTCGTTTTTCAGACTCGATCAGCTTTTCCCTGGCAGTAAAAAAATAAATAATGGGTATGCCAAAGACAACGCCAAAGACAGCAATGTTTGAAAAAACCTGCTGATAATAATAATACCCTGCAGATACTCCTTGGAAAAAAGATAGATACCCCCAACTTAAAAAACCACCAACGATGATGCCAATGATCATGCCAGCGGCAATACACCCCCCCATCCATTTTTTGAGTTTTTCTTCACTGATAAACATACCGGTACAAACAAAAAAACAGATGGACAGGCCGGTTAATTGAGAAATGATGAATACATCCCAAAATTGAGGCTCCTTGAGAACCATAAAATTTAAGACCAACGCGATGGCTGTGTTAAAAACCGCCGTAATTGCCAGGGACGAAGTGGGTATTTTTGAATTTTTCATAAATCGCTCTTTATAGAGTTAAACTTTAATTTAACCCCAAGATACTAAAAGCTTTCTGGTTGTGCAACTCCATTCATCCCCCCTATTTTACCATCCATCGCTTTAATTTTCCATTCATCTCCATTCAGTTGATAGTATCATCCAAATCTCTATGATGACACCAACATTGAACGGGTAATAATACCCGGAGAACAAAGGAGACAAACCAATGAAACAGATTTTAACACTTATTTCAATTTTTTCTATTATTCTTATGACAGCCGGACAAACCGCTTTGGCAGGTCAAACAGCAGCCTCAACCACTACGCTTGTCATCCACATCACGGGATTTGACAACACGAATGGCGCAGCCAAGGTAGCGCTTATCAATTCTGAAGAAAACTATGGGTCTAAAGAGAAACCTTACAAGGGCTTTAACTTTAAAATTGTCAACAATGAAGTTCTCCAGACGGTCACCCTGCCCTATGGTGAATATGCCGTAAAAGTATTTCATGATGAAAACAGCAATGATGAACTAGATACCCGTCTGTTCGGTATTCCTGCAGAACGGTATGGATTTTCCAATAATGCCAGGGGAACCTTTGGCCCGCCAGCGTATAAAGATGCACGCTTTGTACTGGACTCTGCTGAACATAAAATATCCATCAAAGTTCAATAACCCCATCTAAAATGAAAACAAAGGAGGATCCCATGTCATTTTCACAGACATTGTCCAGACGTAAATTTTTAAAAACCCTGGTGTTAGCATCCAGTGCTGCGGCAATCGACTGGACAGGCCTCGGTGCATTGGCAGCCCAGATTCAAAACAAACAAGCGTTTCCCATTGTGGTCATCGGATCCGGGCTTGGGGGACTTGTCAGTGCGGCATATCTCACAAA
>CAYWNB010000055.1:1830-4906 GCA_964459195.1 uncultured Desulfobacula sp.
CCGGGTTGAAAAAAAACTTATGCCAGGCCTTTCCAATAAAATTGAAATTATGGAAATCGGCACACCCCTCACCAATATCTTTTATACCGGCAATACCAATGGCGCCATATACGGATATGACAGAAACCTTGCGCACATAAGTTCCAAAACCCCCATCAAGGGCCTGTATCTTTCCAGTGCCTGGTCCCATGGCGGCGGCTATACCCCGGTCATGATGGGAGGAAGAGAAACCGCTAAACTGTTGTTAACTGATTTCAAATCTTTACAAAGATAGTATCCTGGATGATTTTAACTGGACCCCTGGTCCAAAAAAAGGTATAGTCCTAAGCCAATATGCAGACTAATTGTCAGGCTGCCATAAAAAATAAATAGATATTGACAAAATTAAGAAATGATTATAAAATTAAGAGTTTTTTGAAATTGCAAAAAGTATTGAAATAATAAGGAGAGTTTAACATGTACGCAGTTATCAGAACCGGAGGAAAGCAATACAAGGTTCATGAAGAACAGATTCTAAAGGTTGAAAAGCTTGAAGGTTCTGAAGGTTCTCAGATTGAATTCGATGATGTCCTCATGTATTCAGACGGTGAAATGGTTACCCTTGGAACCCCCAAACTTGAAAATGCCATCGTAAAGGCACACATCGTTGAGCAGGGACGGGGTAAGAAACAACTGGTTTTCAAGTATAAACGCCGGAAAGGCTATCGGAAGATGCAAGGCCATAAACAGCATTATACAGAAATTAAAATCGAATCTATTTCAGCCTAGGAAGAGAGGATAAGATGTCACATAAAAAAGCAGCAGGTAGTACCAAAAACGGACGCGACTCAAATGCCCAGCGCAGAGGCGTTAAAAAATTCGGCGGACAAATGATTTCAGCCGGAACGATTATTGTAAGACAGGTTGGCACCAAAATCCATCCGGGCAACAATGTGGGTATGGGCAAAGACTACACCCTGTTTGCTAAAATGGACGGTGTGGTGACCTTTGAACGAAAAGGTCGCGACAAGAAAAAAGTCAGCGTTTATGTAGCGTGAAATTTGTAGATGAAGCAATCATTACCGTCACTTCTGGTAAAGGTGGACCCGGATGCATGAGTTTTAGAAGGGAACGCTACATTGAGTTTGGTGGCCCTGATGGCGGTGATGGTGGTAATGGCGGCAATGTAATTCTTAGAGTGGACCCGGGACAACGGACGCTTTATGATTATCGCCGCCAAAAATTGTTCCATGCCAAGAACGGGGCTCCCGGACTTGGCAAGCAAAAGCATGGCGGAAACGGAAATCACACCTATTTAGATCTCCCTCCCGGTACCCTGGTTTCCGATGCAGACACCCTTGAGCCCATTGTTGATCTGACCCTTGAACATGCGGAATACATTATCGCCGAAGGTGGCCGGGGCGGTCAGGGAAACAAGCGGTTTGCTTCCGCCACAAACCGGGCGCCCAGATTTTCCCAACCGGGAATTCCCGGAATCGAAAAAAAATTGAAACTGGAATTAAAGCTTCTGGCGGATGTGGGTATTGTGGGGCTTCCCAATGCAGGCAAATCCACCCTGATTTCCTCCATGTCCTCTGCTAGACCCAAAATTGCAAATTATCCGTTTACCACCCTTACCCCGACCCTGGGTATGGTAGAGCCCCCTTTTGGGGAACCTTTTGCCGTGGCAGACATCCCCGGGCTCATTGAAGGGGCTCATGAGGGCATCGGCCTTGGCATCAAATTCTTAAAGCATATTGAACGAACCGGAATTTTAATTCATCTCATTGATGTGGGAGAAATTGACCCGGAAAATCCCCTTGAAGCCTTTAACCTGATCAACAAAGAGCTGACCATGTACAGCAAACGTCTGGCCCAAAAAGCCCAGATTGTTGTGCTTAACAAGATGGATCTTACCGGCGTTGAAAATCGGGTGGACAGTTTTAAGACAGCCCTGCCGAATCTTCAGGTTCTTACCATTTCAGCAGTTACCGGAAAGGGCGTAAAACCATTGGTCAAACTGCTCGCTTCCAAACTTCAAAAAGAGTAAGTCATGGCAGGACTTTTTGGAGGGACTTTCAATCCACTTCATAATGGTCATATTGGTATTGTTAAATATGTGAAGCAGGCTTTTCACCTTCAAAAAATATTTTTATTCCCCTCTGCCATGCCCCCGCACAAATCAATAAGAAATCTGGCACCGGCCCGGGATCGCCTGGAAATGATACGGGGCTGGGCTAAAGGACGGGAAGGGTTTTATGCCTCTGATATAGAATTGAAAAGAAAAGGCCCATCATTTACCATTGACACCATTAATGCCTTTAAGAATACCACCGCTAAAGAAAACCATGATCATAGGCCTCATTTTTCCCTTTTAATGGGGTCTGATGCATTCTTTGATATCATTACCTGGAAAGAACAGGCGCTAATTTTTCAAGCGATTCCTATTATTGTCATGCTCAGGGGAGACCAAACCGGGATAAATTCCGTTGCATCCTTTATTGACGAATACATCTCAAAAGGATACAAATTAGATAAAGGTCAAACGCAGTTTACCCATGAACAACTACAGCCGGTCCGTATTTGCAATGTCCCTAAAATCGACATTTCTTCAACCATGATACGGGCACGGGTAAAAAAGAACCAGTCCATCAAAGGACTTGTCCCGGCAAATGTCGAGAACATTATCAAACAAAAGGATTTATATAAATGACCCCCCCCATGGACCCGACAGAAGAATACACCCCCTATTTTACCCCTATTTTTGAACGTAAGGCCAAATCCATCACCGCAATTGATGTCCGTAAAATGACTTCCTATACCGACATGATCGTTGTTGTTGAAGGGGGTTCAGGGCGCCAGGTGACCTCTCTGGCCGAACATGTCATCAAGGCCTTGAAAAAAGAAAAAATCAAGGTGTTTGGTATGGAAGGGATCAAGGGAGGAGAATGGGCACTATTGGATTACGGCCATATCATCATCCATGTATTTGAGTCCAAAGCAAAAGATTTTTACGACTTGGAAGGGCTGTGGAGCGATGCCCCGAAGATTGATCTGTCCCGGTTCGGCTCCATCCTTGATCCAAATGATGCCGGAG
>CAYWNB010000055.1:5006-7147 GCA_964459195.1 uncultured Desulfobacula sp.
AATGATGCCGGAGGCAACGAAGATGACGACGACGACTAAAAACAGCCCGGTCAATATTCTGATGATTCTGGATGGATGGGGGATCAGCCCCACAAGGGAAGGGAATGCCTTTGCCCAGGCAAGCACTCCTTTCCTGAACACGATCCTTAGAACCTTTCCCAACAGCCAGCTCGCCTGTTCCGGCAATGCCGTGGGCCTGCCCCAGGATACCATGGGTAATTCAGAAGTTGGACACATGAACATGGGGGCCGGGCGCAAGGTATTCCAGGATTTTGTCCGGATCAATACTGCCATACAAAATAAAAGTTTTTTTGAGAACCCGCAACTTAAAAACGCCATGGAAACCGCCAGGGAAAAAGATAAGGGGCTGCATCTTCTAGGCCTTTTGTCCGACGGCGGGGTTCACAGCCATATTTCCCATCTGTTTGCCCTCATTGACATGGCAAAGCTAAACGGGATTAAAAACCTTTATATCCATCCCATTCTTGATGGCAGGGACACCTCCCCCAAAAGCGGCATCACCTATATCAAACAGCTCCAGGCCCACCTTGACGCTGTGGGAATAGGAAAGATCTCAAGTATTTGCGGCCGTTATT
This sequence comes from uncultured Desulfobacula sp., assembly GCA_964459195.1. GTDB lineage: Bacteria > Desulfobacterota > Desulfobacteria > Desulfobacterales > Desulfobacteraceae > NBML01. The sequence continues at coordinate 5,603 of CAYWNB010000055.1, forward strand.
GGGCCATGGATCGGGATACCCGATGGGACCGGGTGAAAAAAGCCTATTGTCTCTATACCGCAGGGGAAGGCAAACAGGCAAAGGACCCCATCCAGGCGGTCCAGGATGCCTATGATGCCAAAGAAACCGATGAATTTATAAGGCCTGTTTTTTTTAAAAGCGTTGCCAATGCCGGCAAAGGCCAGGCAGACAATGACCAAGAGAATAAAGGTGTCATCCAAGATGGAGACGCGCTGATTTTTTTCAATTTCAGGGCGGATCGGGCCAAGGAAATCACCCGGGCCTTTATTGAAAATAAGTTTGACGGATTTAAACGGCAGCAACACCCCGCCCTGTCCTCTTTTGTTACCATGACCCGGTATGACCAGACCTTTCACCTTCCAACCGCCTTTGGCCCTGAGCATTTGGCCAATGTTTTCGGAGAAGTGTTAAGCCGTCAGGGGCAAAACCAGCTCAGGATTGCCGAAACAGAAAAATATGCCCATGTCACCTATTTTTTCAATGGAAGAAATGAAGCCATTTTTGAGGGAGAGCAGCGGATAATGATCCCTTCCCCCAGGGATGTTGCCACCTATGACCTAAAACCTGCCATGTCTGCCAATGAAATAGCGAAAACCGTATGTGAACAAATCCGATACAATAAGTTTGAATTCATTGTATTAAATTTTGCCAACATGGACATGGTGGGTCATACCGGCATTTTAGATGCTGCCATACAGGCCTGCGAGACCGTGGACAGGTGTGTACAAAAAGTAGTAGAAGCCATATGGGAAACCAATGGCATAGCCTTTATCACAGCGGACCACGGAAATTGTGAACAGATGATTGCCCAGGACGGTTCTCCCCATACCGCCCATACCCTGAACCCGGTCCCTTTTATTCTGGCAGGGGAAAGGTTCAAAGGTACCCCGGTTCTAAACGGAATTTTGGGTGATATTTCCCCCACGATCCTCAAAGCCCTCGGCATCCCCCAACCCGCGCAAATGACAGGAACCTCTTTAATATAAGCGAAAATTTTTATGTTTGAACCCATCAAAGACTTTATTACCGGACGAGAAATTGACAATGTGGGGTCTGAAGCCAGCCGCCAGATCTTTGAAAAATTTTTAGTGGAAAAAAAAGGATTCAGTAAACAAGAAATTCGAGTGGATGAAGCGCTTGTTGTCCAATTCAAGGGACAAGACTATGTCTCTGCCATTGACCTGATTGTCTGCTGCAACGCCAGGCCTTTTATGGCAATCACCTGTGTGGCAGGTTCCATTGGATCCTATGAACGGGAAATACTGTCCGGGGCCCGGCTGGTATACGAATTCCAGGTCCCCTTTGCCGTGTCCACCGATGCCAAGAATGCGGTTATCATGGATACGGTTTCCGGAAAAACCATCGGCAATGGCCTTGATGCCATTCCCTCCAGGGAAGCGGCCGAAAAACGCATGGCATCCATTCAAGATACCATTTATGCCCCTGAAAAAAGAAAACTGGAAATGATCATCTACCGCTCCTTTAATATGGAGAAAATCAATAGATAGCCATTAAAATCAGATA
>CAYWNB010000055.1:7247-12707 GCA_964459195.1 uncultured Desulfobacula sp.
AGATAGCCATTAAAATCAGATATTGTAATCACCGACAATAAAAAAAACGAGGGCAATAAAAAGAAGATTTTTCTTCTCCCATTGCCCTCGTTTTTTTTGTTTCCGTATATTTTTTTTAAACTGCTGTATCTATCTCTAAGCCCTATGCCCGTGAAACTTTTTTGTTGCAATGTTTACAAACGGTGGCCCGCTTCTTAATAATCTCCGCACAATAGGGGCACTCCCTTGTGTAATGCCGCTCATGGAGCTGCTCAATGGCCTTTTTTACCCCTGCCACAAGAACCGGTGTGGGAAACTTATGGTTCATCAGATGCTCTGCCGCCTCTGAATCCCCTAGTTCACCTACCATCTCTGCGGCCTTAAGCCTGGCCTTGGGCGGAATTTTGGGGTCCAGCACAACCTTTAAAATTTCATCCCAGTCCTTTGACATATAATAATCGGTCAATAGGGAAAAGGTCTGTTTGGCTAACTCTCTCCTGGCTTCCTGCTCAATGAGGACGGCATCATCCAGAATTTGCCCCGTTGCACCCACGGGGCTGAATACGGGCATATATTCGAAATTTTTCTGACCCGGCTCATTAATACACCGATAAGATGCCGTCTGTTCCATGGCCTCCTGGAGGTGATCCCAGCCCTTTTTGTAGGAGGGGCACTCATCATTAAAACAGATGAACAGATAGGGAGTCCCCCAGCCCAGCCCATCGGAAACTGCGTGCTGGGGAACTTCCCAAAGGGTCATTTCCCGGTCACAATGGGGACAATGGGGTTTGTCCATTTTTATATATTTTTCTAGCAGTTCTTCTTTTGTTTCAAACGCCATTATTTTTATCTCCTATTGGTAGTCTAAATATTTTCAGACTACCAAAATAAGCATAAGCCTTGTCTTGTCAAACAGCTCATTCAATAACGGCAAGAACCTCACCCTTGGCCACGGAATCTCCGCTGTTATAATTAATTGCAACCACCACACCGCTGGCAGGAGCCGGCAGGGCATTTTCCATTTTCATGGCTTCGATCACCACAACGGTCTCCCCTTCATTGACCGCATCACCAACATTTTTTTCATACTTGATGATCATACCGGGCATGGGAGCTGTCACCGGTGTTCCCGATGCAGCAGCTGGTTTGGGTGCCGGTTTGAGAGCGGGAGTTGCCGAGGCCGCCTGTACCGAAGCAGCCGCAGGCGCGGCAGGTGCTGAAGCAGAAGGTGCTGGAGCGGCGTAGGTGATAACGGGCGCTCCCCCGACCTCATCCACCCCCACCTCAAAGTATTCCCCTTCAACAAAGACATTAAATGTTCTTGCATATTCACTTTTTTCCGGGATATTAGCGGCAGCTGTTCGTTCAACCAGCTGCCCTGCCTTTGCCTTTTTGAGCATTTCCGCCTGTTTTTCAACATCCTTCAAGGTAATGGGCTTGAGGCTTTCCGGTACTTCTTCTTTGCCGTATTTTTGCAGCAGATATTTTTTGCCGGTCACAGGGAACAAGGCGTAGAGGATGAGGTCCTCATCATCCATGGCCAGATCGCCGATTTGTTCTCTGGCTTTTTCAAGCTCCGGCTCCAGCACTTCCGCCGGACGGCAGGTAATGGGCGTCTCTCCCCTGTCATATCCCTTCAGGGCTTTTTTCTGAACTTCCGGATCAATGGGGACGGATGTCTTGCCATAGAGACCGTAACACAGATCCTTTACCTGGGCAGTCACCATTTTGTACCGTTCTTCCTTGGTATCAAAAAGGACATTGTTAACCGTCTGGATCCCTACAATCTGGCTGGTGGGGGTGACCAGGGGAATCTGGCCCAGTTCTTTTCTAACCCGTGGCAGTTCTTTGTAGACCTCATCAATTTTATCCAGGGCATCCATTTCCCGCAACTGGTTTACCAGATTTGACAGCATACCGCCAGGGGTCTGGTGAAGCAACACATTGATGTCGATAGTGGAAACCTTGCTGTCATCCATCAGGTGTTTATATTTGGGAAGGACATCTCGTTCAAGGATATTATTGATCTCTGCCAGGCGCCGTATGTCAAAGCCGGTATCCCTATTGGTGCCTAAAAGAGACATGACAAATGGTTCTATGGCGGCATGGGAGGTTCTGTAGGCATAGGGGGTCATACAGGTATCGATGATATCAACCCCGGCCTCAATGGCCTTAAAATGGGCCAGGGGAGACATGCCCGAGGTAAAATGGCTGTGGAGGTGAATCAGGGGTTTGACATTGGCTTTTAATGCCTTGACCAGTTCATAGGCATCATAGGGTGCCAGCAGGCCTGCCATGTCCTTGATGCAGATACTGTCAGCTCCCATATCTTCAAGCTCTTTGGCTTTCTTGATATAATAGTCAAGATTATAGACATCTCCCCCCAGCCGGGCCTCGGTCAGGGTATAGCAAAGACATCCCTGGAAATGGGCACCGCATTCTTTGATCACCGGCACCACGGTTTCAAAATTCCGATAATCATTTAAGGCATCAAAGGTTCTGAAAATATCCAGCCCATTGTCAACGGTCTTTTTCACAAAAAGCTTGGCCACATCATCGGCATAATTTCTATACCCCACAAGGTTCTGCCCCCGGAGCAGCATGGAAAAAGGGGTTTTCTTAAAATACCGTTTCAAGGTTCTAAGCCGCTCCCAGGGATCTTCCCCCAGGAAACGATGCATGGTATCAAAGGTGGCCCCGCCCCAGACTTCAACGGCCCAGAATCCGATTTCATCCATTTGCTCGGCAACGGGAATCATGTCTTCTGTTCTGCCCCGGGTGGCAAAAAGGGACTGATGACCATCCCTGAGGGAAATGTCCTGGACCTTTACCGGATTTTCGGCTGCAGGCCTGTCATTGTCATAGTTCATTTGGGCCATTTTGACTTGATTATGATCACTCATTTCGTTTTCTCCTGAAAAATATCACTCATATTAAATAATTATGTTTGTTCTGTGGCAGCTTTTATTAAAGAGGTTTTCGTTAAAGCGGCCTTATTTAAACATTCGCATCTGCATCATGGTGCCGGCCTGCATCAATGTCTGGCGGCCGGTTATCCCCCATAAATTCATCTGGGGAGCAGGACCTGCCGGGAGCCTCTCCTCGGAAACCCTTTCGACAGATGCCAAATTCTGACCCGCACCAGCGGTTTCACCGGTATTGATAAAAGCGGTGACAGCTGCCATAGCAGCGGCTAATTTTTTCTTATCCATTCTTTATTCCCCTTTCCTTATACCGGAATATTTCCATGTTTTTTGGCCGGCCGCATTTCCCTTTTTGTGGCCATGGCCTCCAGGGCATCAATGAGCCGGGGCCTTGTTTCCGACGGCACAATCACGGCATCCACATAGCCTCTTGCCGCCGCACAATAGGGATTTGAAAACTGCTCATTATATTCATCAATCTTCTCCGTCCGTTTGGCAACGGGATCTTCGGCTCCCTTGATTTCTCTGGCATGTATGATATTGGCAGCCCCTTCAGCTCCCATGACGGCAATTTGGGCCGTGGGCCATGCAAAGACCATGTCTGCCCCAAGATGCTGTGAACACATGGCAAGATAGGACCCCCCGTAATCCTTGCGGGTTATCAGCAATAGTTTGGGAACCGTGGCTTCGGAATAGCACCAGAGCAGTTTGGCCCCATGGCGGATAATCCCCCCCCATTCCTGGTCGCTGCCGGGCAGATATCCGGGCACATCGGCAATGGTGAGCATGGGAATATTAAAGGAATCGCAAAATCGAATAAACCGGGTGGCCTTGTCCGATGCGTTTATGTCCAGGCAACCGGCCATGTTATTGGGCTGGTTGGCAATAATACCGATGGGGCGACCATTGAGCCTGGCAAAGCAGATCACAATATTTTTGGCAAAATACTGATGGGGTTCAAAATATTCACCCTCATCCACAATGGAGGTGATGACCTCCTTAATATCATAGGACCGATTTGGATTGTCCGGGATAATGGTGTTCAGGGATGAATCCATGCGATTGGGGTCATCGGTGGGAAGCGTCATTGGCGGATCTTCCATATTATTGGAAGGCAGATAGGACAGCATTTTTCTGATATTTAAAATGCAGTCTTCGTCGGATTCGCAGGCAAACTGGGCCACACCGGAGCGTTCATTATGGGTCATGGCCCCTCCCAACGCTTCAAAGGAGATCTCTTCTCCGGTCACTGCCTTGATCACATTGGGACCGGTGATAAACATATAGCTGGATTCTTTTACCATGAAAATAAAATCGGTCATGGCAGGTGAATAGACAGCACCACCGGCGGTGGGTCCCATGATGGCGGAAATCTGGGGGATCACACCGGAAGCCGCGGAGTTGCGGAAAAAGATTTCCCCGTACCCGGACAGGGCATCAATCCCTTCCTGAATTCTGGCGCCGCCAGAATCATTCATACCGATGATGGGAGACCCCGTTTTCAGGGCCAGATCCATCACCTTACAGATTTTTTTGGCCTGCATTTCCCCCAGAGACCCGGCCCTTGCCGTAAAATCCTGGGCATAGGCGAAAACGATTCGGCCATCCACCCGTCCGTGGCCGGTGATCACCCCGTCGGCAGGAATCTGCTTTTCTTCCATCCCAAAATTGGTGCACCGGTGGGTGACAAACATATCCACTTCCCTGAAGCTGCCCTTGTCAAAAAGGAGGTCAAGCCGTTCCCTGGCATTGAGTTTTCCGTTTTCCCGGCGTTTGGCCAGGGCTTTTTCTCCTCCCATTTCGAGGATAATTTTTTCTTTTAACTTAAGTTCCTGGATCTTGTCTGCTGTAGCTCCCATGGATTCATCCCTTCCTTTATATTTAAGTTCTTTTATTTTTTCCTATATTTTTTCTGACACTTTTTTTTCTGGCACTTTTTCCGATAAGCTGAACCGCCACGCACAAAACCAGTCGTCTGGATGGTCGTCGGGCGGACAACCGATGCACTGGGTTTTAATCCGTGGATCCATGGCCCTTGCAAAATAGGCATACTCCACCAGGCCTGCAGATTTACACGGATAGTCATCCAAATTTTTCTTTGCTCTTGCCGTCTGGACCCGGCATTTATTCATCTGAAATACAAAACTTTTGGGTCCCTCGTCAACAATTGATTGCGTATTTATGAGGGAGTACATCCTGAAATTCAAGGCCTTTTTCAATCCAGCAAGCCCCGGGGCATGGCCCAGGTTTAAAAATTTCTTAATGGCATGGGCTTCATAAGGGGAAAACTTTGCCCAGCAGGAATCATTACACCGTTTGGCATCATTCATACCATGTTCAAACTCCACTGCCTGGAACCAGACCCCGTCATTGACAAGCCAATTTTTTCCCACTACCGCCATCAAGCGGTCCATGGCATCCCCGTCAAGGTTCAATAACGCCTTGGGCACACCGTTTTCTATTTCAAACCCCAACTCCCTTGACAGACGTTTCATTCCGATTCCCACACTATTCTTGGTTGCCTTATCCAAAACACACAGGGCTTTTTCCATGCCCA
>CAYWNB010000055.1:12807-16775 GCA_964459195.1 uncultured Desulfobacula sp.
GGGAGCAGGCCCAGGGCATAAAACAGCATTACCCTGCGAGAGGATCTGTCCAGATCCCAGATCCAGGAAAAATCCATGATGGAAGACGGCCAATATTTCTATGAAATGAATGTCTCGGATTTATAAATTCTTCCCATAAAGTGAATCATACAGTCTCAGATAATACTGCCCCTCCTCGGTCCTCCCCCTTTTCAGACAGCCATTGCCGTAAATCCAACATTTTTTTTCTAAAATACTTGCCGCCATTGCTTCCTGTTCCCTGGAAAGGCATCCGGATTGAATCAGCCCCACAATGGAAGCGATTCTATATTTATCCTGGGAATGATGGGCCGACAATTGATCCTCGTGTCCGCCGTGCTTTATGGTGCAGGGTTTGTCAATTAAAAAAATGGGAGTGTCTATTGCGATGCGAAGCCAGAAATCATAATCTTCACACACCGGAAAATCTTCATTAAACCCCCCCTTTAATTCAAAAAGTTTTTTGCGGATCATCACGGCAGAAGGGCTCACCAGACACAGATGAAGAGAATGCTCAAAAATCATACCCGATGGTTTTTGATGCTTGACCTTGGGATTGACCCGCCTGCCATTCCGTATCCAGATCTCCTCTGTTTGACAGATAAGGGCGTCGGGATTCTGGTCAAAAAAATCAATTTGACAGAAAATTTTATCCGGTGTCCAGGCATCATCGGAATCCAGGAGCGCAATAAAGTCACCATGACTTCGTTTAATCCCCAAATTGCGTGCAGCGCTCACCCCGCGATTTTTCTGGACGAACACCTGGATCTGATTCCCATACCCTGCCAGAAGATCCGGGGTATTATCCGTGGATCCGTCATCAATGACAATGATCTCGATTTCATCATGGGTTTGTGCCAGGACCGAATCGACTGCCGTTTTTAAAGCCCAGGCCCGATTGAATGTTGGGATGATTACACTGACAAGGTTTTCGTAAATCGGCTTCATGGAACACCTTATACCATGCCCTTTTTATCTGGTAAATCCCTATTGTTTATACGATAAGTTCTTTTTTTATATTGCTTTTCTTAAAAAAATAAAAAATAATGAATCTCCTTCATTTTAAATATCGGTAATCCTTGACAACCGAATTCAAATCACATAAGGAAGGCCTTAAATTTGGATAGGTTTATCTATTAAGAGGATATTATGGCAAAAGGCAAATCAGTCACACATGTAATTGACAAAGAATGGTGTAAAGGGTGTGGTATCTGTGTTCATTTCTGCCCCAAACGAGTACTGGAACTTGACTCAAACGGGAAAGTGGACGCGGTGCGACCGGAAGACTGCATAGCGTGCATGCTCTGCGAACTCCGATGCCCTGATTTAGCAATTCAAATCATAAACGAGCAGGAAGGGGAAAATGACTAACAAGAATAACATCAGGTTTGTCCAGGGAAATGAAGCCTGTGTTGAGGGGGCGCTTTATGCCGGCCTCAATTTTTTTGCAGGATACCCCATCACCCCATCCACTGAAATCATGGAGCATCTTGCCGCAAGGCTTCCCCAGCAAGGCGGAAAATTCATCCAGATGGAAGACGAAATCGCTTCCATGGGTGCCATCATCGGTGCCTCCCTTACGGGAAACAAAGTCATGACCGCCACCTCGGGGCCTGGTTTTTCCCTGAAACAAGAAGCTTTGGGCTATGCCTGCATGGCAGAAATACCCTGTGTCATTGCCAATGTTCAAAGGGGCGGTCCCTCCACAGGCAACCCCACCCATGTGAGCCAGGGAGACGTAAACCAGGCCAGATGGGGAACCCATGGGGACCACGCCATCATCGCCCTTACCGCATCCAATCACCAGGATGTGTTTAAGATAACGGTGGACGCCTTTAACCTGGCGGAAACCTATCGGACCCCGGTTGTTCTTCTTTTGGATGAAGCCATCGGCCACATGCGCGAAAAACTTGTCATTCCGGAACCAGGAGATATGCCCGTGGTGGATCGGTTACGAACTGCGGTTGGTAAAGACGTGGATTACCATCCCTATCTTCCCCGTGAGGACGGCCGGCTGCCCATGTCTGATTTTGGGGCGGAGCACAGGTATAATGTGACCGGCCTTTTCCATGACATGTGGGGTTTTCCCAACAACGACCCTGCAGTGGTCAATGGCCTTTTACACCATTTGGTGGACAAGATCGAAAACTCTATCAATGATATTGCCATGTACAAGGAATATTTCATGGATGATGCGGAATATGTCCTTGTTTCCTTTGGGTCTTCGGCACGTTCTGCCATTCACCTTGCCAAGAACAGACGGGCAAGGGGGGTAAAAATCGGGGTTCTGGAGCTTCAGACGCTTTGGCCATTTCCCACGGATATTGTCCGGGAAAAATGTGCCAATGCCAAGGCGGTCATCGTGGTTGAAATGAACATGGGCCAGGTGATCACCCAGGTTAAAAACGCCGTGGATAATCCCAACAATGTATTCCTGGCAAATCGGATTGACGGCCAATTGATATCACCCACCGATATCAAGACTGTCCTGAGAATGATTCAAGGCAAGGGGGTATAAGATGAACGATACACCATTTGATTTTAAAGATTATGTAAGAGCTCGGTTTTTCCCCCATATGTGGTGTCCGGGCTGCGGCCATGGAATTGTACTGGGGTCGCTGCTTCGGGCGATCCATGAACTGGGGCTTTCCAAGAACGAAATAGTCATGACCTCGGGCATTGGATGCTCCTCCAGGATATCCGGGTATGTTGATTTCCATTCCCTGCACACCATCCACGGCAGGGCACTGACCTTTGCCACGGGTGTCAAGCTGTCCCGGCCCCATCTCAAGGCCATTGTGCCCATGGGAGACGGAGATGCACTGGCCATCGGCGGAAACCATTTTATCCATGCGGCCCGGCGGAACATCGACATCACGGCCATTGTCATGAACAATAGGATATACGGCATGACCGGCGGCCAGTTTTCACCTCTTTCAGGCCTTGGCAAAAAAGCCACCACCGCCCCCTATACTACCATTGACAACGATTTTGATGTTGTTGAGCTTGCCAAAGGTGCAGGGGCTTCTTTTGTGGCCAGATCCACGGTGTTCCATGCCACGGAAGCCAAGAATATCCTTAAAAAAGCCATCCTGCACAAAGGCTTTTCCGTTGTCGAAATTTTGACCCAGTGCCCCACCCATTACGGCAGAAAAAACAAGGAAGGGGATGCGGTCCAGATGATGGAAGGGTATAAAACCAATACGACCAAAATCGGATCCAAAAAACTGGAACAAAATCCCAACCTGATACAGCGGGGCATCTTTGTTGAAGACACGGACAGGCCGGAATATTGTGAGGCATATGACCGCATCATCGAGACCGCAATGAAAGGAAACGCATAATGGAACGTTCAAGACTTGTTTTTTCAGGCTCAGGCGGACAGGGCGTGATTACGGCGGCCATTATTCTTGCCAAGGCTGCTGCTATTTTTGAAGAAAAAAATGCTGTCCAGTCCCAGAGTTACGGGGCAGCAGCAAGGGGGGGCTCCACCCGGAGCGATATACTGATCTCTGATGCGGAAATTAATTTTCCCAAGGTGATTCAGCCCAATATTCTGGTCTGCCTGACCCAGGAAAGCTATAACAAATTTTCCCCGATCCTTCGGCCGGGGGGGCTTTTATTGGTAGATTCAAAATATGTGACCATTGAAAAAAAGGTGGATGCAAAACATATCTGCCTGCCCATGTATGAGACGGTCATGGAAAAAATCAAAAAACCCATTGTTTTTAACATCTGTATGCTGGGCGCCCTCATTGGAATTTCCCAGCTGGTAAAACCAGACTCCATCCTCAAAGTTCTGGAGACCACCATTCCCAAGGACTTTATGACGATGAACAAAACAGCCCTGGAACTGGGGTTTCAAATGGGTGAAGCCGCAGAATTATAGACCCATCAGATACCAATTGTGTAAAACGCCTGGTGCATAAGTTGTCACCAGGCGTTTTTTT
>CAYWNB010000056.1:0-3351 GCA_964459195.1 uncultured Desulfobacula sp.
CCTTAAAACAACTGAAAACTGTCATTGCAAAAAATTCCAAACATCCTATTCCCAGGGGTGAGCTTTGGCTTGGCACTGGCCTTTTCAACCAGGCTGGTCTTGAAGATACCCTTGAAAATCATTTACGAATGGCAGACCGGCTCGATCACGCCATGGTCTGCCTGCCGGTTTCAGATGCAGATTCCAGTAAACCAGCCTTAGGCTACCGGTATTTTAACAGCACCCATATCAAAGGAGCAGCCGCCTTATATGACAAGCCCATATTCGCAGTTGTTGATGGTCCTTTTCAGGCAATGGTCAACCAAATGGGGTTGATGCAGGTACTCACCGACTGGATAGGCAATCGCAAGGAGATTTTTGATGCCTACAAAGCCGAGTCTGAAAAAACCCTGACATTAATATCTCACGTAATTGAACACCCCATATCCGCCCTGGTAATCACCGATGACTTTGCCTCGGACAGCGGTCCTTTTGTCAGTCCTTTAGATATCGATTCATTGTGCAGTCCCTTTTATACCAGGGCTGTTCAGCGGATAAAGGAAAGCGGTGCTGCCGTGTTTTTGCATTCCTGCGGAAACCTCTCCCGGCTCATTCCAACCATCAAAGCCTGGCAGATTGATGGTTTTGCCGCAATACAAAGCAGTGTAAATGATCTTGAACAGCTCTATCAGGCGTTTGATTCAAACATTATGATCATGGCCGGGATCGAGTCCGAACTATTGGACACAGATCCTCCTTGTGTGGCCGCAAAAAAACATCTTGAACATATTGTTGAAACTTTCGGGAAAACACAGGATCTGATCCTGTGTTCAAGCTGTGGTCTTTATAAAGCGCAATATCTGAATATTATTAAAAAAATATATTCTATCGCGGACAGGCCCCCCACTTGATCAACCCCTTACCGATGATGTATGGATGCTTTAATCTTTTCCAAAATATGTTACTTTCCGTTAAAAAAACTTGACACGAAGCCACAAAGTCATATATATGACTCAGTAGTCATTTTTTTGACCACAGAGTCAAGACCATAGTTTAAGGGGTTGCCTGAAAATTTTTCAGGACAACCCTTCATTATTTTTAATAAGGACATTCGCAATATGGCTGTTGTCAGCAAAAAAAAAGAACTGGTTGATAATTTGGTGAAAACTGAAATTGTCAAGACGGTTTTAACCCTTATCAAAGAAGAACAACCGGTCACCATGGATGAAATTGCACGATGCTGCAGCGTGGCCAAGGGCACCTTGTACAATTATTTCAAAGATAAAAAAGCCCTGATGCAGTATGTCCATCAAACAGTTCTTGGCCCCATTAGAGACACCAACACTGCCATTTTTGAAAGCACTAAAGATCCCATAGTCCGGCTACATGAATTTATTGATGCTGCTTTTGGTATTCACGAGGATGTTTCACTCTATTTTCGGTTTGTTCAGCAGAAAAGAACCATTGCCAATCAAATTGATGAACGATTTGAGCTTGTCATGCGTCCGCTGATCACGTTTTGCAGTCAGGGCATCCAGGACGGTTCCTTTATTGATGTGGATCCGATCGTATTGGCAGAAATGATTTACGGCACGGTTATCGGGTCACTGATATCCATCCGATACAAGGGGGATGGGACACCGGACATGAAAAAAAATAAACAAGACATCATCTGTCTTGTCGACAGAATTATACTACCTAGCAGGAGAAAAAAATGAAAATCAAAATATTGACCGGATTCAGTGTTCTGATCCTTTTAGGCGTCGGTTATTTTATGTTCACAGGAAAGGGTCAGGTCCCGCCGGCCCAAGCCCAGAAACAAACGCCCCCCCCTGTGGAGGTAGCCGTCCATACCATTCGCCAACAAGAAGTGATCTTCACCAAAGATCTTTCCGGGCGGACCTCTGCCTTTCAAATCGCAGAAATACGTCCCCAGGTATCGGGAATCGTCCTCAATCGTTTGTTCACCGAAGGCAGTGCGGTTAAAAAAGGGCAACAATTGTATCAGATTGACCCGGCAACATACCAGGCAGCCCATGACAGCGCCCTGGCCGGTCTAGTTCAAGCCCAGGCAGACCTCACCGCCGTTGAACCCAAAGTGAAGCGATACGCCAGGCTTGTAAAATTAGGAGGCGTCAGTCATCAGGCCTATGATGATGTGGTGGCCGCTCTTGCCCAGGCAAACGCTGCCGTCACGGTTGCCCAAGCCAATGTGGCAACGGCTAAAATTAACCTGGCGTATACCCGAGTGTTTGCACCCATCTCTGGCAGAATTGGCAGATCCTCGGTCACAAAAGGGGCTCTTGTCACCGCCGGTCAGGCAACGGCCATGGCAACCATACAAAACCTGAGCCAGATATATGTGGATGTGAATCAATCCGCCAGGGATATGATGAAACTGCGCAAACAGATGACAGCCCAAACCAGAAATCCCGAAGCCCTGCTGTTCATCGATGGTGAAACCGATGCCTATTCCGAAAAAGGGAAAATCCTCTTTTCCGATGTCACCGTGGACCAGGGAACCGGTATGGTTCAGCTGAGAATCCTCTTCCCCAATCCGGAAGATGAACTGCTCCCGGGATTATTTGTCAAAGCCCGTGTGGAGCAGTCGAGGCAGTCAGATGCCATCACCGTGCCCCAGCAGTCCGTGGTGCGAAATGCCGACGGCAGTATTGTGGTGTGGACGGTTGACGAGGCCGGCATCGTCAATACCCGCCCCATCGTTGTTTCCCGGATCATTGGCGACAAATGGCTGGTGACATCGGGCCTGAAGCCCGGAGACCGTGTTGTGGTGGAGGGTCTGCAGAAAATCCGTCCCATGGCACGCGTAACCATTGTGGAACTACAGCCTTCCAATAGTTAATAACAGGATAAAAGAATGTCGAAATTTTTTATAGAACGACCCATCTTTGCATGGGTGATTGCCATTGTCATCATGTTGTCAGGGCTATTTGCCGTAATGACATTGCCCATAGAGCAATACCCCAAAATCGCACCGCCCAGCATCAATATTTCCACTTCCTATCCGGGTGCTTCGGCAGAAATAATGGAAAACAGTGTCACCCAGGTCATTGAGCAGAGCCTGACAGGGATTGACAATCTGAGGTATTTTTCCTCGTCCAGCGACAGCAGCGGGAATCTGTCCATCACCCTGACATTTGAACCGGAAGCAGATCCTGATATCGCCCAGGTTCAGGTACAAAACAAGGTGCAAACGATAAAACCGCTTTTGCCCCAGGGCGTTCAATCCCAGGGCGTTACTGTGAGCAAGGCGTCAAAGAGTTATCTGTTGATTGTGGGCGTGTATTCCGAAGACGGCAGCATGGATCAGAATGACATTGGCGACTATATCAAGTCCAATATGGCAGATTC
>CAYWNB010000056.1:3451-11932 GCA_964459195.1 uncultured Desulfobacula sp.
GCGATCTACCGCCAGTTTTCCATTACCATCGTATCGGCCATGGCCCTTTCCGTTCTAGTGGCCCTTGTGCTGACGCCGGCCCTGTGTGCCACCCTGCTCACCCAGGTAGACTCTGTACACAAAGAGGGCAGAAAAGGGTTTTTCGGCTGGTTTAACAGAAATTTTTATACGGCAAGACGCACCTATCGGAAAAGTGTGGGATACATTGCGGCAAGATCCATACGGTTCATGCTCATTTATCTTTTCATTATCGGCGGACTGGTCTACATGTTTCAATTGCTGCCCACTTCATTTTTGCCCGATGAAGACCAGGGCAGTCTGATGATGATGGTGTCGGCCCCTCCCGGTGCCACCATCGAGCGGACACGGCAGAGTGTACAAAAGGTGGAAGAATATTTTCTGAACCAGGAGGCTGAGAATGTTGAAGGTATCTTCACAGTGACAGGCTTCAGCTTTGCCGGGCGGGGACAGAATGTGGGCCTGGGCTTTATTCAACTCAAAGACTGGGGCCTTAGAACCCGGCCGGACCAAAAATCAGCCGCCATTGCCCAGAGAGCCATGGGCAGACTCTATGGTATCAAAGATGCCGCTGTGTTTGCCTTTATCCCCCCTCCCATCAGTGAGCTTGGCCGCGCAACCGGTTTCGATTTTCAACTGGTGGACCAGGCAGGACTGGGCCATGAAACCCTGGTCAACGCTAAAAATATGATGCTAGGTATGGCATCCAAAGAGCCTGCGCTTGTGGGTGTCCGGCCAAACGGTTTGGCCGACGTGCCCCAGTATAAACTGGATATTGACTATGAGAAAGCAGAGGTTCTCGGCGTGTCCACGTCGGACATCACCAGTATCCTGGCAAGCGCATGGGGATCCACCTATGTAAATGATTTTGTGGACAAGGGCCGGGTGAAAAAAGTCTATATGCAGGGAGAGGCGTCTTCCCGGATGATGCCCGAAGATATCGACCGCTGGTATGTTCGCAACAAAACAAACGAAATGGTGCCCTTTTCATCTTTTACCAAGGGGCATTGGACCTTTGGCTCCCCCAAGCTTGAGCGATACAACGGATCCTCGTCCATGGAAATTCTGGGTGCTCCGGCGCATGGCGTCAGCTCCGGAGATGCCATGAACATCATCCAGACCCTTGCCGCAAAACTGCCCCAGGGAATAGGGCTGGAATGGACGGGAATCTCCTATGAAGAAAGAATGGCTGGCTCCCAGACAACCCTGTTGTATGCCGTGTCCCTTCTTTTTGTTTTCCTGTGCCTTGCGGCATTGTATGAAAGCTGGTCCATTCCTTTTTCGGTCATGCTCATCGTTCCCTTGGGAATTGTGGGATCTGTGGTGGCCACCCGGATGGCAGGCCTCACCAATGACGTATATTTTCAAATCGGATTGCTCACCACCATCGGTCTGGCATCGAAAAATGCCATTTTGATTGTTGAATTTGCAAAGGATCTCCATGAAAAGGGGCATGATATTGTTGACGCCGCCATGTCAGCTGCAGAACAGAGACTTCGCCCGATCCTCATGACATCATTAGCATTTATTCTGGGGGTTACCCCCCTTGCCCTGGCCAACGGTGCCGGATCTGCCAGCCAAAACGCTATCGGCATCGGGGTCATCGGCGGCATGGTGGCGGCAACCACCCTGGCCATCGCCTATGTTCCGCTGTTCTACATTATGATTGAACAGTGGACGGAAAAGAAAAAAAAGGCCAAAGCGGCCGGAAATGAGGTGGAATATGTATAATAGAAAACTGACAATTGCCCTGGCGCTTGTGGTAATTGCGCTAGTTCCCATGACTGGCTGCAGCATGATCCCGGAATACCAGCGGCCGGAACTGCCTGTCACAACCATCTGGCCTTCGGGCAATGCCTACCCGGCAACCCAGGTCAATGGGAAAACACAAACGGCTGCAGTCTCGGATGTCTCAGCATCCGATGCCCTGGTATCGGATATTGCCTGGAAAGATTATTTTAAATCAGCGCCTCTGAAAGCACTCATTGAAAGGACCCTGGAAAATAATCGGAACCTGAGAGTGGCCGTGCTCACCATTGAGCAGGCAAAGGCAGCCTACAGAATACAGCGTTCGGACAGCCTGCCAACCATTTCAGGGGCCGGGTCTGCCGCCAGAACAGGGGTTCCAGCAGACGTCAGTGCCACCGGAAAATCTGTCACCAGTTCCACCCTGAGTGCCAATCTTGCAATGACCTCTTATGAACTGGATTTCTTTGGCAGGGTCAAAAGCCTGAACCAGGCGGCCCTTGAAACCTATCTGGCAACCGAAGAAGCCGCAGTAAATACCCGCATTGCATTGATCGCCCAGACCTCGGAGGCCTATCTGTCCTATCTGGCGTATAGAAAACTGCTGTTGCTGGCCAAAGACACCCTTGCGGCACAACAGGCGACATATGCCGTGGTCAAGCTGCAATACGAGGTCGGATCAGCCACCCAGCTTGACCTGTCCCAGGCAGCTACCCTGGTTGAGCGTGCCAGGGTTTCCATTGCCCAATATACCCGTTTAACGGCCCAGGCAAAGAACGCCATTGTCCTGCTGGCAGGAGCCAGCGTTGAGGACCTTCTGGATAACAGCGAGACCATCGACACGGTTCAATTCATGGACGATATTCCCACAGGACTGCCCTCCACTATTTTGCTGGCACGGCCCGACATAAAAGGGGCCGAGCACCGCCTGAAAGCCTCAAATGCGGATATCGGAGCCGCCCGGGCAGCCCTGTATCCCGCCATCAGCCTTACGGGGTCCTTCGGGCTTGCCAGTGACAGCCTTTCCTCTTTGTTGTCCTCAGGTGCTGCCTGGGCGTGGAATATTGCCCCTGCAGTTTCCATCCCCATATTCAACCGGGACGGCCTCAATGCCAGCCTGGATACGGCCCTGGCCAGTGAAGAAATGGCGGTGGCAGAATATGAAGCCGCCCTTCAGACTGCCTTTAGAGAGGTGGCAGACCAATTGGCAGCCAGGGGAACCTTTCAATACCAGCTGGCCGCTCAGAATGCATTGGTTGACGCCAGTCAAAGGGCCTATGAATTGTCCAATGCCAGATATCAGGACGGTATTGATAATTTTTTGACGGTCCTGGATTCCCAAAGATCACTTTTTTCTGCCCAGCAGGATGCGGTAATGGTCAAGCAGGCCTACTTGAGTAACCTTGTCAGCCTGTACAAAGTGCTTGGCGGAGGTCAACTTTAATGGGATCGAAAGTGTCTGCTGCCCCTATGATAAAATTTCAACCCCTTCCTATAGCCCCCGCATGTATTCGGGTCGTCGCGTCTTTGGGTCATTAATACCGTCTGTAACTATCTTCAGGAACTTTTTTTTGTCTTTTGCCAGTTCTCCCTTTAAGCTCAGATAATTGGAGGCATGGTTGGTGTTAAATATACACCCCTGGAGATCATCTGCCGTATGTTCTATCAAGGTATATAATTCCTCTAAAATTTGAGTCGCTGAGCATGGCACAAACTTGTTTGCTTCTTTTTGGGCCCAGATTTCAGACCCTGGCGTCACCTCCAGTGTGAGCGGTGAAATATACCATTTCCTTGGCATGGTGGGAGCCATACGGTTTATCAATTTCGCGGATTCCATGGCATGCCGCTGACTTTTTTCCGAATTGTTCCCCGTCAGCCCCAAAAGAAAAATTCCAGACCAGGCAATTCCTGCCCGGTGGCATTTTTGGGCTGCAAGGGCTAATTCATCCTGGGTAACACCTTTGTTACACGCTTTGAGAACCTGGTCATCTCCACTTTCAATCCCCACATACACCATTGTAAAACCGGCATCCGCAATCCGTTTTAAATCATCATCGGATTTTTTGAGGATATCTTGGGCATGGGCATAGGAAGTAACTTTTTTTAAATTGGGATGTTTTTGATAACAATATTGGGTCAATTCAATGAGGACCTCGGGTTTTACAACAAAGGCATTGCCATCTTCAAAGAATATTTTTTTTACTTTATTACCGAACATCTCACCGGCCTTGCGAATATCGGTCTTGATTTCTTCAATGTCTTTACGCACAAAAAACTTTTTTGTCCGATACATCGAGCAAAATGTACATCGGTGGGTACAACCATTTGTAACGCCAATCAATAAAGAATCCCATTCTGATGGAGGTCTGAATATGGGTTCAACTAAATTTCCAAGATCATAATTCATATTTATATTTACTCTCTTTGCGGTGTTGAGGGGTCCAATATCACTTATAAATCTGCTGCCGTATATTTAAATTCCCCAGTATTTAAAGGATTTTTGTCCTTCAGTACTTTTTATCATGGTCCGATTTCATTGCGCAAATGAAATTTTTGTCAAAAGCGGTTGATTTTAAATGGTCAGTTTAATTACCAATGGTAATTTTAACTCCAAGATTGTTAACCCGCTCTTCCTGTAGTCCTTGCCAAAATCCAGAGAGATTCTGGTAGTTTTTGTTACCGCTTAATTATTTTTCCCCTTGTCCTGGAGCACTTTTTTTTGAAACAGCGCTTTTTTTGAAAACCTTTACAAACAGCTGTCCTCAGGTCCCATCAACCACCCAGTGAACCCAATATTTAAAAAAAACAATCACTGGCAAGATATTTGCTAAGGGATAGGGGGAACCATGGATCTGTAACACTGATATCCTGATTTAAGGGTATCACCTTTAAAATTTTAAAAAACACACAAGGAGCCCTCCCATGATTGTTGGCATTTTAAAAGAGATAAAAGTATTGGAAAAAAGAGTTTGCATGACACCTGCCGGTGTTGTCGCCATGCGACAGAACGGTCACGATGTAAGGGTTGAAAAAGATGCAGGCCTCGGCGCCGGGTTTCCCGATGAAAACTATGTTACAGCCGGTGCTGTCATCTCCGAAACCCCGGCACAGATTTATGCAGAATGCGACATGGTCATGCATGTTAAAGAACCTCAACCTTCCGAATATGATATGATCCGCGAAGATCAGATCCTGTTCACCTATCTTCACCTGGCAGCAGACGAACAGCAGACCCGGGCCCTTATAAAAAGCAAATCCATTGACATTGCCTATGAAACCATTGAACGAGACAATGGCTCCCTTCCCCTTCTGGTTCCCATGAGTGAGGTGGCCGGTCGCATGGCCACCCAGGAAGCTGCCAAGTATCTTGAAATGCCCCAGGGCGGGCTTGGTGTCCTTCTGGGCGGAGTTACCGGTGTAGAACCTGCCACAGTGGTGGTCATCGGCGGTGGTGTGGTCGGTATAAATGCAGCAAAAATGGCCTGCGGACTGGGTGCAAAAGTGTATATCCTGGATACCAACCTGGAAAGACTGAGCTATCTGGATGACGTCATGCCTGCCAACTGCTTCCCGATCATGTCCAATGCCGGTATCCTTGCGGAACTGGTCACCAAAGCAGATGCGGTTATCGGTGCAGTTTTGGTTGCCGGCACAAAAGCCCCCAAACTGCTCACCCGTGCGATGCTCAAAACCATGAAAAAAGGAGCTGTCATTGTTGACGTTGCCATTGACCAAGGGGGCTGTTTTGAAACGTCCAAAGCAACCACCCATGCAGACCCTACCTATGAAGTAGATGGTGTCGTTCATTATTGTGTGGCCAACATGCCCGGTGCCGTTGCCAGAACATCCACCACAGCACTGACCAATGCAACCCTTCCCTATGCCATTGAAATTGCCAACAAAGGTTGGAAAAAAGCCATGCAGGAAAATAAAGAAATCAAACGGGGCGCCAATGTCATTAAAGGCAAAATAACATACAAAAGTGTGGCAGAGGCGTTTGACATGCCCTACACTCCGATTGAACAACTGATTTAAAAGGGTTCTTAATGGGGATCTATTGAAAAAAAATATTCTTTCCGGAATACTTGCGATTCATAACAACAAACGGTAAATAATATTACCGTTTGTTGTTATCTTTCACAGGAGACCCCAATGAATGTAAAAATCAAGCTCAGTTATAAGGACCGTGTGGGCATTGTTGCAGATATTTCTAAAACCGTTGCAGACTCCAGTCTCACTATTATTTTTATGGAAGTGGTCCGAAAAGATAATAAAGCCGTTGTTTACATGGAAATTGAAGGCCGCCTTTTACCAGATAACATTGATGCGGTTGTGACCCATCTTAAAGCCACCCAAGGCCTGCAGGAATTAAATTTTATCGACACCCTTCCCCAGGAGGAACGGGAAGACCGATTCAGGGTTGTGCTGGACAATATCAGCGACGGCGTCATTTCCACAGACCGGGAAGGAAAGGTCACCACAATCAATCGCGTGGCCGGAAGGGTATACAATTGCACCCCGGACGAGATCATCGGCCGGAATATCAGGAGCATTGATCTGCCACAGTATCCCATTCTGGAATGCCTTGAAGGGAAAAGTCTGAAAAATGTTAAGCAAAATCTGATCACAAGCCAGGGCCGGTATCAGTATATTTCAACCTGCAGACCCATCCGGGACAGTTCAGGCCTGATTGTCGGTGCCGTTGAAATTGCAAAAGACATGCAGGAAATCAGAGAAATGGCCCAGACCTTTTCAGATCCTACGCTTATCAGTTTTAGTGACATTATTGGAAAAAATCCCACCATAAAAGCGGCCATTGCCTTTGCCCAGAAAATTGCCACCACAGATTCGCCGGTGGCCCTTCGGGGTGCCAGCGGCACGGGGAAAGAGTTGTTTGCCAGGGCCATCCACATGGCCAGTAAAAGGACCGGCCGCTTTGTCCCCATCAATTGTGCCGCTCTGCCAGATCCCCTGCTGGAAAGTGAGTTGTTCGGATATATGGGCGGCGCTTTCACGGGTGGAAAAAGCCAGGGCAAGGCCGGTCTGTTTGAAACTGCCAAAGACGGCACAATTTTTTTAGATGAAATTGCGGAAATGTCCCTGGCATCCCAGGCCAAACTATTGCGGTTGATCCAGGAAGGTGCTGTCAGAAGAATTGGGGGTACAAAGGAAATCCCCGTCAATACAAGGATCATCACAGCTACCAATAAAAACCTTGAGCAGTGGGTGGAAGAAAAAACCTTTCGTAAAGATTTATATTATCGGGTCAGTGTCCTGCCTATCCATATTCCTCCCCTAAGCCAGCGGCTGGATGATATCCCTTTGCTGGTGGACCATTTTTTATTTGCCCTGACCAGCAAGCTTGAAGAAAAAATGCCTGTGTTAACCCAGAGGGCCTATGACAAGCTTAAAACCCATCACTGGCCTGGCAATATCAGGGAGCTTAAAAATGTTGTGGACCGTGCTGCGATTTTATGTGAAGATGACCCCATAGACATTGACACTATTTTATTCAGCCATGAAATGGTTCATGGCACTCTGCCCCTATCCGATGTTTCCACCACCCATCAATTGTCTCTTAAAGACCAGGTGGCAGATCTTGAAAAAAGAATCATTGTCAATACCTTGAAAACTGCCAAAACCATACGCAAAAGTGCCATACTGTTAAAACTATCACACCCGGCATTGATCAATAAAATGAAAAAATATAATATAAAAAATGTCACCCGCGTTACAATATAATGTTTATCCCTAAACTATTGAAATATCTATAAGGCCTGCCATGACAGTTAAAAATAAAATATCCGCCGATATCAAAGATCTCAGATACAGTGTTATCCGGGAAATGGGTGCAATGGCCAAAGGGTTAACCGATGTGATCAGCCTTGGGATCGGCGAACCCGATTTTGATACTCCCTCGGGTATTATTGCCAAAACCTTTGAAGACGTCCAAAACGGACATACCCACTATACCCAGTCCCAGGGAGATCCCGACTTGCTGGAAAAATTATCCGTGCATCTTTCCCGGGAAATAAAATCCTCGGTCCCCATCTCATCCATCCTGGTGACCCACGGTGCCATGGGCGGTCTTACTGCGGCCTTTAGAACCCTTCTGGAACCAGGCGATCAGGTTCATTGTGATAGAACCCTATTTCCCGGACTACCTGGCCCATATCACACTTGCAAGGGGTCAGATCTGCCCGGTTCCGGCTTTGTTTGAAGACCGGTTTATCCCAAGACCCGAAGCCATTGAAAAGGCCATCACCCAAAAAACAAAGATAATACTGCTAAATTCACCGAACAATCCAACGGGTGCCGTGATCCCCGGGGATGTTCTTGACGAGATTGCAAAAATAGCCATCCGCCACGATCTATTGGTGATTTCAGATGAAGTCTATGACAAAATATTTTTTAAAGATCCCCCGGAATCCATTTATACCCGGGAGGGCATGGACAAAAGAACCCTAGTGATTAAATCCTTTTCAAAAACCTATGCCATGACCGGATGGCGCCTGGGGTATTGTTTCGGACCCGAAATGATTATCGCCCAGATGATTAAGGTGGTGAACTACTACACGGCCTGTGCCGAAAGCATCAGCCAGCGGGCAGCCAAATACTCTATTTTATAATGACCTACACAGTCTCCCTTCTTCCCCGGTATTTTGAGGGTGTATTCCATGTTCATGGGAAAATCGCCCGGAGATAATAAGATTTTCG
>CAYWNB010000056.1:12032-16763 GCA_964459195.1 uncultured Desulfobacula sp.
TTGAGGGTGTATTCCATGTTCATGGGAAAATCGCCCGGAGATAATAAGATTTTCGCCCATGGATATTCAAAGGGGTGTATCCCTGCACTAAAATAATTATTTTCCAACTTTACTTTAGAGTCTGGGTCCGATATTAAATCAAGTGAGTTAAGATTGAATTATGACAGGTTCGTTTTCTTAAAAAAGGAGAGGCCTATGATTATTCAAGGATTAAAACTAACCCTGCTGGGAATGACAGTGGTTTTTTCGTTTCTTCTCCTGCTGCTGGTCATCATCCATCTGTTTGCAAAGCTGCTCAAACCATATACCCTGAAAGAGGCATCTGCGATCACCTCCCACAGGCCTTCGGTCACCAGAAACGCAAAGCCCCCTGGGGATAACCTCAGGCTTACTGCCATTATCAGTGCGGCAGTTGCAGCCCATAGAAAGCGTATCGGCCGTTACAGGCAACCATAACCATTCACTTTATCCAACGTTAATGCCGGAAAGGATACCAATGAAAAAAATAAACTTTATGGACACCTCCATGCGGGACGGGTTCCAATCGGTTTTTGGCGCACGCACCCTGACAGACGATTTTCTTCCTGCCGTAGAAGCTGCCGTGGCAGCCGGAATTCATCATTTGGAAGCCGGGGGGGGCGCCCGTTTCCAGAGTCTTTTCATGTACTGCGGTGAATCTGCCTTTTCCATGATGGACCGTTTTAGAACAGCTGCTGGCCCGGATGCCCATCTTCAAACCCTTGCCAGGGGCATCAATGTGGTGGCCCTCTCGGCCCAGCCCAGGGACATGATCGACCTCCACGCACGGATGTTCAAACGGCACGGCATAACCCATATACGTAATTTCGATGCTCTTAACGATGTCCGCAACCTGGTCTACTCGGGGCAGTGCATCAAGGACGCAGGGCTCCATCACCAGGTGGTCATCACCATGATGGAACTGCCCCCCGGCTGCACCGGCGCCCATGACCCTGAGTTTTATCTTAAAACATTAAAGGAGATACTTGATTCAGGGGTTCCCTATGATTCCATCTGTTACAAGGATGCCTCGGGAACCGCCAACCCCCAAAAGGTGTACGACACGATCCGGGCGGCCAGAAAACTTCTGGGAGATCAGGAGAAAATCTGGATGCACACCCATGAAACCGCTGGCATTGGCGTTGTCCAGTACAAGGCCGCCGTGGAAGCCGGCTGTGACGGCGTCTGCCTGGCCCGCTCTCCTCTGTCCGGCGGCACCTGCCAGCCGGATATGATCTCCATGTGGCATGCCCTCAAAGGAAGCGGCTACTTCCTAGACATTGACGTTCACAAGATCATGGAAGCCAACCGCATCCAGGAAGAATGTCTCAAGGATTATTTTTTTCCCCCGGAGGCACAAAAGATCTCCTCAGAAGTGATCCTCTCTCCCATGCCCGGCGGCGCATTAACGGCCAACACCATGATGATGCGCGACACAGGCACCCTCCATCTTTACCCCAAGGTGATCGCCGCCATGGCAGACTGTATTGCCAGGGGAGGATTCGGCACATCGGTCACCCCCGTTTCCCAGTTTTATTTTCAGCAGGCCTATGCCAATGTGACCCAGGGGCCCTGGAAAAAAATCACAGACGGTTACGGTAAAATGGTGCTGGGATATTTCGGCAGAACCCCCCTCCCCCCGGATCCCGATATTGTCCATATCGCCCAGCAGCAGCTGAAAATGCCTGTCTTTGAAGGAGACCCCCTGGATATTCTGGAGCCGGGCATCCCCAAAGCCAAAAAGATCCTTGAGGCCCAGGGTCTTCCCGTGACCGAAGAAAATATCTTCATCATCGGAGCGCTTACAACCCCCGGCGGAAACAAGGGGCTGGATTTTCTCAAAGGGGATAGGCCCATCCACTGCCGCAAGATAACCCCGAAGGAGGATTTACCACCCCGGCAGACCAATGTGTCGACCGGGCCTGTTTCCAAGCCAGTTGATCCCAAGCCCGTTGATCGCATCCCAGAGACCTGGGCCACCTCCCAGTACAAGGTGACCGTTGACGGAAATTGTTATGAGGTCATTGTCGAGGATGAAACCGGAAAGGTCTCAGGCATCAGCCCCTCTTCAGGCGGACAGATGGAAGCCCCGGCAAAAGCTCCGGTCATTGAGGTCAAAGCCCAGCTGCCGGGAAATGTATATGAAATTTTGTTTGTTCAGGGAGATCAGGTAAAAGAAGGAGAGACCCTGGTGATTCTCGAGGCCATGAAAATGGAAACCCCGGTAATCGCACCGGCCAACGGTATCATCGACTCAATTGCCGTGACCAAGGGGCAGACGGTTCAGTCCGGCCAGGTGCTTTTGACCCTGATATGATCAGCAAGATCCAAAGGACACCCTCATGTGTGTGAAAAAAACAGTCATTATCATTGGCTCTATTCTTCTCCTGCTGGTTTCAATGATCTCTGCCGCCAATGGGCAAACCCTCCTTCCGCCCATTGGCGACATGATTCTCAATTTCGGACGCTCCACAGGCCTGTTCAACTTATTTTCCCCCGTCACAGGCGAGGATGTTCAAGGGATCAAACAATTCTTTATGATCGGCGTAGGGCTTTTGCTGTTATACCTTGCCATCCAAAAAAATTTTGAGCCGCTTCTCCTGGTTCCCATGGGGTTTGGCGCCATCCTGACCAATATACCCCTGGCATCCATGTCCGATCCCGGAGGGATTCTCTACTATATTTACACCATCGGCATCAAAACAGGGGTCTTTCCCCTCCTGATTTTTATGGGGGTCGGGGCCATGACTGATTTCGGGCCCCTCATCGCCAATCCGAAAACCCTGCTGCTGGGAGCTGCGGCACAGGTGGGAATTTTTACCACCCTTATCGGCGCACTGGCCTTGTCAGAATACGTTCCGGGCATCCATTTTGATCTCTTTGAAGCCGCCTCCATCGGCATTATCGGAGGAGCGGATGGCCCCACGGCCATCTTTCTGTCAAGCCAGCTGGCCCCGCATCTTTTGGGTCCCATTGCCGTGGCAGCTTACTCTTACATGGCCCTGGTGCCCCTTATCCAGCCGCCCATCATGCGGGCCCTGACCACGGTGGCTGAACGTAAAATCCGCATGAAACAGATGCGCCATGTGGGAAAAATCGAAAAAATAATTTTCCCCCTCTCTGTCCTGGGACTGTGTGTGCTGCTGCTGCCTTCAGCCGCCCCCCTTATCGGGTTTTTCATGTTCGGAAATCTTATGCGGGAATGCAATGTGGTGGACCGGCTGTCTAAAACAGCCCAGAATGCCATGATTAATATTGTCACCATCCTTCTGGGCCTGGGTGTCGGCGCCCAGCTTTCCGCCCATCAGTTTTTGAACCTGTCAACATTGGGAATTCTTTTCCTGGGGTCCATCGCCTTTGCCATCGGCACCGCATCGGGTGTTCTCATGGCCAAACTGATGAACCTGGTGTTTGAAACAAAGATCAACCCCTTGATCGGTTCAGCCGGCGTATCTGCCGTTCCCATGGCAGCCCGGGTCAGCCAGAAAGTCGGTATGGAAGCCGATCCCCAGAACATTCTGCTCATGCACGCCATGGGCCCCAATGTGGCCGGTGTTATCGGTTCTGCCGTTGCTGCGGGCGTATTGTTGACATTAAAGAGCCTGGCGATGTAATAACAGCCAGTGTGACATATTATAGGAGAAAGAGATGACCATCCGTGCACTGATGACTCGAAAAATTCCCAAGCTGACCAGCGGCATGGACGTAGCCCTGCTGCCGGCCCTGTCAGAAATGCTCATTGAACTCCGGGGCATGGCCCATCGCCAGCCAGGTTATATTTCTGGAGAGACCCTGAGAAATGTGGATGACCCCAATGAGTATCTGGTGATCAGCACTTGGAAAACCCTTGAAGCCTGGAACTGGTGGCTTCGCAACAATGACCGAGCTGAACTGGAGGGCAGGATCGATTCCATGCTCGGCACCTCAACTGTGTACAAGGTTTTCAGTTATGATTAGGAGTTGTTTTTGGAACCTCCCGGGTAATACATAAAATTTATAGCCGATGTCAATGTGATCCGGTTGGGGACCCGGCCGCCCGGATTGGTTAATTCGTGACTTCTTTTTATCTTTACAGAACAGGGGGGTGTGTGTGGCATTAAAACCGACCATTTACAAAATAAAAATTTCATTATCCAATATCGACGGCAATCATTATGACAGTTTCGATTTAACCATTGCCCAGCACCCCTCTGAATCTCGTGAGCGGATGATGGCAAGGGTCCTGGCGTTCTGCATGAATGCCCGAGGAAATATAACCTTCACAAAAGGACTTTCCGCTGTGGAAGAGCCGGATATCTGGGCCCGCACCCTGGAGGATCAACTCGACCTGTGGATTGACATCGGAGAACCAGCCCCGGACAGAATCAAAAAAGCATCCCGGCTCGCCCCTGTTGTCAAGGTGTATTCTTTTAACCTGAAGTCTGACAGCTGGTGGGCAAAGGAACAGATCAAATTCAAAGACTTAAAGGTCTCTGTCTTTCAGTTTGACTGGAAAAACATACAGGCATTGGCCGCCCTGGTGCAGCGGACCATGGATCTTTCCATCACCATTTCCGATAATATTATCTACGTATCCGCCAAAAACGGAGAATGTGAGGTGTCGTGTGTGACATTGCAGGCACCTGCGGCATCATTGGAACACCACTAAGAGAGAAGATTTAATAGACAGGCTTGATGATCTGAAAAGCCGAAAGAATTCATAATCAGAGGATT
>CAYWNB010000057.1:0-16639 GCA_964459195.1 uncultured Desulfobacula sp.
ATGGATTTTTTATTTATAAGGAGTTTATTCTTTGATGCCCTGTGCTGCCAAAAAAGTTTTCACTAAAAAAGTTTTCATTGATGCCTCCTCTGCCATTCTTTTGTACAAGTCCGATCTTTTTGCCCCCCTTTTAAATGCCTGGCAACTGATCATGTCTCCAGAGGTTTTCAGGGAAATCACAAAAACCGGATACCCCGGAGTCGCCTATTTCAAAACCCTTCAAAAAAAAACCCACGACAGCGCTGCTCCCATTATATTCCGAGAACCTGGCCCGGCTGACCACCCCCTGTTTGCACAAAAAAATTTTCTGGCCATGGACAAGGGGGAAAAAGAGACCATTCAAATTTTTTGTAATTCAAATGGTTTTAAAAAAACCGGCGCCTTTGTCCTTGTGGATGACGGCAGAGCAGCCCGGTTGTGCCATGCCCAACAAATTCCTTTTATAAATGCACTTTTGGTCCCCAAACTTTTCTGGTATTCTGGCGTCATGGATCAAAAAACATATTTAAAAAAAACAACCCAATTATGTGAACTTGGCAGGTACTCCAAAAAAATCATCGAGATGGCCGGGCAATTTTCCAGAAAAGAATTAACCTATTTTATTGAAGGAGATTGCCATGAGCGCTGACCCTCTGAAAGATCCGATTTTGTGGAAACAAAAGGCCAGATCCTTTGTGACCCGGTCCCACCGCCATTTGTGGGGTAAAAACAATGAAGACCCCCAGGTTTTACTGTTTCAACAGGACCTGACCAACCAGTTTGTCAAACAGATACACCTGGGCTGGAACAAGCACGGTCAGTCGAGAACCCTTGAAAAATGGGGACTTAATACCCAGGATAATGGTCAGCAGAAAAGATCTTTTATCCTCCCCCCCGGCATTGTGTTTCCCTATATTGTGGAAAAAGAATTACTGGCGGTATGGATCCACCCATTGGACCCCTCTGGTTCCACCTTTATTGTTCCGGGAAGCGCAAACACGCCTCTACGCCTCGGCAGCCACAAGAACCCCATAAAAGTGGTGGATGGCTTATTTGAAGGCCTGCGTCTGTTCCAGGAACACCAGGAGACCCTCTGGGTAGAAATCCGTGCCCGACAATAAAACAGCGCTATTGAATGGGAAAAAGCAAAACTTTTTTTCTCTTTCTTATGTTCACCACCAAAATTCCTGCCACAACAAACCCGATGGATGCCAGAAGGTTTGGGGTCACGGGTTCTTTCAATATCGTTACCCCTAAAAAAACCCCGGAAAGGGGAATGATAAAAATAAAGGAATGCAGGGCGGTGGCACCAAATCTTTGGAGCAGGGTATTCCAGGCAACAAACCCAAAGGCTGTGGTCACAAGGGACTGGAACAGCAAGGCCTTGATAACCGTTGGTGTGACAGACAAAACCATGGGGTCATCCCATAACAGCCCCCCCCCAAAAAGAAAGGGAATACCAAATAGCATGGGGTAAAAGGTAATTTGAACCACATGGAATCCTGCGATGATGCGTTTGATAAATACAGCAGAAGTACCCCATACAAGAACAGCACAAAGGACAAGGATATCCCCTTGCTGCAGGTCTGAATTCAGGGCTGGTTCATCAAAAAACAGCAGCAGCACCCCGATAAACCCCAGGAGAATCCCCACACTTTTCTTCAGGGTAATTTTGTCACCCGGGATAAAAAAATGGGCCAGGATCAAGACCACAAAGGGAAGGACATTTGCTATCAGGGCACCGTGGGAAGCCGTGGTTCTTGAAAGCCCCATGTGAAAAAAAGAAAGCTGAAGGGTAAAAAGGCAGGATTGGATCAAAATGGGCAGCCGTTGACCCCTGTCCAGGGCCAAAGGAATTTTTTTGTACCAGGCCCACAAAAAAAGGGTAGTTGCCGCCAGGCTAAAACGGATACCCGCCGAGGTAAAAACCCCCAGCCCGGTAAATCCCAATTTCATGGCAACCCCGTTACCCCCAAAAAGAAGGCATAAAACAATGGTGACCACCGAGGCCCTAAGGGTCATGTCTGTGTTTTTCACCCAAAGACTCCACTCAAAATGTCAATGCCGTTGGATTTTGCCGACCTGTCCGCCACAACCCGACCCACAATACAGAAAACCCCCGGGAAGGTAAACCCATAAATATAGGCTCAAGCTGCTGACTAATTTTGACAAACCATAAAAATTTTTGTAGTGTTCTGTTCTTACCTTCATAAAGGATGACAAATGAAATTTAAAAGTTTTTTAATTGTATGGGCAGCTTGTATGGCAATGCTGCCTACTCAGACACTTGCCCAAAAACCCATAAGCGTTTATGTCAGCATCCTGCCCCAGAAATATTTTGTTGAAAGAATTGCCGGTGAATATGCTGTGGTTCAGGTCCTGGTGAAACCCGGGAAAAGCCCTTCCACCTATTCTCCTTCACCGGATCAGATCAAAGAGCTGACAACATCTGATATCTTTTTTAGAATAGGGGTTCCGTTTGAAAATGGTTTTTTACATAAAATCAAAGCCATTTCAGGTGCCATTCAGATTGTTGACACAAGAAAGAACATTGCACTTCGTGAAATGAAATTCCATGACCATGGAGATCCCCATGAAGACACCAATCATAATGAGATAGGTCATAATAAGACAGAGCCCCACAAAACAGAGCAGGGACGAGAAACGAACCAGCAAGACCCGATTGGAAAAGATCCCCACATCTGGATGAGCCCTTTGCTGGTAAAAACACAGGCCAGAACCATGGCAGCGGCATTGATCTCCTTTGATCCGAAAAACAGCACCACCTATGAACAAAACCTAGAAAAATTTATCAAGGATCTGGATGACCTTCACAAACATCTCGCAGCCACCCTTGACCCGTTTCAAGGAGAGACCATTTTTGTATTCCACCCGGTTTTTGGATATTTTACAGATACCTATGGGTTGAAGCAGATGGCCATTGAAACCATGGGAAGGGCCCCTAGGGGGAAACAACTGTCCTCCATTATCAAAAAGGCTAGATTGAACAAAACCCGGGTGCTGTTTGTCCAGCCCCAGTTTGACCGGCACGCCGCCCAGAAAATTTCCAGCGCCATCAAAGGGACGATTGTTTCCATTGACCCCCTGGCCTTTGATTATCTGTCCAACATGGAAACCATTGCCCGGACCATCGGGTCTAATTTGTCCCAATAAAAGAAGGCCCAATAAAACAAGGATGATTTATGACCATTGCCCCTGCCATCATTTTTGAAAACATCTCGTTTTCCTACCATAAACGACTGATACTTGAAGAGGTGAATCTTAAGATACCCGATGGAGAATTTGCCAGCATTGTCGGACCCAACGGGGGAGGAAAGACCACCCTTCTCAAACTGATGCTGGGACTCATCAAACCTGACACAGGAACCATCCGGATATTTGGAGATACACCGGAGCAGGCCAGGGGAAAAATGGGTTACATGCCTCAATACGCGCACCTTGACATGAATTTTCCGGCAACGGTCATGGATGTGGTGCTCATGGGAAGGCTTGGCAAACGAAAGCTCTGGTTTTCCAAACAGGACAAAGAAAAGGCCCGCATTGCAATTGATGAGGTGGACATGGCATCCCACATCCACACGGGATTCAGTGAGTTATCCGGGGGCCAGAAGCAGCGGGTCCTGATTGCAAGGGCCTTGTGCTCCAATCCTTCCATCCTGCTGTTGGATGAACCCACTGCCAATGTGGACCAGGAAACAGAGGAAAACCTGTTTTCCATTCTCCAGAAATTGAACACAAATATGACCATCCTTCTGGTATCCCATGATCTGGGCTTTGTCTCAAAATATGTTAAAAGTGTTATCTGTGTAAACCGCCAGGTGCTTATCCACCCCACCACATTGATGGATGGTGCCCTGATCAAGGATATCTACCACAGTGACCTGAAAATGGTCCGCCACGACCACCGATTGAGCGAAGGAGGGCATTGCAATGATTGAATTTTTCAATGCCCTGGCCGACCCGGACAATCAGTTTCTGCAATTGTCCATGATCATGGGTGGACTTGCTTCCATCTCCTTTGGCATCATCGGCACCTTTGTCACCACCAAACGCATCGGCTACCTGGCCGGGGCCATTTCCCATTCTGTCTTCGGCGGCATCGGCCTTGCCCTGTATCTGCAGGTGAGGGTGGGGATTGCCTGGGCAGATCCTCTTTTGGGAGCTATTTTTGCCGCGGTCCTGTCGGCTCTCATTGTGGGATTTGTGAGTATTTACGCAAAGGAAAGGGAAGACACCATCATCGGAACCATCTGGGCCGTGGGCATGGCCGCCGGGATCCTCTTTATCGACAGGACCCCGGGATATTTCAACCTAACTTCCTATCTGTTTGGAGATATTCTGCTGATTTCAACCCGGGATTTAATGTTTGTCATCTGTCTGGATCTTCTGGTAGTAGGGATCTCCATTCTTTTTTTCAACCGGTTTTTCGGGGTCTGCTTTGACAGTGAATTCACCCAACTGCGGGGAATAAACACCAGTTTTTTCTATATGTTTCTTCTGGTGCTCACCGCTTTGACCGTGGTGCTGCTGGTCCGGATTGTAGGCATCGTTCTTGTCATTGCCCTGCTCACCATTCCCCCGGCCATCGCCTCCTTTTATGCCCGCCGACTCTGGCAGATGATGGTCTATTCCGTCATTTTTTGTGCCCTTTTCACCTGGATAGGCCTGGCCTTAAGTTATTCCTTCAGTCTTTCTTCCGGCCCCACCATAATTGTCTTCAGCGGTGCTGTTTACCTGGTACTGTTGGTGGTCCACAACCAGTTTAAATAGGGTACCAAGAAAATTACAGGGCTTTTCAAAATTTGGGTTGATATTTTCAAACAAATGTTTTATTCACTTGTTTGAAAATATTTTTGTATGAAAGGAGCCCCATGTCCCCCAAACCCACAAAAGAAAGAATTATGGATGCGGCCGGTGAGATTTTCGGCCAGGACGGATTTAAAACCGCAACCATCCGTAAAATAGCCACGGCTGCCCAGGCCAATGTAGCGGCCATTAACTATCATTTTCAGGACAAACAAGGCCTCTATTTTGCCGTGCTTGAGGACACTTTTTCGAAGGGATTTCAGCGGTTTCCATATGACCGGGGCATGGATAACGACACCCCCCCGGATCAAAAATTGCGTACCTTTATCCATACCATGTTCCATCGATTCCTTAGCAACGAAGGGTGGGGGGGCATCAGCGGCAGGGGGAAACTTATTGCCCGGGAGTTTTTTGAACCCACGCCGGCCTTTGAAAATATTGTGGAGACCTATATCACCCCCCATAAAGAGGTGCTGGTATCCATTATCTCGAAATTGTCCCCGGGCAAAGCGGACATGGACAAACAGCTTGCCTGTGCCATCAGCATTATCGGCCAATGTGTCTACTATGCCTTTGCCAGCCCCATCATCCAGCGCATCGCACCAGATTTCATGCCCACCCAGCAAAACCTTGAGCGGCTGGCTGACCATGTGTTTCTCTTTTCCCTGGGTGGCATTCAACAGCTAAACAACACCTATCCTAAGACAACCGTCATTCAGGAGAAACATCCATGAAAAAAACAGGTTCCGTTCTGATTCCCTTGGTATTGATCCCCTTGGTATTGATCATCGCCGCTATCATTGCCTGGCGCTTGTTCGTCACACCAAAAGGCGATGCCAACACACTCAGGGTGTCCGGAAATATAGAGGTGACCGACGCCCGGTTGAGCTTCAAGATTGCCGGAAGGCTTGAAACCTGTTTTGTGGAGGAAGGCGACACCATCCCCAAGGGGGGACTGCTGGCACAAATGGAAAACCAAGACCAGAAGATTGGTCTGCGCCTGGCCCAGGCCAATCTTGCCAAGGCAACATCGGTTCTTGCAGAACTTGAAGCAGGCAGCCGGCCCGAAGAGATATTATTGGCAAATGCCAAGGTGCTTGGGGCCCGGCAGACAGTTCTGGAACTGACCCGGGGGAGCAGATCCCAGGAGATTGAAGCGGCCAAGTCAAATCTGGACACGTCCCTGGCTGAAACAAAATCAGCCGAGTCCCAACTGATACAGGCAAAGGAAGATTACGAACGGTTTTCAACCCTTTACAAGGGAAACAGTGCCAGTCAGCGGGATTTTGAACTATACCGGACCCGGCATGAAGTCGCTCAAAACCAGCTGGCCCAGGCCAACTCAAGGGTCAATACTGCCCGCCAGGCCCTCTCCCTTCGCAAAGAAGGGCCTAGAACCGAACAGATTGAACGGGCAAAAGCCAGGCAGGCCCAGGCTGAGGCAGAATATGCCCTGGTCAAAATAGGTCCCAGAAAAGAAAAACTCGACCAGGCCAGAGCCCTGGTCGATGAAGCAGAGCAACGGGTAAACCAGGCAAAACAGCAATTGTCCTATACAAAGCTGTTCGCCCCCATGGGAGGTGTGATTTTGACCCGGTCTGCTGAACCCGGGGAATATCTGAATCCTTCCGCCCCGGTGGTCACCCTGGGAAATCTGGACCGCCCCTGGCTGAGAGCCTTTATCAATGAAAAGGATCTGGGCCGGATACACCTCAAAGACAAGGTGACGGTCACCATTGATTCTTTTCCGGACAAACGCTATTCTGGTATTTTGTCCTTTATCAGCAGCCAGGCGGAATTTACCCCCAAATCGGTCCAGACCTTTGAAGAACGGGTAAAACTGATGTTCAGGATAAAAATAAACCTGGCCAACCTTGATGGGGAACTGAAACCCGGGATGCCGGCAGATGCCTTGATTTCATTGTCTGCAAATTAAAATGGACCCCCATCAAAATATAATGGACACCACAGAAACCCCGGCCACAAAAAACCTGGCAATTGAGGCCCGGAACCTGACCAAACGATTTGGCAGCCTTGTTGCCGTGGACCAGGTCAGCTTTCAGGTCAAAACGGGGGAAATCTTCGGTATTGTGGGACCCGATGGCGCCGGCAAAACCACCACTCTTCGTATGCTGGCCAGCATCATGGATCCAGATTCCGGAACCGCTTTTATAGCAGGCTTTGACACAAAAACCAAAGCCTCTAAAGTAAAAGAGCACCTGGCCTATATGAGCCAACGATTCGGCCTTTATCCGGATCTCACCGTGGGGGAAAATATCTCCTTTTATGCCGATCTGTACGGGATTCCCAAAAAAGGACGCCAAACGCGAGTGGACGAACTTCTGGGATTCAGTCAGATGCAGCCCTTCCAGCAAAGAAAAGCCCAGGACCTGTCCGGGGGAATGAAGCAAAAACTCCAGCTCATCTGCGCCCTGATCCATACCCCAACGGTGCTGCTGCTGGATGAACCCACCAACGGGGTAGATCCGGTCAGCAGAAGGGATTTCTGGCGGATTCTCTACAAAATTGTCAAACAGGGGGTCTCCATTCTGGTGACAACCGCCTACCTGGATGAAGCCGAACGCTGCGACAGAATAGGGCTGTTAGACCAGGGAACCCTGCTGGCAACGGGAACGCCCGGACAAATAAAAGAACGGATGAAGGGCGTGGTGCTCACCCTCCAAAGCCCGGACGCAAGAAAGATCAACAAACTGCTCACCAGTCAATTGCCCGACCTGGACGTCAATGTGTTCGGAGATTTTGTGCACATTGTCTGCCAACAGATCCAGCAGACACGGGAAAAAGCCCGAAAACTGATTCAGGACGCCGGATTAAAGCTTGATGAGATCAAACAAGCCCCGCCCACCCTGGAAGATGTGTTTGTCAGCATGATGTCCACGAAAAAACCTGTTGCCCAGCCGACCCTTCACCCTGCCCCTGCCCCTGCCGGTCAATCAGATCTCGGTGAAAAGGGTCAACCGCCGGGCCGGATACCAGATAAAATTGCGGTCCGGGTGGAGGGGTTGACCCGGTTTTTTGGCAATTTTACAGCGGTGGACCACCTGAGCTTTGAGGTCCCCCGGGGGGAAATCTTCGGGTTTTTAGGACCCAATGGGGCCGGGAAAAGCACCACCATCCGCATGCTCTGCGGACTGCTCACCCCCAGTTCCGGCAAGGGAACGGTGGCAGGCCATGATATTTGCACCCAGGCGGAAAAAATCAAGCAGCAGATCGGATATATGAGCCAGAAATTTTCCCTGTACGAAGATCTCACGGTCCGAGAAAACATTCAGTTTTATGGGGGCATCTACGGTCTTAAGGGGCCAGCCATGGACGCTCGAAGGGCATGGGCCATGGAAATGGCAGGTCTTGTGGACCACGGAAAAACTCTGACAAAAAATTTAAGCATGGGGTGGAAACAGCGGCTGTCCCTTGCCTGTGCCATCCTCCACGAACCGCCCATCCTTTTTTTAGATGAACCCACCTCGGGGGTGGATCCCATCAGCCGGCGCCATTTCTGGGATCTTATTTACACCATGGCGGACCAAGGAATAACGGTATTTGTGTCCACCCACTATATGGAAGAGGCCGAATACTGCGACCGGATTGCCCTGATTTACAAAGGCCGGATGATTGCCATGGGAACCCCCATGGAGTTGAAAACACAAAAAATGCATGAACAGATTCTGGATCTTCGGTGTGATCATCCCCAGGCAATGGCACAAAACCTTGCAGGCCTGGAAGGGGTCAGAGATGTGGCCTTGTTTGGCGCCGGTCTCCATGTGGTCACCCGGGATGCGGTTCTGGCCCAAAAGGCGATCTGCCGACGACTTGCCGACCTGAAGATCGACGCCTATACCATTGAAAAAATTTTGCCGGGCATGGAAGATGTCTTTATTTCCCTGATCGAGGCGGATGACCGCAACCAAAAAGCTATTCACCCCCATCAGGAGAACCGGTGATGAAACTTCAACGCCTTTTGGCCGTTGCGAAAAAAGAGTTCATCCATGTGATCAGGGACTGGCGCAGCCTGTTTCTCTCCCTTGCCATCCCCGTGATCCTGATCATGCTCTTCGGCTATGCCCTGACCCTGGACCTGCGCAAAGTGCCCACCGTGGTCTGGGACCAGTCCAAAAGCGCTCAAAGCCGGGATCTTCTTACCTTGTATTCAGGGTCCCCCTATTTTTCCATCATTGGCTATTTTGACAATTATAAGGCTTTGCAGCTGGCCCTGGACAGGGGCAAGGCCATGGTCGCCATTGTGATCCCGTCCAATTTTGCCCGGAAAATTATTGCCCAAAAACCTGTCGCCATCCAGATAATAGGGGATGGCAGCGATGCCAACACCTCCCGGCTGGCCATGGGGTATGCCGCCACCGTGGCCATGATCTATTCATCGAATATCACCACCAAACGGCTCCAGCTTTCGGGTAGGGCAAATCTATTGCCCCCGGTGGAAATGGTCAGCCGGTCCTGGTACAACCCGGATTTGCGAAGCCAGAATGTGATTATCCCCGGGATCATCGCCATTGTCATGGTGGTGATTGCCGCCATGCTGACCTCTGTCACCATTGCAAAAGAATGGGAAACCGGCACCATGGAGCAGCTCATCGCAACCCCCTTGAAGGGCCCTGAGCTGATCATCGGCAAGGTGATCCCCTATTTTGTCATCGGCATGGCAGACGTGGCCATTGCCGTGGCCATGGGCAAATGGCTGTTTAATGTTCCCATTGTGGGAAATGCAGGCCTGCTATTTGCCATGGCCGCCATTTTTCTGACTGGAGCTCTTTTCTGGGGCATGTCTTTAAGCATTATCTTAAAATCCCAGGTGCTGGCCAACCAGATCGCCATTGTGTCCGGGTATCTTCCCACCCTGATCCTGAGCGGATTTGTCTTTGCCATTGAAAACATGCCCGGCCCCATCCAGTGCATCACCTATGTGGTGCCGGCCCGATATTTTATTGCCATTTTAAGGGGAATTTATCTGAAAGGCATCGGCCTTGAAATTCTCTGGCTGGATGCCTTGCTTCTCACCGTCTATGCCATTTTCATGGTCTTTTTGGCCCATCGTAAATTTAAATTTAAACTGGAATAAAAATGATCCACCGCCTCAAACAAATGCTGGTCAAAGAATTTTTGCAAATGCTTCGGGATTCCCGCATGCGGATGGTGATTTTCGGCATGCCCGTGATCCAGATGGTAATCATGGCCTTTGCCCTGACCACTGATGTCACCGACATTCGAACCGCAATTCTGGACATGGACAAAACCCCGGCTTCCCGGGAATTGATCCAAGACTTCACCGCCGGCGGCTATTTTCAGATTGTCCACGAGGCCGCATCCCAGCAGGAAATTTCCGATCTGCTGGACCAGGCCGTTGTCAGAGCCGTGATTTACATCCCCGCTAAGTTTGAACAAACCATCGCCAGGGGGGCAACTGCCAAGGTCCAGGTGTTGACGGACGGCACCGACTCCAATACCACGGCCATTGTCCAGGGATATGCCAACCGCATCATCCAGGACTTTGCCAATCGAAAACTTGCAACCCGGATGGAAAGCTTGGGAATCTCTCCCATACAGGCACCAGTGGACCCTGTGACCCGGGCCTGGTACAACGCCAACCAGGAGAGCAAATATTATTTCGTTCCTTCGCTTATTGCCGTGATGCTCTTTATTTTCAGCCTGCTGCTGACCAGCATCGCCATTGTCAAGGAAAAGGAAATCGGCACCATTGAGCAGGTCATGGTAACTCCCATCCGCAAAATTGAGTTTATCCTGGGAAAAACCCTTCCCTATATGATCACCGGCTACATCTCCATGACCATCATGCTGGTGGTGGCCTTCATGGTTTTCAACATCCAGGTCAAGGGAAGCCTTGTTCTGCTATACGGGCTTTCCGGCCTCTATCTGTTCGGAAACATGGGCATTGCGCTTTTGATCAGCGCCTCCGCATCCACCCAGCAACAGGCCATGCTCACCAGCTTTTTGATTTTAATGCCCTGTGTCATGCTGTCCGGGTTCATGTTTCCCATCAAAAATATGCCGGACCTGGTCCAGTATGCCACCTTCTTGAATCCCATGCGCTGGTATCTGGAAGTTCTTTGGGGGATAGTGATGAAAGGGGTGGGAATAAAGGTACTTTGGCCAGCCATTGCCGGTCAGGCAACACTGGCCATCGCCTTCATCGCTCTTGCCTGGGCCCGGTTCAGCAAAACCCTGTCCTAGACCAAATCAGATCAGATCAGGCATGCCTTTATTTTTCGATAAACCGATCATCTGATTTGAGTGTGGTCGCTTTTTTCTGGGCCGTTTCCAGCCAGCCCGTGGCGGTTACCGATCGTACATCAAACTTGGGAACATAGGGTTTTATATCGATGAGGGGGGTGTTGTTGAGAACATCAATGCCGCGAACAAAGACCTTGTTTTTGTCCCTTCCTGTAAGTTGCACAATGGATAACCCGATGGAATTGGGCCTTCTGGGGGCACGGGTGGAAAAAAGCCCTCTTTTTTGGGTGTCCAGAAACGGGGTTACCATCAGATCATACCCGGTTGATTGATGAAAATGATACAATAAAATAATATGGGAAAAGCCTTCTAAATCCTTCAAACCCTGTTCATATTCCGGATTGATCACAAGGGTCCCTTCTATGTCAAGGGCGCCTGAAGGCTGAATGGGCATACCTTTTAAATCACTGAACGGGGTTTTGATCACCCCGATGGGAGATATCTGCATCTTTAATTTTTTCCTTATACTTTCTTTATAATAGGGTGGTTTGATTTCTGCCGTTCTCCTTTGATGTATACAGGGCAGTGTCTGCCCTGGCGATATGTTCCGTCAGGATCTGGTCATCAGACAACCTGTTCTCCCTCTGGATATGGCCATAGGTATCATTAATTTTTTTAAAAAAATCGATGTCCCCCATGGCAATGCTTGCGGACAGAGAAGGTTTACGTTCAAGTCGTTTCAATACCCGGCCCAGCTCTTCTTTAATTTTTCGGGAATTGTAAAGCCCTGTGAGACCGTCATATTCTGCCTGCTGTTTAAATTGGGTCTTTAAAAAAAGGGTGCTCAAAAAATTGCACATAATCTCCACTGTACTGACCTCAAAATCCTTAACAGAAGATTCTTTGCCGAAAAAATCCCCGCTAAATAAATAGGCCCCGCCGCACTCCTGGGGAAAAAACACAAACCCAATAACATCACATCCCATTCCAGGTATATTGATACAAGAAACATTCTTGTTTAAAAAGGCATTGACCTCATTGATATACCGCTTGTCCCGGGAATCTAAAAACAGCCTTAGTTTCCTATTTTCCCTTAAATCCATCCGCAAATTTTCAGGATCCAGGTTATTTAAAAAACCAGATAATTTTCCCAGGCGGTTTAAGATGTTTTTTGCATCGGATTCATTTTTTTTCATGGAATTGCCTCCATCTCTTGGGAGTCAAATGCCTTTTGCCCCTCAAAATCCAAAATGATCACCCGGATCTGGATCTGTCCCCTGGCAAATTTTCCAGCATTTTCCTGGATTTTTTTCCCCACAAAGGTGAGCAATTCAAGATATTCAGGAAATATATACGAAAAGGCATGGCGGGCTGTATTGGCATTTTTTATGTCACAAACCAGGCGTTCATCTCCTGTGATCTCTCTTGCCCAAAGGGCTAGTTTGTTTAATGTCAGGTCTGACTTTGCCGCATGGGTGTGTTCAAATCCCAGGGACATTTTAACGGCCTTGCCAAAAAAAATAGTATAGATAATCTGTTGGCAGAAGGGTTTATTAAGGGCCTCATCAATGGCTGCCTTAAAAAAATCCCCGGTCTGTACAAAGGCTTCCTCACAAAAGTCGGGGAAAAACCCCATGGCAAACCGCTCACTCCGCCTTCCCGTGGTAAACACCAGGGTGTCAATATCTCTGGCAATTGCAACGGAGATGCTGGATCTGATGGTGGCAATATAGGCATCATGGGACATGGGTTTAACAATACCGGTGGTCCCGAGGATGGAGATACCCCCAAAAATTCCCAGACGGGCATTCAGGGTTTTTTTGGCCAGGAGCTCTCCCTTGGGCACAAAGATTTCAATGGTCACCGACCTGCCGGACAGGTTGTATTGATCCCATATCTCTTCCACCACATTCTGGATCATTTGTCTAGGACCTGAATTGATGGCCGGCTCCCCCACCTCAACTTCAAGGCCTGGTTTCGTGACCCTGCCCACCCCTTTGCCGCCCGTTATAATCACCGCAAGCTCCCTGGCCGGGGACAGGGTTACCGTTGCCCCGATCTCGGCCTTGTGGGTGATATCCGGGTCATCTCCGGCATCTTTAATCACTGAGGCCCGGCAACAGGTGTCTGATAATTTTAGAACTTGTTTTATGGGGATGCTCTTTTTTTCACCGGTTAAAAACGTAATGTCCACAGTGGAAACCTGGGAGATCACCAGGGCCAGCAGCGCTGCCTTTACCGATGCGGCAGCCGCCGCCCCTGTGGTAAACCCCTGTTTAAGAACTTTTGCAGCCATGGTGCTCCTTGTTCTTTGGTCCGGGTTGCCCTGGTATCGAACCTGTTTTCAGGGGACCCAGCCGGGTCTGTCGATAGTTGCCGCACCTGTCCACAAAGGTCTGTGCACACCCAGGGCTGCTGCCAAAATGCACATGGAGATAGGAACCAAGGGTGAGGTTCTTTTGATATCCCTTCAGAAAAATATTCTGACCCGCCCGTGAGGTTACCTGGTAGACATTCTTGACACCCGAATCTTCAGATGCGTTGTCGTTCAGGGAGGAATAATGAAATTCATGCCCCCTTATCACTGTCCCCTTTTGACCGATAATGGTATCGTGGGTCAGGGTAATTTCCCGATACCCCAGGGACCTGAGGCGCTTGGACATTTGAACGGAAAAATCAAAACAACCGGCCATCTCATATCGCTCTTTTTGGTCCATGGCCGATACCTGGCTGCACAAATACATGAAACCGCCGCACTCCCCGTATATGGGCATGCCTGAAAGGCTTAAATGCTTAATCTGGTCCAGAAGACCCGTCCTGGCGGACAGGGTTTTGGCAAACACCTCGGGGTATCCCCCCCCCAGATAAATCCCGTCAATCCCAGGGGGCAGTTGAGTGTCGGTTAAGGGTGAAAAAAAAACTATCTGTGCCCCGGCTTTTGTTAAACTATCAAGATTGTCCTGGTAATAGAAACAAAACGCCTTGTCCCTTGCCACAGCAATAACTGGTGCGTCCATTGCTACAGGTGCTTCTTTTGCTACAGACGCTTCTTTTGCTACAGGTGCAGCCGTTACTACAGGTGCAGCCACAGGCAGTCTTGCCATCAATGCGTCCATGTCCAGGTGCTCTTCCACCATGGAGATCAGGAGGGCGAGCACTTCAGGGGATATGTCCAGCTCATCGGCGGTCATCAATCCCAGGTGCCGTTCGGGCATGACAATTTTTTCATTTTTGGGCATGAAACCCAGGCAGG
This sequence comes from uncultured Desulfobacula sp., assembly GCA_964459195.1. Lineage (GTDB taxonomy): Bacteria > Desulfobacterota > Desulfobacteria > Desulfobacterales > Desulfobacteraceae > NBML01. Next base: position 14,285 of record CAYWNB010000057.1, read on the forward strand.
GAGTTGTGCAATTTTGCTCCACAGCATCCCGAAGGTATTCATAATGCCGTTGGCTGCCGGTCTGGCTAAAAATAACCCCGGCAATGGTTAGATCCGGATCAAAGGTTTCAAACCCCTTGACAATGGCAGCCGCACTCCTGGCCTTGCCCTTTGCACTGACAATGAGCAGGACGGGAAGGCCCAGCCATTTTGCCATCTGGGCGGTGGACCCCGTTTCCGTCAGGGCATCATACCCGTCAAACAGTCCCATGACCCCTTCCACCACGGCCATGTCCATTCCCTTTGAATTCTGAGCAAAAAGTCTTTGATTATAGGCCTTGGTCAACATCCAGGAGTCCAGGTTAACACTTGTTCGCCCGGCAATCTTACTGTGGTGGCCGGGATCTATAAAATCCGGTCCCACCTTAAAAGGGGCCACCTGTATCCCCTTTGCCCTTAAATAGGCGAGAATGGCCAGGCAAATGGTTGTTTTTCCGGTTCCGCTGCCCGTGGCAGCAATGACAAAGCCTTTAATGGGAACCTCCCGTAACAATAAAAGATTACTTTTGTGCAAAGGCCATGATGGCCAGGGCATTGACTATACTGGCCGCAATATTGGACCCGCCCTTTCTGCCCTTGTTAGTGATATAGGGCAATTCAAGGCCCAGAAGTTCATCCTTGGATTCGGCCGCATTGACAAAGCCCACGGGAAACCCGATGATCAATGCGGGGTTTACCTTTTTTTCCCGGATCAACTCCATGAGCCGCAAAAGGGCTGTGGGGGCGTTGCCCACCACATAAATCCCGCCTTCCATCCTGTCTGCAGCCATGTCCACGGCAGCCAGAGCACGGGTGGTGCCTGCCTTTTTTGCCTGGATTGCCACGGCCTCATCGGCAATCAGACAGGAGACCTGACCGCCAAATTCATGGATCTCTCGTTTTCGAATCCCCACCCGGGCCATGTTGGTGTCGGTGATGATATTTTTCCCCTGTAAAATGGCCTGGATTCCGGCGTCGATAGGGTTCACTCCCCCTTTATAAAACCGGATGGTCTCGATATAATCAAAATCGGCCGAGGTGTGGATCATCCGCCTGACCACGGGCCATTCTCGTTCATCAAACCCATGTTCCCCGGCTTCTGCTTCTATGGTCTGAAAACTTTTATCTTCAATTTCCTGTGGTTTCATTTTATTTCCCTGCTGTTTATGTTGAACACCAAAATATTCCGATTAAATTACCATTTTTTGATTCACCTTGGCAACCGGCTATAAAAATATCTATCAATACTTTTGTATGGTACTTGACACTTGAACCGGAAAAACAAGGATATTTAAAAAGCAGCTGATCGGTGAGGGTGGCTTAGCGTCCACCGGCCTTACCCATGAAAATTTTTCCCAGCATGGCGGCACCCATAATGACACCCATGCCAGCCAGGACCTGGGCAGAAACTGGCCTGCCGTGGACCAGACTGACCAGAAGAACTGCCAGGGGCGGGGTCAGATAAGAGAGGTAGCCGATGATGGTAATATTGCCGGCGTTCAGGGCGCTGTTCCAGAAAAAAAAGGATAGCCCCAGGGGCACACATCCCAGATAGATGGCTGAAAACAGGGCTTGTCTACCGGGCAGGGCTGTCCCCGGTTCCATCCAGAAGAGAATGAGGGAGATCAAGGCGGCATAAATAGTAAAGGTGGTCATGGGATTTTTTTTAAGTTTCATCAGCGGCAGGATCACGCTGAAACTGCTCCAGATCAGGCCGCAGGCCAGGGCCAGACCGTATCCCAAGAGGTGATCGGACTCAAATGCCAAGCTTTTTCCCGCGGCAATGACCATGGCGGCTCCGGCCAATCCCAGGACGGCTGTGGCCAGGATGGCCGGGGAAAGGCGTCTGAAGGTGATAAGGGAGGAAAAAACAACGATCCAGAAGGACCAGGTGGTGGCCAGGATAGTGCCTTCAGCCATGGGGGCCATGTCCATGGTTTTATAGTAAAAAAAATGATAGAAAAATATTCCCCAAATACCCAGAAGGCTGGCCCGGATACCGGGGAAATACAGGGCAAATGAACGGGTGACAAGGACATCTCTGGCGTACAGGAAAAGGGCTGCGCTGGTAAAACTCAGGGCCATAAGGGCTGGAACTCCCAGGCCGGTGAGGCCGGATCCGATGGCGGCCGGAAGGCTGGCCCAGCAGAGTACGGCGCCCATGGCATAGATATAAGGCATGGTGGTTCTCCTTGATAATTTCTCTTGGTTTGGCATCCTAACCCCCGATCCCTGTTCCTGTCTTGAATAAAATTGAAACCCTTTTTCCCCGTTTTTTACATATTTACTTTTCTTCTGGGAAAAAAATCTGATATGAATTTAAGCTTATCATATTTT
>CAYWNB010000058.1:0-16510 GCA_964459195.1 uncultured Desulfobacula sp.
GAACAAAGGCATTGGCCAAAATTTTCGATGTGGTAACAACCCCCTGGCCTCCCCTTCCGTGAAATCTGACTTCACTCATTTTAAAGTCTCCTCGTTTAATCTTCTGCAGAAACTGGAAGCTGGCATTCTCCATCCAGTACACTCAACCCGCCCAAAATACAAAATTCGTAATCCACATCATCCTGAAGTATCTGCATATCTTCTTTGGTCATATGTGCGAATTTTTTACTCAACTCGGTATAGGTTGATAAAGGTTTGGGCTTTTTAACGGTTTTGGTCATCCGAATCTTGCCGTCAACCGCTTCCCAGAGGGGGAAATAATTGGTATTAACAGCCCTGCGGCAGACCTCAATTGTGTCTTCGGGTTTATGACCCCATCCTGTTGTACAGGGTGCCAGGACATGCAGGAATGCAAATCCTCTTTCTTTGGCTTCTTTGGCTTTCTTCAATTTTTTCGCCAAATCATCCAAATCACTCAAAGTTGCAGTCGCTGCATACGGAATCTTATGCATGGCCATTTTCAAAGCCAGATTCATCCGGCGAAGATTTTTCCCTTTGTGAATGGATCCCTTCGGTGTGGTTGTCGTGGTTGCACCATAAGGGGTTGTTCCACTCTTTTGAATCCCTGTATTCATATATCCTTCATTGTCATAGCAAATATAAATAAAGGGTTCGTTTCGTTCGGCAGCCCCGGACAAATTTCCAAATCCAATATCAGCAGCGGTTCCATCTCCATTAAAACAAACCACGGTGTTGTCTATTCCCGCTTTTCTATAATACCTTGCAAGACCTGTGGCATTTGCCGCAGCACCGGTCATCAAGGTTCCAAAATAGGAAAGGGTATGCCAGGATTGATTATTCTGTCCCAAAAGTACCGGTGCTGAACAAGACGGGGTGCCGGTGATAACGATATCATTGCCTAAAACCCTTGGAATCAGTCGCAATAACAATTCCAGCGCGCAACCCGGACAAAATGCCACCCCCTTGGAAAAGGGATCCTCATGAACAAAATGATCCAGGATCTTAGTTGGTTTGACTTTCTTTATTTCGGCCATCTTATTGCCCTCCTGTTTTTGGCAATGCTTCATGGGCTTCCGGATAACACACCCAGGTGACTTCCCGGACCTCTTTTCCGGCGGCAAGATCACAAATTGTATCAATCATCTGTCCCACATTGGCGGTGGTGATGTCTGTATTGGCGATACCATCCAGAAAGCTTATCATTTTAGACCCTTCAAGCTGTGTTTCAAATGCTTTGAGCTCTGTATAGATAGGACCGCCTTTAAACCCAAAGGCAAGACTTCTGTCCACAACGCCAATGGCTTTTTTACCTTTAAGGGACGCAATAAGGGCTTCAGACGGAAAGGGACGATACATTCTCATTTTCAAAAGGCCTACTTTGATCCCTTGTTCCCGTTTTTTATCGATCACGGTTTTAATGGTGCCGCACATGGAACCCGACCCCACCAGCACCACATCGGCATCTTCCATTCTGTATTCTTCAACCTGCCCGCCGTAAGACCTTCCAAAAATAGTTTCAAACTCTCGGTCGATAAGATCAAATTTATCTTTGGCTCTTTCCATGGCAGACATGTGTTTGTGCCGCAATTCCAGATATCCGCCCAAAATACCATGGGACCCACAACCCATTTTCCCACCAGGAATAAGTTTTGTTCTTTCAGGCTGGTCCTTTAAGACGGAAAGAAAGGTGTCCACATCTTCCTGAAACGGAATATCCACTCCTTCGGACAGATAGGAAAGATAAAACCCGTCATAATGCACCATCACCGGCACCTGGATATCGAAATCCTCTGCCAGGCGATATGCCTGGAGAACCACATCCATGACTTCCTGGCAATCTTCGGCAATTAAAAATATCCATCCGCTATCCCGGGTGGAAATCATGTCCTGCTGGCCGGAAGATACCGCAATAATACCCGGTGTTTCCCGATTCACATTCACCATGACCACCGGCGCCCTTGCCCCTGCCGTTGCCAGAACCGCATCATACATAAAGGCAAGCCCCCAGGAAGAGGTGGCGGTGAATACCCGCCCTCCTGCAAGGGAAGCTGCCATAACCGCGTTCATGGCCGAGTTTTCCCCTTCAACCGTGATCAGCTCGCAATCCATCTCACCATTGGCATGGAATTTGGAAATCTGCTCAATTATTTCTGTCTGGGGCGTAATGGGATAGGCTGCCACAACGTCGGGGCGGGCAAGCTTGGCTGCAATGGCGGCTGCCCCGTTTCCGGTGATGACTTTAATTTGTGTTTTGGATTTCTCTTTGATTTTGGCCTGTGTATTCATCGTTTAAAATCCCCCTCTGGCATCATGGTAATGGCATCTTTGGGACATTCCTTGGCACAGATCCCACACCCTTTACAGAAAGTTAAATCTGCCTCAAAATGGGTATCCCCTTTCATCTCAATGATCTGGATGGGACAATAAATGGCACAGAACCCGCAGAAGATACATTTCTCCTTATCCACCACCGGGCGCTTGGTTCGCCAGTCCCCGGTATCGCTGCACATCAACGGATCATTTGCATCAGACCACGGGCCTTCATGTTTAAAATACTTATTAGACGGCATACCCCCCCCTTGTTTACGAATTGGAAAATGAGACACCCCTTTATAACCCTTATTATAAAACAGACGGAAACACCGTAACTATTTCATAGCTATTAAATAGCGATAGGTTGATTACCTTGTCAAGTAAAAAATTACTTTCCAATCAACAAAATACTATAATTAAACAATAAGAAGCAATACTTATAGGATACATGCAGGTTTCAGAATATTCTATTTAGTTGATAGATCAACTAAATGAACCGGCAATGCTTTTAGATTTCTGAATTCTTCAACCCTGAAAAGTTTATTTTTTTGAACCCATTTCATCACTGCCATTCTAAAAAACATATAACCATTCGAATTAACTAAGTATTTGAATGGTTATTGGGAATTCATTTTTATTAACACAGGGGAAAATGAAAAAAGAAACCCAAGGAGAATTGATATCCAAAACCAAAAAAGGCTGCTCCGTTTTATGGGGCAGCCTCTTTTAGAAAAGGAAAAAGATGAAAATCATTTGTTTTTATATGTTAGTTAATTATATATACAATATTTATGCCGCCATCATAAAAAAACTTAATATAAGTTATAATTAACTGTTTTTACACCATTTTTTAAAATATATTTTCTTTCCCCCCTTCCCGTCTCTGAAAAAACCCGAGTAACACCCTGTTAAAAATTCATTTTTCTGGATTTTAACACCAATATTACCTATTTAGTTTAATATCTATAATGATCGGACTTAAAGGGTCCGTTCACGGGAATCCCGAGATAGTCAGCCTGCTCCTGGGTTAATTTTGTCAGGGTAACGGACAGATTTTTCAAATGAAGGCGGGCCACTTCCTCATCCAATTCCTTGGGCAGGGTATAGACCTTTTTTTCCAATTTTTCCTGGGCCAATTTAATTTGGGCCATGGTCTGGTTGGAAAAACTGTTACTCATGACAAAACTGGGGTGACCGGTGGCACATCCCAAGTTTACCAGACGGCCTTCTGCCAGGACAATCACGGAGCGGCCCGATTCAAGGGTCCATTTGTCCACCTGGGGCTTAATGGTCACTTTTTTAGCCGTGGGATTATTGTCCAGGAAGCTCATTTCAATTTCATTGTCAAAGTGACCAATATTACAAATAATCGATTCATCCTTCATCTGCTCAATGTGCTTGCCCGTGATGACATGATAACTTCCCGTGGCAGTGACAAATATATCGCCCCTTGTCGCTGCAGCTTCCATGGTAACCACTTCATACCCTTCCATGGCAGCCTGGAGTGCGCAGATGGGATCAATTTCAGTAACCAGGACAATGGCCCCATATCCTTTCATGGAAGCGGCACACCCTTTTCCCACATCCCCGTATCCAGCCACAACAACGGTTTTTCCGGCCAGCATCACATCTGTTGCCCGTTTGATCCCATCGGCCAGGGACTCACGGCATCCGTATAGATTATCAAATTTTGATTTGGTAACCGAATCATTGACATTAATGGCAGGAAACAGCAATTCCTTTTTGGCAGCCAGGTGATAAAGTCTGTGAACGCCTGTGGTGGTTTCTTCGGAAACGCCCCTGATACTCTTGGCAATTTTTGTCCATTTTTGGTTGTCCTTCTTGATACTTACCTTGAGACGGTCCATGAGGCAGCGTTCATCCACGCTGTGGGTCTCATTTTCCAGTAAAGAGGGATCTTTTTCCATTTTTACGCCCTGGTGGACAAAAAGGGTGGCATCCCCCCCATCGTCAACGATGAGATCAGGACCAGAACCGTCTGGCCAGGTCAGGGCCTGTTCCGTACACCACCAAAATTCTTCCATGGTTTCGCCCTTCCATGCAAAAACAGCAGCCGAGCCTTTTTGCGCAATCGCAGCAGCGGCATGATCCTGGGTGGAAAAAATATTACAGGTGGCCCAGCGAATGTCAGCACCCAGTTCATACAGGGTGTCAATTAGCATGGCGGTCTGGATGGTCATATGAAGGCTGCCCATAACTTTCAGTCCGGCCAGGGGTTTTTGGGGGCCATATTTTTCACGGATGGCCATGAGTCCCGGCATTTCTTTTTCAGACAATTGCATGTCCTTGTGACCGTCCTCGGCAAGGCCGATATCTTTGACCTTATATTTCAAACCCGGATCAAGATCAATAAAATTAGGGTCTTTGCTTGGCTGTTGCATGTTTAACTCCTTTTTAACTATTTTTATATTGCATGATTATCAAATCAGATTGGTTTTAAACAGGATACCGTTTTTATGGTCTTGGTATCCCGCGGACAAAAAGGGCCGCCCAACCTTAATATCTATTTTTGGTTCAGGCGGCCGTGTATGGTGCTTGGTAAAAAGTTTATAGCCCCGCCAGATTTCTTATTTGATCGGCTTTAATGGTTCTTTCCCAATAAAAATCCGGGTCTTTTCTTCCAAAATGGCCATAGGCAGATGTTTTCCTGTAGATAGGCCGCAAAAGGTCCAGCTCCTGAATAATCGCAGCCGGTCTCAAGTCAAAAACCTCTTTGACAATTTCAATGGCACGGATTTCAGAAATTTTACCGGTGCCCATGAAATCAACCAGCAAGGATACAGGTTGGGCAACACCGATGGCATAGGCCACCTGGATTTCACACTTGTCTGCCAACCCTGCCGCCACCATGTTTTTAGCGACATATCTTCCCATATAGGAAGCACTTCTATCCACCTTTGAAGGATCCTTGCCGGAAAAACATCCCCCCCCGTGGCTGCCCTGTCCGCCATAGGTATCCACGATAATTTTACGTCCGGTCACCCCGCAATCTCCCATAGGCCCCCCCACGACAAACCGGCCGGTGGGATTGATGAAAAACCGGGTATCCCCGTCCATCATATTTTCAGGGATCACTTTTTTAATAACCTCTTTAATCACGGCATTCTTAAGGTCATCATGGGAAACATCCGGAGAATGCTGGGTGGAAACAACCACCGTATCCACCCGCTTGGGTTTTCCATCCAGATACTCAATGGTCACCTGGGACTTGCCGTCGGGTCTTAAAAAATCAAGGGCCCCATTCTTCCGGACCTGGGCCAGGCGCTTGGTCAATTTATGGGCATAGGTAATGGGCATGGGCATGAGTTCTTCGGTTTCATTTGTGGCAAACCCGAACATTATCCCCTGGTCACCGGCCCCCTGTTCCTTATGAAGGCCCGCACCTTCGTCAACCCCCTGGGCAATATCAGCAGACTGCTGGTCAATACTGGTGACAACAGAACAGGTCTGCCAGTCAAAGCCCATATTCGAAGAATTATACCCGATCTCTTTGATGGTATTTCGAACCACCTGGGGAATATCCACATAGCAATCGGTTGTAATTTCACCAGCCACCATGGCCAAACCGGTTGTCACAAGAGTTTCGCAGGCAACCCGGCATTTTTTATCTTCCGCCATGATGGCATCTAAAATGCTATCGGAAATAGCGTCTGCCACTTTATCAGGATGTCCTTCTGTAACTGATTCAGATGTAAATAAGGATACTTTATTTTCTGACATTTCAAACTCCTTTTATTTGATGATAATTTTATTTTCTTTCGATAATATATTGTAAAATTATTAAAAATTTTGCCTCTCTATTAATAATTTTTTATAACCCATTTGTCAATAGTGACTCAAAAATATATCAAGATATGTTCATATTTGTATCAAATACCATAATTTCCTTGACAATTGGGTGACACCTTTTATTATTCCTAACAAAAACCAGATAAAAACCCAGCCTCCAGGGGCAGACAACAAACCTTTTTTGTGAGAAAATATATGCCAGAAGCAACCAGTAAACGAATCACCGGAATCGGCTCAGCCCTCGTGGATGTCCTCATCAATGAAACCGATCAATTTTTACAGAACCTTGGAAAAACAAAGGGGGGAATGACCCTGGTGGAGGACCATGACATTGAATCGATTCTGTCAAAAACCTCCCAATCCCCGATCATTATACCCGGAGGCGCTGCCTGCAACACCATAATAGGCGTGGGAAACCTGGGGGGTGATGCCAGGTTTATCGGTCGCAGGGGAAATGATGCCTATGGCAAGAAATTTGAATCCCAGATCATCTCCTGCCATGTGGAACCACAACTTTCCATTTCCCCCTCTTCTCCCACGGGCAAGGTGTTGTCCGTGATCACCCCGGATGCCCAGCGTTCCATGTTCACGTTTCTAGGCGCTTCCACAGAACTTGCTCCGGCCGGTATCACGCCCGCACTCTTTAAAGGTACCGCCATCAGCGTCATTGAAGGCTATTTACTGTTCAACCCGGATCTTATGATGGCATCCATACAAGCAGCCAAGACAGCAGGTTCCCTCATTGCCCTGGACCTTGCCAGTTTTGAAGTGGTCAATGCCTCAAAAACAATTTTACAAGATATTGTCAAAGAGTATGTGGATATTCTCATTGCCAATGAAGATGAGGCAAAAGCATATACCGGTTTTACCGATGAAATGACTGCCATGGAAGTGTTGTCTCAGGATGTTACCTACGCCGTTTTAAAGGTGGGGAAAAGAGGCAGTTTTGTCTCTTTTATGGACCAAATCACCCGAATTGACCCCGTATCCGGCAAAGATCCAATGGATACAACCGGCGCCGGAGACCTTTGGGCAGCAGGCTTTTTGTTCGGCATCGCCAATGGATTTTCCATTGAAAAAAGCGGGCAGCTTGGATCTGCCTGCGGCTACGAAGTTTGCCAGGTCATGGGTGCCCAGATCCCGGAAACGGCCTGGGAAAGAATCCGGACATTGATATAGGCCAAAAATAGACTGCACTGCCCCCCCCCCCTTCGGAGGAGGGAGGACATTGCATGCACCTGGGTTTGTCAAGATTTATGGACACTTATGGTTTAAACACGATCTCGTAAACATCCTTGTATTTTTTGGCAAAATGAAACGTTATCCCTTCCTTAATATGATCGGGAAGCTTTTTGAACTCGCTTATGCACCCATGGGGCAGGATAATTTCATTGATCCCGATACGCCGGGAAGCAATAATTTTTTCCTTTATCCCCCCCACGGGCAGCACATCTCCGGTAAGGGTAATTTCACCGGTCATGGCAAGGGGCCGCTGAATAGACTTGCCCGTGGCCAAAGAAACCAGTGCCGTGGTAATGGTGACTCCGGCACTGGGACCGTCCTTGGGAGTAGCGCCCTCGGGCACATGGATGTGAATAAAGGCGTTATCAAAATAATCTTCCGCAATACCAAAGGTCTTGGAATTTGCCCGGACATGGGACAGGGAAATGGCGGCTGATTCCTGCATCACTTCTCCGAGTTTGCCCGTCAGCTTAAACCCGGAACTTTTCCCGTGAACCTTTACGGCCTCAATGGAAAGGGTGGCCCCTCCCATGGAGGTCCAGGCAAGGCCTGTCACAATTCCCACCCCTTTCATCTGCTTTTCCTTGGTAAAAAAGGGTGATCCCAGATACCCTTCCAGAGATTTGATATTGATCCGGATTTTTTTCTTTTTCTCTTTTAGGATGGTAACAATACTCTTCCGGATGATCTTGTTGAGCAATTTTTCAAGCCCCCTGACCCCGGCCTCCCTGGCATACCCCTCAATGAGGTATTGGATGGTGGGGTCGGTGATGGTAATGATACTGTTCGTCAAATTGTTTCGCTTCAACAATCTCGGCCAGAGATGCTTTCTGGCAATCTCCATTTTTTCCGCCGTGATATACCCGGACAAATTGATCCGATCCATCCGATCCAGGAGGGGAGCGGGAATGGTATCCAGAGTATTGGCCGTACAAATGAACAACACCTTTGACAAATCAACGCGAAGATCCAGGTAATGGTCCAGGAATTCGCTATTTTGTTCCGGATCCAAGGCTTCCAGCAGGGCCGAGGCCGGATCCCCCTGGTAGGAAGCCCCGATTTTGTCCACCTCATCGAGCATGATCACGGGATTTGCCACCTTTGTATCCTTAAGGGCCTGGACCATTTTACCGGGCAGAGCCCCCACATAGGTTCTTCTGTGGCCTTTGATCTCCGCCTCGTCCCGCATGCCCCCCAGAGAAAACCGGTAAAACTTTCTCCCAAGGGCTTCGGCAATGGACTTTCCGATGGAAGTTTTTCCCACACCCGGAGGTCCCACAAACAAGATAATAGACCCGGATATGTCTTTTTTATAGACTCCTGCGGCAAAGAACTCGATGATCCGCTCCTTGACATCGGAAAGCCCGGCATGATCCCGTTCAAGGATCTCTTCTGCCCGGGCAATATCAATATTGTCTTCGGAATGAATCCCCCAGGGAAAGGAGGTGATCCAGTCCAGGTAATTTCGCGTTACCCCGTATTCAGAAGAACCTGTTTCCAATACAGATAATTTCTCAATTTCCTCTTCAAAGCGCTCCACCACATGCTCCGGTGGATCGAGCATTTCAAATTTTGCCTTGAATTTATCCACATCGCTGGTTTTGTCATCCTTTTGCATGCCCAGTTCTTTCTGGATGGCCTTGAGCTGTTCCTTTAAAAAAAACTTACGCTTGTTATCATCCACCTGGGTGTTCAGATCTTTTTGAATCTTTGTCTGAAGTTTGGCAATCTCTATCTCTTTTTGGAGCAGCATCAAGACTTTTTTCATCCGTTCAATTACAGATTCTATTTCCAAAATTTCCTGGAGATCCGGCCCGGAGGCTGTGGTAATGCCTGCGGCAAAGTCTGTCAAAGGAGAGGGCTGGTCCGGACTGAACCGGCCCAGGTATTGTTTGAGCTCCTCTGAGTACAGCGGATTCAAAGACAAAAGCGTTTTGATGGAGCTGATGATGGAAATGGCATAGGCCTTTAACAAGTCTTCATCCTCTTCCATTTTTTCAAAGTATTCCACCTCGACCACAAAGGGGGGTTTATCAGAGAGAAATCTTTTAATTTTAAAGCGTTCAAGTCCCTGGGCAATAAACTGGATATGACCCTCCACATCTGTAATATTGATCATGCGGACCACGCAGCCGACCTTGGGAAAATCTTTCTGATACACATATTTTCCCTTTACCTCACTTAAATAGGCGAGTCCCAGAAGATTTTTTGAATCCCTTGATGCTTTTTTCAGGGTTTCTTCCCACCGTTTTTTATCAACAATCAGCGGCTGGACCTGGGCTGGCAGATGGGGACGACCTGTTATGGGAACCAGGTATAATATATCAGGTTTGACATTTTGCTCTACCAACCCGCTTTCTGTCTTCTCTTCTTCGTCATTTACTATTTCAGGCGTAATGGATTTGGTATCGTCGGTCATATATCACCTCAAAATTTAGAATTTCATTTATGGGTATGACGCTTGGGTAAACTTTATTACCCATATAGTATAATTATATTTTCCCTTATGACAATAAAAAAAGCAAAATCCATACCATGAGAACGCTTTAAAAAAAGTTTTATATAGCTAACTTTTAATTATGTCAATAACATTTTTCAAAAAGCTAAGAAATGATTATTTGACTTACTATATAATCAGGGTATAAGAATAACAGTTAAAACAATATAAAGGAGGCACAATGGCCAAAGAGAATGAACTTTCCGAGAGCCTTGAAGATTATCTTGAGACCATACTGGAACTTCAGACTAAGAATACCGTTGCCCGATCGAAAGATATTGCTGAAAAATTGGATATCAAACGGGGATCCGTAACCGGAATGCTCAAAAAACTGGCTGCCCATAAATTTATCCATTATGAACCCTATGGGTATGTAACCCTGACGCCTTCAGGAAAAAAAATTGCCCAGGAAATCGAAAGCCGCCATATACTGCTGAAAGATTTTTTCTTCCGGATACTCAAGGTGGATGAAAAAACAGCCAATGACACTGCCTGCCGCATGGAACATGCCATGAACAAAGACACCTTTAAAAAGTTCCAGGAATTTATTGCATTCATGGATGCCTGCCCCACTCGCAACGACAAATAACCCAAAAGGATTCTGTAGCAATACCACGGTTGATTCAGAGACCAACGAATTGTTTGCCCGGATTGCCCTGGATTTTTAAATAAGGGGCCTAATCGAAAAAACCGCCGTGGCGGTCAGGCCCTTTTGTTTTTTCGTAATGACCCTTTGATTGGCGATGGATTCAAGGTAATCCTGAATAATTTTTCCAAGTAGGGCAACCGGTTTATCGCTCACCTTTGAAAAAAAAGCCATTTGGTTATCAAATTCCTGCTCCAGGCTTACATTTTGATCCCACTCCACCGTGTCAAAGACAATATCCGGAAAAAGCCCCAGGGAAAAAAGCAGATTGATCTTGTACAGAATACTCTGGGGTTTGTCATCTAAAGTGGTGTTCATGATTTTTTCCCAAAGATGGGTTAAAATTTCATGCTGCTGTCTGGCCGCCCACCCCCGGACAGCACATCCATTTTTCGAACATGCCATCATTTTAAAAAAAGCATCTGCAGTTGCAACTCCCGGGGACATGAAGGCGATGACCAGGTCAAATTGTTTCGCCCAGCCCTTTTTTTGAATATCAAGCGTATGCCAATCTTCGGATAGAATAGTGACCCGGTCTGCCAGATCCGGTGTTAACCGTTCAAAAAATCGATCCAGCATTCCCTGGGAAAAATCAAGGGCGGTTACATGGGCCCCTTTTTTTGCCAGGGCCATGGCTAGAAGACCAGTTCCGCACCCGATCTCAAGCACCGTCATCCCCTCAAACAAAAAGCCTTTTTGTTTCAACAGTCCCAGGGTTTTTTCAAGGCGCCGGTCTTGGATCTCTCGTTCACTCTTGTCATAAGTTGTGGAAGCCTTGTCCCAATACTCGGGCGTGGAAAACCCCTTGTGAACCGCATAGGTATCACTTGATTTATCTTGTTCCCACTCGTTGATCCAGAAGGATTTATTAAAGATAGAATCCATAATTAGTGGCCTCTTTTATTTGTAATTTGTGCTTCATTCATTTCCAGGGCCGTTCCTGTCCCATTCTCTTGTTTTGCCATAAAAACCCTTGTCACATCCACTATCACCACATATAGGGCTGGCACAAATACCAGGGTTAACCCTGTGGCGGCAATCAGACCAAAACTGATGCTCACGGCCATGGGGATGAGAAACTGGGCCTGGAAGCTTGTTTCCAGCAGCAAGGGGAAAAGCCCTGCCACCGTTGTCACAGAGGTGAGCAACACTGGCCTGAAACGGCTTTGCCCGGCCTCTATTACCGAATCAAACACCGGTTTCCCGCCACGCACCTTGTCATTAATAAAATCAATCAGGATCAAGCTATCATTGACCACGATACCGGACAGGGCCACAATCCCGAAAATACTGATCATGGTAATATCCAGCCCCATGAAAAAATGTCCGACAATGGCACCAATGAGGCCAAAAGGGATAGCTGTCATTATGATCACCGGCTGGATATAGGATCTAAACTGGCTGGCCAGGAGCAAAAACATCACCATGCCTGCCAGGGAAAACCCTTTGATCAGACTGTCGATGGATTCTTCGGTCCGCTTGGCCTGGCCCTCAAGATCATAGGAAACACCGGGAAATCGATTCACCAGACTGTCTAAAAACCCTGTTCGCAAGTTGTCAACAATCTTCTGGGCATTGGCCACATCCTCATCCAGATCGGAGATCACGGTGATCACCCGTTTTCTGTCCACCCGCAGGATGGTGGAATAGCCCTGCTCCATCTCAAGGCGGGCCACCTGGTTCAAGGGAATCTGCCTCCCATCCCGAGTACGAATTCTCAAATCATCAATGCTGGCTTCCGTTTCCCGCTCCTCCTGGGAATACCGCACCATTACCTTGATATCATCTTTTCCCCGCTGGATTTTTAAGGCCTCATCCCCGTAATAGGCCTGGCGAATCTGGATGGCAATGTCCGCCATGGTAACGCCTAAAGATTCCGCCCCTTTTTTGATAAAAATCTGTTTTTCCATTTTTCCGGGCCGAAAATCGTCTGTGATATCAAAGGTTCCCGGATAAGTGGAAATTTCCTGTTTAAGCACCTTGGCCGCCTGTTCAAGCAGGGCCAGATCACTTCCCACAAGCCTGATTTCAATAGGATTACCGCCGGGACCGCCGCTGATAATGGTAAACGTTAATTGTTCAACCCCCAGAATATCCCCGATCAGCTCCCGCCATTTGGCCGTAACTTCGGGAGCGGGAATACCGGGTCGCATGTCCGCAGGCAAAATTTCGATCCAGGCTTCGCCACAATGTCCGCCATAGACCCCTGGTTTCCAGTCCCGCCTGGGAATAACCCCCACCAGGGAAAAATTATTGACCACCAGATCCTTGCCACCCTTTACCCGGTTCCTGAAATAATCGTTGAGTTCAAAGGCCCCCTGTTCAATCTGTTTGATGGTCTTTTCCGTGGTGTCAAAGGGGGTGCCAAGTGGGTAGATGGTCTCGGAAATGATCCAGTTGGAATCAGTCTTGGGAAAAAAAACAAAGGGCACATGCCCCCCGGCCAGAAGCCCTAAAGAGACAATGAGACACCCGGCCCCTATGGCCAGGGTAAAGTAGCGGTTCCGCACACAATACCGTAAAACGGGCAGATAAACGAAATGGATAAACTGGTTCATTTTTTTTTCCACCCGACGTCTGACCCAGGCATGACCGTCTGTGATGTCTTTTTTCAGCCAGCCCAGCCAGAAAAAAAAGAGCCGATACCACCCGCTTTTATTCTGCTTGGCTGGTGTCAGGGTATGTTCCAGGTGGGCCGGAAGGATAATAAAGGCTTCCAAAAGGGAAACAGCAAGGATGCAGATCACCACCTGGGGCATGATGGAAATAAATTTACCCATAATCCCGGAAATATACATCAAAGGGGTAAAAGCCACGATGGTGGTTGCCACCGCCATGACCACGGGACCCCCGATCTGCTCCATGCTGTCCATCACCGCCTGTTTTGGGGATTTGCCCATGGAATAGTGGGTATAGATATTCTCACCCACAATGATGGCATCATCCACCAATATCCCCAGGGTCATGATAAACCCGAACAGGGAAAGCATGTTGATCGAAGCGCCAAAATAATCCAACACCAGAAATGCCCCCATAAAAGAGATGGGAATTCCCGATGCCACCCAAAAGGCAAGACCCAGATCCAGAAACAGGGCCAGCACAATAAAGACCAATAATATTCCCTGGGCCCCGTTCTTGAGCAACAGATCAATGCGATCTTGAACCATGTCTGCGATATTAAACCAATACCCCAGGGTCACGCCTTTGGGCATCAGGTCCTTGTGAGTTTCCATATAGTCGATGGCTGTATTTGAAATGGCAATGGTATCCTGAGAATCGGTGCGGCTTACCACAATCATTGCCGCAGGCTTCCCATTGAACCGGGCCGTGATATCGGTCTCTTCAAACCCGTCCTTTACCCTTGCCACATCCCCTAAACGGATCACCGTGCCGTCGGATCGTGTCACAAGCGGGATGCGCTCAAATTCTTCCCCGGTATACAGCTTCCCCTTGGCCCGGACCAACAACTCGCTTCCCCGGGTTTTTATTTTCCCGCCGGGCAGTTCCAAGCTGCCGGTCTTGACAGCTGCCACCACCTGATCAAAGGAAAGATTAAACTGGCGAAGGCTTGCTTCAGATATTTCAATGGAAATCTCAAACTCCCTGACCCCGGTCAGACTTGCCAGGGAAATTGCATCTGTGTCCACCAGGTCATCCCGAATTTTTTCAGCCGTATCCCGCAACACCCGCTCATCCACATCCCCATAGACCGCGAGATATATGGACGGCTCATTGTTTTTAATCTCAATGATAACCGGATCTTCGGCCTGTTCAGGAAATGAATCGATCAAATCGATTTCCGTTCGGATTTCATCTAGTTTTTCATTGATATTGCTTCCGGCAGCTAGTTCCAGCGTAACAGAACCATGTCCCTCAAGGGAGGTTGAATACATGGTTTTGATATTTTCAAGACTTTTAAGCTGTTCTTCAATCTTGATGCAGATGCCCTCTTCCACCTCTTCAGGGGAGGCACCTGGATAGGTGACACCAATATTGATCATATCCAGGGAAAATTGAGGAAACATTTCCCGCTTCATATTGATGACCGTAAAAAAACCGGCCACAATCAAAAAGACCATGATCAGGTTTACCGAAACCCTGTGCTCAACAGACCATTTGCCCAGGGAATTCATGGTTTTTTTCCCATTTGCTGTACATTTTCTTTAATGGTCAATTCCATCCCCTCAAGGGCGCCGGGAACAGGAGATGCAATAATCTTGTCCCCATTGGTAAGCCCGCCATTGATATACGCCTGTTCTTCAAATTTGCGCAACACACGAACCTGCCGCATCTCCAGGTGAGAATCCGTGACAAGATACAAAACATTCCCGGGTTTGAGCAAATGCCGGGGCAACACAAAAATATTTTCATAGGTCTCACCAATGATCGTACACCCAACAAAGGTGCCGGGTTTTAAATCAAACAGGGCTGACCGGAACGTGTTCGTCCCATTATTGCTTCCCGTTTGGATCTCCAGGGTCATGGGCAGGGTTCTGGTTCGTTCATCGATCCTGGCCTTAATCCTGGCAACTGTGGCTTCCCATACCCTTTTTTCGGGACCCTCAAAATTGGCTATACGAATCCGGGCTGAGGGCAAACGGCCATTTTCAAAAAAGGTCTGGATCCAACGCATCTGTTCCAGGGGGATTCTCACCTCCACATCCAGCTCATCCTTCGCATAGACAGACCCCAGAATCTGGCCAGGATTCACATACTCCCCCACCTCCGCCTGTTTGTCCAGAACAAATCCGTCAAATCCGGACAGAATCCGGGTCCTGTCCAATGCCAGGGCTGCCTTGTCAAACTCCACATCGGCCATGGCCAGTGCCGCCTTTTTTTGTTCCACCATGGCCGGGATAAGCAACCGGCGGTTCTGGATGGTCTGTAATTGGATCCTGGCGGCAAGATGTTGCTGTTCCGCCTTATCCAGGCTGGTTTTGGATGCAAACTGATTTTGACTCAACGCCGTCATACGCGCAAATTCTTTTTGGGTCAGGCCCACATTGGTCTCGGCCAGTTCCATATCCTTTTTCAGATTTTTTATCTCCTGGTTAAGGCTGTCCAGATCCACCCGTGCCTGGGTAACCCGTATGGTTGCTGCCTCTCTGCCCAAACCATAGGATTGCGGATCGATTTGGACCAACAGGGCTTTATTTTCAATCATTCCTCCCTCTAAAAAGCCGGGATTCATATAGACGATCCGTCCGGGCACTTCCACGGCAATTTTAACCAATCTCCTTGGACTGACCGTGCCAAAGGCCTCCACCGTCATCATTTTAGATTGGGAATGAGCCTCAAATATCCGCACACTGGGCGGGGTTCGCACCAGTTCTTTTTTCTCAGGTATTGACCGGCTCGCGTACAGCCAGAATGCCAGGGCAAAGGCGATGCCCAGCACAATAAGAACCCGCAGAAGTTTGAACAGAAAAGAAGCGACCGCCTTAACTCTCGATGGTTTTTCCATGGGCATATCCTTTGATCTATAAATTCGAGTCTTTACATCATATGGTTTCGGTTTTTTATATATCAAGATTTTTTTTTTGGAAAGGAAATATAATATAAAGGTTTATAACTTATGGGAAATACATGCGGTGTTTGGCTTCGGCAAGTGACAACAGGAAAGGCTTACGGGACATCCATGTCCCGGTCCGAGGGGAATTGGCTTCTCTGCCACGTCCTTGCGGCCGCAGCCATTAAAATCCGGTACACACTTTCCCTGCTCACCCGCCTCTGCCTCTACAAATAAGATCATTGGCAATATTCTATCTCTTGATTAAACTTGCCGTTGCTGACCAAATATTAAAGGTACTGTTTGAATTGTTGAATATTAGAAAAATCAATATTCATGCAAGTTATGACTTTTCTTCTGTTTACATCTACAGCTCCCTTTGATACAAATTTAATGCACGTTTTAATTAACTAGTAGTTGGTTTCAAGGCAAAATTTGATCTTATCCGGGGATGCTGTCAGGGTATTTGAGG
>CAYWNB010000059.1:0-15042 GCA_964459195.1 uncultured Desulfobacula sp.
GTATGGAAATCAGAGGTGTTATCGAAGATATTAACCTCATGGCGCATAAAATAATTCTCAAAGCCCTTTAATGCCGCATTTTTCCCAATATCTTGAAGCCCTGGCCAGGGCCAATGGATTAGGGGACAAAATCACATGGCTTTTCTACCCGGGTATGCTCTTGGACAGCTACGATAAATGGTGGGATGACTTTGCCAATCGGCCTTGTGCCCATGAAGGGATTGATATCTGCTTTTTCAGAGAAGGCAGCAAAAAAATAACCCCCCTGGCAAAGAATGCGAATATTCCTGCCATGGACAAAGGACTTATTTTAAACCGATGTAAGGATTTTCTGGGAGAATCCCTTGTCATAGCACATGAAGGGTTTCTCCCCCTTTCCCCCAAGGTGGTCTTTGTATATTCTCATCTGGAAATTGAAAAAAATTTTGTGCCCGGTTGTCGGGTTGAACGAGACCAGGTCATTGGCCGAACATTTGACACAAGCAAGAAACAATCAAAACTATTGTCCCACCTGCATCTTTCCTGTGTTGAGCTGATGGACAAGATCCCATTGGATGCCCTCGACTGGGATTTGTTTCCAGACCGGGGAAAGGTTAACCTGATTAATCCCTTTTTTATATGATTGTTATATGATTGTCATTTAATTATTATTTAATTATTTTCATAAATACCGTTAAGGTCCAATATTTCAAGCGGTTTAATCCCAAAAGAAGAATTGAAAAAAAACTAAATTTGATTTATGATCACCAAAAAATTACAAGTTACACTGGACTCATAACATGGACCCACAATATGGAGAAAATGAATGAAGACGATTAAAACTCTTTTTTTGCTGATTATTATAGGGCTGCTCAGCACACTGATTTACCAGAACCTGGACTACTTTATGGCCCCATATGCACTGCACATTGATTTTAAAGTTTCCACATGGCAGTGGACAATACCAGCACTTCCCCTCATTGCATACTGGGGCATCTGCTTTGGACTGGGGCTTTTAATAACCGGGATGAAAGGACTTTTTACGGCATTCCGCCTGGGAAGAGAAATCAAGAACCAGGACAAGCTGATGACCACCCTGAAACAAGAAATCAATGATTTGAAAACAAAACTGGATGTTTTTGTACACGACCCCTACATTAAACGAGAGATGGAAAACCCCGTTCTTGAAGATACTGTGGAAACCTCCTCTGCTGCAGGCGATGAAAAACCATCCAACGACATATAGAGAAGGTGAGCCCAAAAAAAACAGTGACCCATCATCTGAAACAAAACCGTCCATGACCCCCAAAAAAAATACGCCCATGATGGAACAGTATCTGGCCATCAAAGAGCAATACAAAGAAGCCATACTCTTTTATCGGATGGGGGATTTTTATGAAATGTTTCTCGAAGATGCCCGGAAAGCTTCGGCCATCCTTGAAATTGCCCTGACATCCAGAAACAAGAATGACAGCTCCCCCATTCCCATGTGCGGAATTCCTTTCAGGGCAGCAGACACTTATATTGCCAAACTTATTGGAAGTGGCTGCAAGGTCGCTGTCTGTGACCAGGTGGAGGATGCTGCCCTTGCCAAAGGACTTGTCAAACGGGAAGTGGTAAGGGTTATCACCCCGGGCATGATCCTGAACGAATCCCTTCTGGATAAAAAATCCAATAATTTTTTAGTGTCTGTCTCAAAGACAAAAGAGGCGGCAGGGCTTGCCTGTCTTGATATTTCCACCGGGACCTTTAAAACCTGCCAGGTGGAAAGGACGGGAAATTCCATTCCCTTGTCTTTGATCGATGAAGCATTAAAAC
Organism: uncultured Desulfobacula sp.; assembly: GCA_964459195.1. GTDB lineage: Bacteria > Desulfobacterota > Desulfobacteria > Desulfobacterales > Desulfobacteraceae > NBML01. The sequence goes on from CAYWNB010000059.1 coordinate 1,798, forward strand.
TTGATCCCAAGGAGGTGCTGCTACCCGCCTCCTTTAAAACAGACCCGGTCTACAACCCGGTGAAGAATGCCTTTTGTGATAGACAGATCACCTATCTTGACAAGGGGTGCTTCCATGTGGAAGATGCCAGGGAGCGGCTGCAAAAAAAGTTTAAAACCCGCAGCCTTGAAGGATTTGGCATTGAGAATCACAGGGCGGCCATTGCCGCAGCCGGGGCTGTGATCTCCTATGTCCAGGACACCCAGATGCAGGACACCCAGCACATCTTCCAGATTACGCCCTATGATATAAAAAATTTTTTAAAAATTGATGAGCGATCGTGTAAAAACCTGGAACTTTTAAACAATATCCAGACCCTTGACAAACGGGGAACCCTGATTTTCGTACTGGACAGGACAGTCACGGCCATGGGCGGACGGCTGATCAAAAACTGGATACGATACCCCTTAATTGACCGGACAAGGATTGAACAACGCCTGGATTGTATCCAGGAAATCCTTGGGGCATCCCATATCCACCAATTGCTCATCACCCATTTAAAATCCGTGTATGACCTTGAACGCCTCGGCAGCAAAATTTCCATGGGCCAGGGAAATGCAAGGGATCTTATTTCCCTTAAAAATTCCTTGAAAAAACTGCCCAGCTTATTCAGGGAACTTGCCTTGTTTAAACATCCGGCATTAAACGGCAGCCTTCTTGAAAATCAGGCACACCTGTTAACAGGTCTTGCATCCCTTGCCGACTTGATAAATGAGGCCATCCGGGAGGATGCCGCCCCTGTTCTGAATGAAGGAAATCTTATCAACGACGGCTACGACCCAAACCTGGATGAACTGCTCTCCATCACCAGGGATGGGAAATCCTGGATTGCCAGGGCCGAGGCCACGGAACGAAAACGAACAAAACTCTCTTCTTTGAAAATTAAATATAACAAGGTTTTTGGGTATTTCATCGAGGTTTCCCGGGCACAGTCCGGGGGAGTGCCGGATAGCTATATCCGGAAACAAACCCTGGTCAATGCCGAACGCTTTATCACCGAAGAGATGAAGGAAGTTGAGTCCACCATTTTGAATGCCCAGGACAAGCAAAATGCCCTTGAATATGAGATTTTCACTTCGGTCCGGGAACAGGTAGTGGAAAAGGCCGTTCTTATCTTAAAAATGGCAGAATTTATAGCCAGGATCGATACCCTCCAGGGACTTGCAACAGTGGCCTCTGAAAACGGATACACCAAACCCGAAATAAATGATGACAACACCATTGACATCCAAGAGGGCAGACACCCGGTGGTGGAAAAGCTGATCACAGGTGAGCGTTTTGTTCCCAACTCCATTCGTCTGGATTGTGTGGACCACCAGCAATTGCTGATCACGGGCCCAAATATGGCGGGTAAATCAACGGTTTTAAGGCAGGTGGCCCTCATAGCCCTCATGGCCCAGATGGGCTCATTTGTACCGGCAAAACGAGCATCCCTCTGTCTGACAGACCGAATTTTCACCCGGGTCGGCGCCCTGGACAACCTCTCCTCGGGCCAGAGCACCTTTATGGTTGAAATGGAGGAAACCGCCAACATTGTCAACAATGCCACCCAGAACAGCCTGGTCATTTTAGATGAAATCGGCAGGGGTACCAGTACCTATGACGGCATGAGCATTGCCTGGGCCGTTGCGGAATATCTCCATGATTTGAATGGATTGGGGGTAAAGACATTATTCGCCACCCATTACCATGAACTGATCCGGCTTGAGGAAATAAAGCCCCGGATTAAAAATTATCATATAGCTGTCAAAGAATTTAATGACAACATCATTTTTTTACGGCGCCTGGTAAAGGGCGGGACAAACAAAAGCTATGGAATACAGGTGGCGCGACTGGCAGGCGTACCGGATCGTATCATTGATTCTGCCAAATCTGTATTGTCCAGAATAGAACGAGAAAAAAAGGAAGAACAGCCCCTAATTTCAATGGCATCGGAACCCAAAAAATCCAAAAGAAAAAAGAAAGCCAAGGACCAGGGCCAGCTTGAATTATTTGGAAATTCAGACACCGGTCTAAAAAAGATGTTGGAAAAAGCAAATATTTCAAATATGACCCCTTTGGATGCCCTTATTTTTTTAAATGATCTGAAAAAAAAGGCAACTGCTTAAAAGATGGAAAAATTTCGGCTGACACCCCATTTTATCTTCCTGCTCCTTTGCATGATCATCTGTATGAGTTTCCCTGCCATGGGTCAGGCCGATTCCGCCAAACAAAAATACATGGCCGCCGACGATTGTTTTAAACGACTGAGGCATTCTTCCACAAAACAGCAGAAGATGTCGGAATGGCTCAATTGCATCCGGCGATATGAAACCATCTACAGAGTTTACCCGAAAAGCTCCTGGGCACCCGCCGGCATGTACAAGGCAGCAGAACTCTCTCTCCAATTATTCAACCGATCCAAGGATAAGACCCATAAATCCCGAGCCATTGATCTTTTGACCCGGATTAGAAATAAATACCCCAAAAGCGCCTACAGTGGAAGGGCAAAAATTCTGCTCAAATCCATTGCCGCCACCCCCGTCCAACGACACATCAAACACCTACGCTCAAAAAAAAAAGAAACCCGGAATGATGTTCGAATAAAACGATTCAACCGGGAGCAGGCAAGCCTGAACCTGGAAAAACTGATACAAGCAGCAGAGGAAAAAGAGACAGAGGAGAAACAGGCACCCGATAGTCAGTTAGCAAAACCTGAACTACAAATACCAAGGGGTGACACTCTGGTAACTGACCTGCGGTTCTGGTCCAATCCGGAATATACCCGAATTGTGATTAACGCCTCGGGCGAACGAAACTATTCCCATCGGCTGCTGAAGAAGGACCCCACCATCAACAAACCATTTCAGAGACTTTATATTGATATTGAAAAAACCCGGCTGGGCAAGGATGTTGCCGCGCATATTCCCATCAACGATAATCTGTTAAATCAGGCCAGGGCCGGCCAATATCTGCCCCATACCGTCCGGGTGGTGGTGGACATCAAATCCTTTGAAAACTATAAAATCTTTTCATTAAAAGACCCCTTTAGAATTATTATCGATGTATGGGGGACGGGGTCCAATGGGTCACCGAAACAACCCATCGCCAAAAAAAATCCAGACAAGAGCTCCTTTAAAACCTCACGGATTACCACGGATAATCTCAAATCATCGGATATTGCAAGGCAGCTGGCCCTGGGGGTCAGAAAAATCATCATTGATCCGGGCCACGGCGGGCCAGACCCGGGGGCGCCAGGCTATATCAAAGGTGTCTGGGAAAAGGACATTGTACTAAAACTTGCCTTAAACCTTGCCAAAAAACTGCGAACCCGGCTCAACTGCACCGTTGAACTGACCCGTTCAACAGACAAACGACTAACCCTGGAAGAACGAACCGCTATTGCCAACACCCAACGGGCAGATCTTTTTATTTCCCTGCACTGCAATGCCGCCAAAAACAAACGGCTGACCGGTTTTGAAACCTATATATTGAACCTGGCAACCGATGATCAGGCCATTACCGTGGCAGCAAGGGAGAATGCCACCTCCAAGAAAAATATCTCCGATCTTGAATATATTTTAAGCGATTTGATGAAGCATGCCAAGATTGAAGAATCAACCAGGCTTGCCAATGATGTGCATAAATCCATGATTCAGGGGATGAAAAAAAAATATTCAGGCATAGTTGACCACGGTGTCAAGCAGGCCCCCTTCTATGTACTTCTGGGGGCCAGAATGCCTTCCATTCTCATTGAGACCTCGTTTATCAGCAACAAACGAGAATGCCGGCGACTGCTGACCGAATCCTATAGAAATGCAGTCTGTCATGCCATAACCGATGGGATTGAAAAATATATTAACGCAACAAACCCCAAACAATTATGATTCAAATAATACTAATACAAACAATACTAATACAAAGAGAAAGGAGAGATTATGACTTTTGAAAACATTATTTTTACGGTCGAAAACAACATTGCCACTATTTTTTTTAATAGACCCAAAGCTTTGAATGCACTCAACAATGCCCTTTTTGACGAACTGAATACGGCCCTTGACATGGTAAGGGATGACAGCAGCATCCGGGTACTGATTCTCACGGGTGCGGGGGATAAAGCATTTGTGGCGGGTGCTGATATTTCAGAACTTGCACGAATGAATCCCCTGCAGGCCAAGTTCTTTTCAAGGAAAGGCCAGAAGATATTTTCAAAAATTGGAGATCTCCCCATCCCTGCCATTGCCGCAGTGAATGGCTTTGCCCTGGGAGGGGGAAGCGAAGCCGCCCTGGCCTGTGATTTTATCTATGCCTCGGAAAAAGCCGTCTTTGGTTTGCCTGAAATCACCCTGGGCCTGATTCCCGGATTTGGCGGTACCCAGAGACTTGCAAGGCTTGTGGGAAACAACCGGGCCAAGGAATTGGTTTTTACCGGAAAAAATATCAGGGCGGATAAAGCACTTGAGTATGGAATTGTCAATAAAATTTGTGCCCCGGAAAGCCTGATGGAAGAAGTCTTAAAAACAGCCAATCTGATCGCCGCCAAGGGCAAAGTTGCCCTGAGAGCCGCCAAGGAAGTCATCCAGAACGGAACTGCCGCTGATCTTGAAACCGGCTGCAGAATAGAAAATGACGGTTTCGGGATCGCCATGGTCAGTGAAGATGCCAAGGAAGGTACCACAGCCTTTCTGGAAAAACGAAAACCCGTGTTCAAAGGCGAGCTCAACTAGAAGCGCCCGAAATTACAAGCGTAAGGACCCATCTATGCCCATTTATAACCATGATTTTGAAACCATGCCCCGACGAGAGATTGAGGCTGTCCAGCTCAAACGGCTTCAAGCCACCATTGAACGGATTTATGCCACGGTTCCCTTTTATAAGCATTCATTTGACAAGGCCGGAATAAAACCAGAAAATATTAAAGGCCTCGATGATCTTCAGCGGATACCCTTTACCACCAAACTGGACCTGAGGGACAACTATCCCTATGATATGTTTGCCGTTCCCATGGAGCAGGTTGTCAGGATTCATGCCTCTTCCGGCACCACTGGAAAACCAACGGTTGTCGGCTATACCCAAAACGATATTCATACCTGGGCAGAACTTATCGCCCGAAGTTTTTCAGCCGCCGGTGCCACCTCCCGGGACATCCTCCACAATGCATATGGATACGGTTTGTTTACCGGGGGCATCGGTGCCCATTACGGTGCAGAAAAATTAGGGATGGCCGTGATTCCGGTATCCGGCGGCAACACCAAACGCCAGATCACCATAATGCAGGACTTTAAACCCACCATTCTATGTGGCACCCCCTCTTATATTCTGCATCTTGCAGAAATCGCAGCGGAGATGGGGGTTGATTTCAAGGATCTTCATTTTAAATCCGGTATTTTCGGGGCAGAGCCCTGGACAGAAAACATGAGGGCGGAACTGGAATCAAAACTCCATTTAAAAGCCATTGATATTTATGGACTAAGCGAAGTCATGGGGCCCGGGGTTTCCATTGAATGCCTTGAAGAGCAAAAGGGGCTCCATGTATTTGAAGATCATTTTATTGTTGAAATCATTGATCCCGATACAGGAGAGGTCCTGCCCCATGGAGAAACAGGGGAACTGGTTTTTACCTCCATCACCAAGGAAGCCTTCCCGGTCATCCGGTATCGCACCAAGGACATCACTTGCCTAAATCCGACTCCCTGTGCCTGTGGTCGCACCCACATACGGATGAACAAGCCATCGGGCCGAAGTGATGACATGCTCATTATCAGGGGGGTTAATGTATTCCCCTCCCAGATCGAAAGTGTTCTCATGGAAACCAAGGGAATTTTACCCCATTATCAATTGGTGGTGGACAGAATAAAGAACCTGGACACCCTGACGGTGAAAGTTGAAATAGATGAAAATTTATTCAGTGACGATATCAAAAGTCTCCAGGCAATGGAAACCCATATTTCCGAAAATATAAAAGAACATCACGGGGTATCGGCAAAGGTGCTGCTTGTGGAACCTAAAACCATCCAAAGAAGCCAGGGCAAAGCCGTCAGGGTTATTGATAACCGAAAGCTATAAACCCAAAACCTATAAAATAAGATGAGGAGAACCCAAATGCTTGCAAAACAGATATCCATCTTTGTCGAAAACAAAGAGGGGCGCCTTGCAGAGGTCACTGCCATCCTCAGGGATGCCAATGTGAATATCAGGGCCTTGTCCCTTGCTGATACAACAGATTTTGGCGTCCTGAGACTCATTGTCAATGATAATGAGAAAGCAGAACTTGCCTTGAAAAAAGAAGGCTTTACCGTGGGCATAACCCAGGTACTTGCTGTTGAAGTCAGTGATGAACCAGGTGGACTGAACAAGGTCTTAGATCCCTTGTGTGAACAAGATGTCAACGTGGAATACATGTATGCCTTTGCCAATCCCCAGTGCAAAAATGCCATCATGATCTTCCGGTTTAATGATCCTGAGAAAGCCTTAAAAATTCTTGCAGAACGATCCATCAAGGTTATTACGGGTAAGGAAATCTCTGATCTTTAAAGGTGCTGTTAACCTTCCTTATTAACTCCCTCTCGGTTAAGGGGGAGTTAATAAGGAAACGCGTCCCCTGGCCGGAGCACCAATAATAGCCCCGTGAAAACAAAAAAAGGTGCAGAGCGTAAATGCCCTGCACCTTTAAAGTTAAAACTTTTTTCGTCCTATGGCCTAGTGACCGGCTGCTGCAGCGATAGCGCCTTTCAGAGCAGGATGGGCATACATGAGGATAAGGGATACAACAAGTGCATAAATACAAAGAGACTCGATCATGGCAAGACCGATCAGCATGTTAACCTGAATTTTACCAGCTGCTTCAGGATTTCTTGAAATACCACTCATTGCACCAGCAAGACCCAGACCCTGACCAATACCACAACCAAATGCGGCAATACCAATTGCAAGACCTGCTGCCCATACACTACCAACTAGAAATTCCATGTGTTACTCCTTATTACAATTAATTAATATAAATAATAACGGGGGCTTCTTCCAAGTTCCCGTAAAACAACCTGATTAATGCGATTCCTCTATTGCACCGGCAATGTACATGGTGGACAAGAGAAAGAATACAAAGGCCTGTACCAGGGCCACAAAAGCTCCCAGGGCCATAACCGGAAGCGGTGCCAAAAACATACCGCCCAGCCCCAGAAGGATCCCAACAACCAGCTCATGGCCTGCCATGTTTCCGAACAGCCGGAAGGTAAGCGATAAAACCCTGGCCGTATGTCCGATAACTTCAATGGGGAAAAACAAAGGGATCATTGCAGGAACAGGTCCCAGAAAATGCTTGATATATTTGATACCATGGCGTTGAACACCCACCACATGACTCCAAAGGACAGCAATCAAAGCCAGGGCAAGGGTGGTATTGATATTGGCGGTTGGTGGAAAAAATGCAGGTACCAGCCCCATGAGGTTGCCCAAAAGAACAAACAAAAAGATGGTCAGAACCAGGGGATAAGATTTTCTGCCTTCATCTCCGGTGACGGTTACCATAAACTCCTCAAGCCCTGAAATCAGTACTTCAAAAACATTCTGAGCAGTTTTTGGGACCATGGAAACGCTCTTCCCCGCAATCCAGCCAAAAAATATCAATATGATCATGGCCAACCACATATAGGTAACATGCGGATGCGCTGCAGCCCACTCTTCCATTCCCAGCATTCCAAACAACGACGTTAGTAACAAATATGGATGTTCCACCTTATACCGCCTCCTTGAAAAATAATCTCGTTAACTCAAGCATAGTTGCCAGAAACATGCTTGCAACAACCACCGAAAGGCCCGCCAAAAGTCCTAACGGATGAACAATATGGTTTGATATAAGCAGAAAAATAAGTCCCCCGCTTATCACAAATCGGATATAGTATTTCACCAGGATATTCCCAATAAAGGAACCCCCTTTTTCTGATACCACATCGGGACGAAAATTATTAACAACGGTTTTCTTTAAAAGTTGAAAATTTACGGCCACAATCAGACCTCCCAACAAAACCCCCAAAGAGACCTTTGTCGGTGTTGTCATCAATGCCAAAGAACTGGTTGCGATGAGCAGCAGCCAATTGCTTTTGGTGACAAAATTAACAATTTTTTCAAGATCCTGCATTAATACTTCTGCCCTTTTTTCCCTGCCCTGACAATGTTGGAAAAGCCTGCGGCAATGCCGAGTGCCAGCCCCACAAACAACAGAACAGGTTCTGTATCAAATTTTTTATCCAGCCAAATCCCCAGGCCAAGGCCGATAAAAATCGAAAGCGCAACCGACATGCCAAGACTGGCAAAATACCCCAGTTCTCTTACGGTTTTGCCTGTTTCCTTTTTCATCTCTTTGCCTCTCCTCGTTTACCATCCCTAAGGATTAGGTCTTTAACTTTACAAAGATCAAATATTCTGGAAAGCAAATATCATATGCATCAGATCAAGTCAATGTGAAAAAAGCATTAAATTATATCCAGAAACCCGGTACTGCTTTCTTTGCTGACCTCACCGACAATCTTGGCGTTTATTCCTTTTTCCTCCATTTGCGCGATACAGAAAGGCGCCTCCTCTTTTTTCACACTGATCAAAAGCCCGCCCGATGTCTGGGGATCAAACATCAGATCCGCCAAGGCCCTGTCAATGCCGAGAGAAACCCTTGTCAAATCCTTGAAAAACGCCCGATTTTTATGGGCACCTGCCGGGACCAGTCCCATGCTGGCAAAGTCGAACACACCTTCCAGCAGTGGAACCTTTTGGGAATAGAGGGATATATGCTTTTTTGCACCACGGGCCATTTCGATCAGGTGACCGGCAAGTCCAAACCCAGTCACATCGGTACAGGCATGGACATCATAATCTTCCATCACTTCGGCTGGATAGCGATTGAGCCGCGACATAACTAAAACCGCTTCCTGAATCTGGCTTATCTCTGCCAGCTTGGCCTTGATGGCCGTTGACATAACACCGGTTCCAATGGGTTTGGTCAGGATAATGGCATCACCTACCCTGGCATTTGAATTGGTTAACACGCGGTCAGGATGCACAATCCCCGTGACGGAAAGACCATATTTAAATTCCGGGTCATCCACGGAATGCCCGCCCACAAGGATTGCACCCGCCTCATTGATCTTGTACTGCCCCCCCTTTAAAGTCTGGGCAAGAACATCCTCGGGAAGGTCACCACTGGGAAAACAGACGATGTTCATCACCGTCAAAGGTTTCCCGCCCATGGCATATACATCACTTAGGGCATTGGCCGCAGCAATCTGGCCGAATTCATAGGGATCATCCGTGATCGGTGTTAAAAAATCCAGGGTCTGTATCAATGCGGTCTGGTTATTTAGTCGAAAAACGCCTGCATCATCAGGCGTAGCAAGCCCCACAATCAAATCCGGATGGGACTGGATATCAAGCCCTGATACAATTCGATCCAGTGTCCCTGGATCCAATTTGGCGGCTCATCCCGATGCCGTAACTCGCTGGGTTAAAAATATTTTATTTTTTGTTTCCATTGGTCTGCTCATAAATTTAAAATTGATTAAAATCCCTGCCGGTCCTAGCCTATCCTGACACCCGTTTGTCCTTATTATTTGAGTGAAATGACACAGCCAAACCTGCCGGTTATCTTTTCCTGGCGGTAGGAATAAAACTTATCCGTATTGCACCGGGTACAAATATTCATCGTCTCAACATTCTCTTGCCTCACCCCTTTTGCCATCATCTGATCACAGGACAGTTTCCAGAAATCAAAGAACAACTTGTCCGGCAGTTTATACCCCCACAAAACTTGGGGTATTTCATCCCTGTAATTTACAAACTCGGCGCAGCAAGGGCCTAAAGAGGGGGAAATCCCTGCCCGGATATCCCCGGGATCACATTTAAACCGGCCTGTCATCACATCAATACAATCACCGATAATATTTTGAACACTGCCTCGCCATCCGGAATGAACATTGGCAATCACCCTTCGTTCTGGATCATAGAGCAGGACACCCTGGCAGTCTGCCACCTGGATCACAAGACCGACACCCTGCATATCCGTTACCACCCCATCGGCAATAATGGGTGTCTGAAGGTTATCTTCATTATTTAACACATGAATGATTTTCCCATGGACCTGGTTGAGATAAACCGCCTGCGAGATTTCCAATTTTGCCAATATGCGACGCCTGTTTTCCCCGACGGCCTCAGGATCATCTTCCACATTCAGCCCAAGATTCAAAGAATCAAAACAACCCGAACTGACACCGCCGGACCGGGCGAAAACCCCATGGTGCAGCTCAGAATATCCCTGGAAGAGGTTAAATTCAAAAACCTTGATTTCCATGCCTCCCCATAACAGAACCGCCCACCACCTTCAATAATATCACTTCCTTTTTTTTAGCCATAAATATCGGATCTTCTGTCCGTGATACAAGGAATCAATTGACGCGCCCGAACCACCTGCTCCATTTCAATGACTGCCGCGGCGATCTGATCTGTGGACCCGGCATCCGCAAGGATTTCCCCCAAAGGATCCACGACCATGGACATGCCCGGGAAAACCAAATCTTCATCCCTCCCTGTCCGGTTGGCACAAACCATGAACAATTGATTTTCAATGGCCCGGGCCACGGCCAGATGACGCCAGTGGTGCTGCCGGGACTTTGGCCATTGGGCAGAAACGATAACCATTTGCGCATCCGCCAGAAAAAGTTGCCGGGCAAGCTCCGGGAACCTTAAATCATAACAGATCATCAGGCCTATTCGCCCAAGACTGGTATCAAGGGTCACCACCTTGTCTCCGGCACCATAAAAAAGGTGTTCATCGGTCAAGCGGAACAGATGCAGTTTCCGATAACACCCCTTAACCGATCCATCTGTGTCCATAAAATAGAGGGTATTATAGACAACCCCATTTTCAAGTTCTGGAAGGCTGCCGGCAATGGCCATACCATGGACCCTTGCAAACCCGGACAGGCGATCCAAAATCGAACCGGTTTGACAAGCATGCTCTTTTAAACGCATATTATCAAATCCGCAGGAAAACATTTCGGGCAGGACTGCCAGAGAAACATCCTGGGAGGCAAGGTGGTCAAGATTTGCCAGGATCACCTCCATATTGGCGTCTATCTGTCCTTTGATGATATTAAATTGGACAACACCTGCTTTAAATACTTTATCGTTTAAATCCATGGTCCTTCTCGTGTTTTAACAGACAAGTTCTCATATTTAAACCCACCATATAGACTCCCCTTTTTTCCGTCAATCCTTTTTACCCGGAAAGTCCCTGCTCCTTTTTTTGTAAAGAGTTATACGATTGTTTAAAAAGACAGAATAATAGATATTTCCAAATATCATCCTTTAAACGGGCGCGATGAAAATGGTAGAAAAACGTGAAAAACATAGGGAAAAACCAAAGCCGGAACTGCCGTCGTATATAGGACACCTATCCTTGGGTTGTCCAAAAAATTCTTTGCATGTACAGCGGTTTTTGTTATATTTTGAGATTGTTTTATTCGTATAAAATTACGGGACCTTCCTGTAAGTGGTAAGGTCGATTGCCTTTCGTTGGTTACCCTGTGAATCTCTGTTGATATTCTTTCGGTCTTAAACCTGTCAACCTGATGAATATTTTTCTGAAAAATGAAATATCTTCATAGCCGACCTGATAAGTAATTTCATTGAAGGTCTGAGTCCCTTCCTCCAGAAGGTGTTTTGCGTATTCCACCCGCAATTTTTGCAAATAGCCCAAAGGAGTAACGCCTACAGCATTTTTAAAGCGACGTTCCAACGAACGGCGGCTCATTCGAAACTTTTGTGCCAGCCAATCGTAATCAATTGCCTCTGTTTGATGTTGTTCTATCCACTCCTGAGCTTTAACAATCGGTGAATCACCGTGATTTTTTGATACAAAATAACAAGCATAAGGCGTTTGCCTTTCTCTTCCCATATCTAAAACCATCGTTTTTGCAGATTCAACAGCGGCCTTTCGGCCACAGAATTTATCCACCAGGTAAAGGGAAAGATCCATTCCTGCACTCACACCTGCCGAACAATAGAGGCGACCATGGTCAATGTACATCTTATCCTGTTCTAATAATACCTGAGGATATCTCTTGCGGAATATCTCTGTGAACCCCCAGTGAAGTGTAGCAGATTTGCCATTTAACAAGCCGGTTTCTGCTAATAAAAAAGCACCAGTGCAGATACTGGCAACATGGGCACCTTGATCGTAATGATGGCGTATCCAGGGAACCAGCTCAGGATTTTTTTCAAGAATTTTTTCGATATATGTGGCCGATGCAATAATAATCAGATCAGTTTTTTGGATTTGATTAATACTGCAATGGGGTTGGATCTGGATATTATTCACCGATCGGATGGGTTGCCCGTCTGCTGAAGCAATTGTGACCTCAAAAAAAGGAGTTTGTGGGCATTTGCCTAAGCTGTTCCATAATCTCCCAGCCTGGTTTAGAATATCCATGGGTCCAAAAATGGTTGTCGCCATGGTGTTATACAATCCGAGAATGGTTACTTTTATCATAAATTTTCCAAAAAATATGGTTATTTGTCATCATCGCCCATTCATTTGTCGTTTATGCCACTCTTATTTCTAAAATGCAATGGATATAATCAGCTTATAATTTTAATCTTAAAAGGAGAAAATGAATGATCGATGAAAAAATCAAAGAATCGATAGGACCCTGTGGCCTATGTTGCGAAACCTGCTTTGCACATGTTGAAGGAGATATAAGAAAATATAGCATGAAACTCAAAGAAAAATTAGGAAATTTCCACATTAATGCCAAACGATTTGAAACCATACTGGATAACCCGATTTTCAAAAAATATGCAGATTTTAAAGAAATGCTGAATTATTTTGCATCGGGAAACTGCAAGGGGTGTCGTAATGAGCAGTATAAATTGTTTAAGGACTGCGGTGTGCGAGGGTGCCACCAAGAAAAACAGATTGATTTTTGTTATCTATGTGAAGAGTTTCCTTGTGATAAAACTAATTTTGATCCGGGGCTTTATAAAGGATGGGTGGCAATAAATAAAATAATACAAAAAAAGGGAATAGAGGAATATTACGAAAAGGCAAGAACTCATTCAAGGTATCCATAGCATCATACCATGACACCCCGGCAGGTCTTTTATTGCGATACTGGCGGGGTTAGCTGCTTCCACCGGTCTTTGTAAAAATAGTTCTTTGACAATCGTACTATCCACTGCCAG
>CAYWNB010000059.1:15142-16450 GCA_964459195.1 uncultured Desulfobacula sp.
ATTCGAATAGGGCATCTTCTTCGATTATAACTTCTGTTAATAGCCTTACAGCAACAAAGGTTCTGGATTTTGACCATCTTGAACATTTATATTCGAATGTCGTGCTCTCATAGCTGTTATCTTTATCCTTTTTCTTTATTAATTGGTAGAAACAGGCGGTATAGCGAAGTATATAACCCCCATCGCAAAAAAACTGGTCGTGGCAAAGAATATAAATGACCATTGATAACTCTGGGTCGAGTCGAATATCACCCCAGCGATAAACGGGCCAAAGGCTGCACCTGACATAGAAAACAACCCGATGGCGCCTGAAACAGTAGCAAAAGACAGAATCCCAAAACACTCACCTATGAGCAGAGACTGCATCATGATAAGAGATCCCATGGTCAGGCCGAATACAAATGTACAAAGATAAAGCAAGACAACGTGGTTGTTGAAGGCCAGAGTGATGACGGCCAGGCCCTGGAGAAACATACAGGACATGGCCACATATCGTTTGTCCCATCGATCCACGAACATTCCCAGGACAAGTCGACCCGCTATGCTGGCACCGGCGGTTATGCTGACCGCAGTGGCGGCCTTCTGTGCCCCCAGGTATTGGCCGAGGAATGAAACCTGGTGTACCAGGTATGCAATCTGCCCTCCAAGAGCGAGCATGAACGCCAGGGCGATGGACCAGAACGTCATAGTTTTCATGGCCTGTCTGCGGGTCCACACATTCATCTGGCCGATGTTTGTCCCGCACCGATTTTCGGCCGATAATGCGTATTGTCGGTCTTCACCATCCGGATACTGCTGTATGTCCGATGGTCGGTGCTTGATAAAAAATAGAGTCGTGGGAATAATCACCAGAACATAGATACAGCCCAGAATTAGAAGCGCACAATCCAGCCCACGGTGAATGATCAGGTAGCTGGTCAAAGGAACCAGCAGCATGCCGCCCACACTGAGACCAGTGTTGGCAATGCTCATGGCCAGCCCGCGTTTACGGACAAACCAATTGGTAATCAAGGTATTGATCGGTATCAGCGAGGTGGAACAGAAACCGATAGACATGATAAAATACATGACAAAAAGTTGAGGGACCGTATCAACCCATTTCAGTGCCCAGAGCCCCACACCAAAAATAACCGAACCAAAAACGAGGAACCATTTGGGGCCGTAACGATCCATCCAGCGTCCGATAATCAGTCCAGAAATTCCATAAGTAAAAAAGTAAAAAGTGATTGCCGATGAAACGGTTCCCTTTGACCAGCCGTGCAAACCTCGCAAGGGATCCAGAATAACACCGTGGCCGTAAAACCCGAT
>CAYWNB010000060.1:0-16186 GCA_964459195.1 uncultured Desulfobacula sp.
GCTGGATAAAAACCGACGGACCGATGCTGCAGTTTATACCGTGGTCAACCGGTTTGCCCCCCCGGGAAAAGACGCAACGGCCCCGGTTTTTGTCAAAAAGCAGTGTAACCACTGCCTGGAACCGGCCTGTGCATCTGCCTGCTTTGTCAAGGCTTTTACCAAGACACCGGAAGGAGCCGTGGTATACGACGAATCCCTGTGTGTGGGATGCCGGTATTGCATGGTGGCCTGCCCCTTTGAAGTGCCGGCCTACGAGTATGACAACCCCCTGACCCCAAAGGTTACCAAATGCACCATGTGCGCCCCAAGGCTGGCCCAGGGAAAACTCCCGGGATGCGTGGAAGCTTGCCCCAGAGAAGCATTAATATTCGGAAAACGAACGGATCTCATCAAAATCGCCCGACAGCGGATCATGGCCCGGCCAGACCTGTATGTGGACCACCTCTACGGTGAACATGAAATGGGAGGCACCTCCTGGCTCTATCTGGCGGGGGTCCCCTTTGGGACCATCGGCATGAGGGAGGACCTGGGGACCAAATCTGCACCGGAACTGACCTCGGGCCCCCTGTCAGCGGTCCCGGTGGTGGTGGGGTTGTGGCCGGTTCTGCTCACCGGGGTTTATGCCATATCAAAACGCAAGGACAAGATTGCCCAGGAGGAAAAACAAGCCGCCCTCAAAGCCGCCCGGCAGGAAGCCAGGGAAGAGCAGGCCGCTACCCTTGATAAACTCAGGGAAAAAATGACCCAGGAAAAAACCGCTGCCATCAATTTTGAGGTAAAAAAAGCCCTGGAAGAGGCGGCCAAAAAAGAGGAAGCCCCAGAGGAAACTCCAGACAACCCCATTGAAAAGAATACGACTGGAACAGGCACGCCCCCTTCCCCGGACAAAGGCCAACAGGAGGATTAAACTTAAGATGAAACAGATCGTGGATCAAATAAAAGAAAAAATCATGGAAAAGCAGGAGCCTGAAACCAGTTGGTTCACCCCCTTTAATGTGATAACCGGCATTATTCTGGGCATAGGACTCATCCTGACCATCCTCAGATTTACCATGGGCCTTGAAACCGTGACCAACCTGGATAACAACACGCCCTGGGGCATCTGGATCGGATTTGACCTGCTCTGCGGGGTCGCCCTGGCCGCTGGCGGCTATGTGACCTCGGCCACCTGCTATATTTTCGGGCTCAAGCGCTATCATTCGGCTGTCAGGCCGGCCATCCTCACTGCATTTATAGGATATGCCCTGGTGGTCCTGGCCCTCCACTATGACGTGGGCCGCCCCTGGCGCCTGCCATACCCTGTTTTTTATTCCCAGGGCACCTCTTCTTTGCTCTTTGAAGTGGGCCTGTGTGTCTTTTTATACCTGAGCGTGCTCTTCATTGAATACAGCCCCGCCGCACTGGAGTGGCTGGGATTCAAGAAGGCGCGAAACATCATCATCCGCCTGACCCTTGTTTTGACCATCTTCGGAGTGATCTTGTCCACCCTTCACCAGAGTTCTTTGGGTGCCCTTTTCATGATCGTTCCCTCAAAGCTCCATCCCCTTTGGTACTCCTCGTATCTGCCGGTTTACTTTTTTATTTCATCCATGTTTGCTGGCATGTCCATGGTGATCTTTGAAGGCAGCCTGGCCCACCGCTTCCTCCACCACAAAATGGACCAGACCCATCTGGACGAAAGCCTGGGCGTGGCCCTTGGTTTTTCAAAGGCCGCATCTCTGGTTATGATGGGATATGTGTGCATCAAACTGCTTGGCATGTCCCTAAACAACAATTGGCATTACCTGACCACGGGCTGGGGAATCTGGTATCTGGTAGAACTGGTCGGTTTTGTCATCTTCCCGGCCCTGCTTTTTGCCGTGGCCCATCGGGAAAAAAATCTGACATTTGCAAGGATTGCTGCCCTGTGGACAATTCTGGGTATTGTCCTGAATCGGTTCAATATTTCCATCATTGCCTTTAATTACCATTTACCTGCGGATCAGCGCTACTTTCCAAGTCTCATGGAAATAGGCACTTCAATATTCATCGTGACGCTAGGGGTTGTCATCTACAAGTTTATCTGCACCCGGATGCCCATACTCCATGAACACCCGGACTATAAGTCCCACTAACCCAAGGAATCCACAGGAGGATATTTTGGATATTTTTACCCTACAGGATTTTTACACCTTCACCAAGGGAAACACTTACTTGATCATGGGCGCAATTTTGATCTTCATGCCCCTGTATTGGAGATTTTTAACAGACAGGGACGATGATTAGACCCCTAAGATGAAAGGAAAATAAAATGCATGATTTCTTAACCGGCACGTTCTTCTGGATCGCCCTGGGCATTTGCCTCACAGGTATGCTGGTCCGGTTTGTCCTTTACTTTCGAGGACTGAGCTGGCAGCTGGACCGGGTGGCCTACCGGGCCCATCCCATAGCCGGGCTGAAAGGTGCGGTCCGGTCCATTTACAAATGGCTGATCCCCTTCGGCACCAGGGGGTGGCAGACCCAGCCCTTTATTACAATAGCCTTTTTCGGATTTCATTTAGGCGCAATCCTTGTTCCGCTGTTTCTCATGGGCCATGGTTTTTTCATGGAAGAAAAACTAGGATTCCGATTTTTCACGCTGGGCGCAGCCCTGGGGGACATCCTCTCCTGGACGGCCCTGGCAGCAGGATCGTTTCTCCTGGTGAGACGGCTGGTCCTTCCCGAGGTCAGAATTTTAACTACCTGGAACGATATCTTGATCCTGGCGCTTTCCATGTCCCCATTTGCAACCGGGCTCATGGCCCGGTACCAGGTGGGAGATTACGGATTTTGGCTGAACATGCACATCTTATGCGGACAAATTCTGCTCATTGCCATTCCCTTTACCAAACTTTCCCACGTATTTTTGTTCTTTGCATCAAGGGCCCAGTTAGGAATGGATTACGGCATTAAACGCGGCGGAATGAACGGAACAAAAATGGCCTGGTAACCCCGAAGGGGATCCAGGTGCCATGGAGGAGAAGAAAACCCATGCCAGAAGGAATTTACTGCAACAAACAAACCGTGAACACCCCGGAAGAGGTGAACAAACTGTTGTCCGACACCAGCGGCAACCTCTATTACCAAGAGATGGAAGTGCTGGATGTGGACACCGATCTTTTGTGGAAAACCATACAGAACACCTGCAAATCCAGGACCCGCACCTGGCTGGAAATCTGTGCCCACTGTGGCATGTGTGCCGATTCCTGCTTCCTTTACGAGGTCAACGGCCGAAATCCCAAACAGGTGCCAGCCTATAAGATCCAGTCCACCCTGGGAGAAATCATCAAACGAAAAGGACAGGTGGACAACGCCTTCATGCGCCATGCAATGCGAGTGGCCTGGGCCGAGTGTACCTGCTGCAACCGCTGCGGAATGTACTGTCCCCACGGCATCGATACAGGGATTATGTTCGGTTATTTAAGGGGGCTGCTCTACGGCCAGGGATTCGTGCCCTGGGAACTTAAGATCGGGGCTGGCATGCACCGGGCCTATCGAGCCCAGATGGATGTGACCGATGAAGAGTTTGTGGACACCTTTGAATGGATGGTGGAAGAGTACGAGGAGGACTATCCCGGTCTCACGGTCCCGGTTGACAAGGAAGGGGCGGACATCATGTACACGGTGAACGCCCGGGAGGTCAAACATTACCCCGAAGATCTGGCCGAAGCCGCCATCCTTTTCCATCTGGCCGGGGAAAACTGGACCGTGCCCTCCAAGGGATGGGAACAGACCAGCCTGGCCATGTTTGCCGGTGACTGGGCCGCCTGCAAAATGCAGGTGGAAAGTGTGTATGCCGCCATGGAACGGCTCACCCCCAAGCGGATGGTGGGCACGGAATGCGGTCATGCCCACAGGGCAACGGTCATTGAAGGACCCTATTGGGCCGGAAGAAAAGACGGACAGCCGCCGGCCCCATCCATCCATTACGTGGAGTGGCTGGCCGAAGCCCTGAATACGGGAAAACTGAAAATCGATCCTTCCAAACGGATCAAGGAACCGGTCACCCTCCAGGATTCGTGCAACTATATCCGGAATCACGGACTGAAAAAAGCCACCCGGGATATCATGGCCCACATCGTGGAACCGGGGTTTTTCATCGAAATGGCCCCCAATAAGGAACACAATTATTGCTGCGGTGGCGGCGGAGGATTCAACGGAATCGGGAAATTCAGAAAAGAGCGGAACATTGCCCTGATCAAAAAACGAGACCAGATCCTTGAAACAGGGGCCAAACTGGTCGTTGCCCCCTGTCACAACTGCTGGGATGCCATCCGGGACCTTGAAGAAGAGTATGAAATCGGTATCCGATGGTCGTTCTTAAAGCCGCTGCTCATTAAAATGGTGGTGATTCCCGACCATTTAAAACCAAAAGAATAGCCCGAATATTTAAAATAACCAATGAGAGGGGCCTATGTTTAAGAAAATTTTATTTGCAACCTCCGCCACCCCGGCAAGTGATCATGCTGCACGGGTTGCCTTTAACATGTCCAAAGAGTACAACGCCCGGCTGAATATCTTCCATGTTCTGGGGGTGCCGTCACGGGGATTCAGCCAGGTGGTGGTGGATGTGAAGACAAAGGAGAAGGTGGGCGTGGACGAGGAATATCTTTTCGGGGTCACCGAGGAGATTAAAGCCTATTACGCCAAATACCTGGACAAGGGACTGGACCACACCATTGATGTGGCCGTGGGATTCCCGGCCCGGGAAATTTTAAGGCAGGCCAAGGTTGCCCAGCCCGATCTTATCATTCTTGGCGGAAGTACCGGGGATGAGGAAGACAGCGCGTACAAAAAGGTGTCAGCCGGTTCCACCCTCCAGAAAGTGGCCAAGTCCGCTCCCTGCCCGGTAATGGCGGTGAACCGTCCTGCCGCCTCTTTCTGGGGAGGCATGTCCAATATTCTATTTGGCACCGACTTTTCAAAGACCTCGGACAAGGCCTTTGATTTTGCCGTCAAACTGGCCAAGGCCATGGATTGCGAACTTCATGTCTTTCATGCCCTGGATATCACAGGACTGCAATCTGGCAAATTGATCGACCAGGATGAAATTGAACAAAAGATCCGGGAGGCCTTAAGAAAAATCCGGGCCCGTTACGAGCCCCGGCTAAAAGAGCTGAAAAGCTACTCCATGGACGTATGGGAAGGAATTCCCTTTATTGAAATTGTCAAGTATGCCAGGGATAAACATGCGGATCTCATTGTCATGGCCCACCACTCCAGGCGGATACCAGATGAGCAGGACCGGCTGGGGGGGAATGTGGAACAGGTCATTGTCAGAGCTGGCTGCCCGGTGCTTAGTGTCAACAAATAACAATCAATGCTAAGAGGATGTTATGAAAAAGAAAATTCTGGTGATTGATGATGATTTAAATGTCAGTGATTATCTGGCCTCCCTGTTTCAGGACAAAGGGTACCAGGTCAGTGTGGCCGGCAATGTAAAAGAAGGGATAAAACTGGCAAAAGCCCAGCACCCGGACCTGATTACCCTGGATATAGAAATGCCGGGGGAGTGGGGCCCCCGGTTTTATCGTCAACTGTCCCAGGAACCGGATTTAAAAAATATCCCCGTGATTGTGATCTCCGGTCTTTCCGGCCACCAATATGCCGTGGTCAAGGCCGTGGCGTCTTTATCAAAGCCCTTTGACCGGGAAGAGCTGCTTAAAATAGTAGAAGAAATCTTGAATTAACCAAGATAGAAGAAACAGGACAGAGGAAACAGATGGCAAAACAGGTCTTACTCATTGACAGGGACAAGGCTCATGCCGAGGCCTTGACACTGTATATCCGCCGCAAACTATACGATGCGGTTATTTCCACCTCAAATGAACAGACGCTGCTGTTCCTGGACACCCACGCCCTGGACATCATTATTGCCTATCCCTTTGCCACCCCTGAAACTGGCCAATACCTCCTGGCCTTTAAAAAGACAAACCCCCTGGTCCAGATCATCATCACAGCCCCGAAGTCGGACCTGGATGAGGCCATGGACCTGTTCGGCCTCAATGCACTGGATTACCTGGAACTGCCGGTAAACTCAAAAGCCCTTGACCTGGCCCTGGCCAGGGCCGGTGCCCAGACCGGTCTGCTCACCCGGATGGATCTTTACACTGGCCGCCTGGAGGATCTTCACTATGCCCGGAACCTTTTCAACCAACTGTTTGAAGAAGTTCCCTGTTATATTTCAGTCCAGGACCGGAACCTGAGAATCACAGCTGCCAACCGGCGGTTCAAGCGGGATTTCGGCGGCCTTGTGGGCGGGTTCTGTTACGAGGTATACAAGCACAGATCTTCCCCCTGCCGGGAATGCCCGGTGGCGGCCACCTTCAGTGACGGAAAATCCCATACCACAGAGGAAATCGTCACCTCCAAAGACGGCAAACAATACAATGTACTGACCCAGACCGCCCCCATACGAAACGGAGACGGGGAAATTGCCCAGGTCATGGAAATGTCAACCAATATTACCCAGATCCGGCAACTACAGGATCATCTGGTTTCCCTGGGCCTCATGCTCGGCTCCATGTCCCACGGGGTAAAAGGCATGCTCACCGCATTGGACGGCGGTATTTACCAGCTTGAGGCCGGTCTGGATCAAAAAGATGACAAGCGGATGAACCTGGCCTTTGGACAGATCAAAAACATGGCCGATAAAATCAAGAAAATGGTCCTTGAAATTTTATATTATGCCAAGTCCAGGGAGTTACAATATGAGACAATAGAGGTCGCTGAGATGACCGACAACGTGGTCGCCACCCTTACCCCCCTAGCCCAAAAACACGGGATAAAATTTTTAGTCTCCATTGCCCCTGATCTTGGGACCATTGAGGTGGACCCCCAGTGGATGGAAGCAACCCTGATAAACTTTTTGGAAAACGCTGTGGATGCCTGTCTTTTTGACCGGAACAAAAAAAATCACCAGGTATCTTTTACCGTTGAAAAAAAATCCAGAACGGATATCTGCTTTACGATCCAAGACAACGGTATCGGCATGGATGCAGAAACCAGAAATAAGATGTTCTCCCTTTTTTTTACCTCAAAGGGTTCCCAGGGAACAGGCCTGGGGCTGTTTATTGCCCACCGGGTGATCAAATACCACGGCGGAACCGTTCATGTTGACTCCCGGCCCGGTGACGGCAGCCAATTCACCATCTCCATTCCTTTTCAAAAACCTGAAAATGCCAGAATTATGGAACCCCCCGCAAAAGACAAGGGGTAATGGTCAATGGATCATCGTTGACATCCCCCTTAGCCTGGCATATAACTTTTCAGCCTGGAACATGGAAGATTAAATTCCCATTCAACAAACGGAGAAAAAATGTCCATGAGACTGACCACCAAAAGCAGATATGGAACCCGACTTATCCTGGATGTTGCCATGTACGGCACACAAAAACCGGTCCCTTTGAGTGATGTATCCAAACGACAGAATATATCAGTAAAATACCTGGAGCAACTGAGCCGAAAACTTCGGGATGCCGGCATCATCAAAAGCCTGAGGGGACCCTTTGGCGGCCATATGCTGGCCAAGGCCACCAATGAGATCACCATCGGCAATATTGTCCGAATCCTTGAAGAATCCACGGCCATCACAGACTGTGCCGAACAGCCCAAAAAAACCTGCGGGGTCTGTAACAAAGCCGGGGACTGTCTGTCAAGGTGGGTATGGGTGGAAGCCTCCCGTGCCATGTTCGACCGGCTGGACGACATCACCATTGAAAGTCTTCTCACCCTTGACTCCACCAGCTTTAACAACAATCAATCCTGATAGGACCAGATCAACACAAGGCCGTTTCCAAGATGAGTGTCTCACTATGAATTGGTTTCTTTCCATTGATGATGCCAAAGAAAAAAATCAACCATGGATATAGGTTGAAACTAATAGAATCGCAGATGAAACCCCTTCGTCAACAGGGAATGGAAATCATTGACTCTATAAAACCCCGCATCAAAGGCCACCCATCCGCATTAAATTCAATCGCTTGTATCTTTTCATAAGGGTGTTTATATTATCGGGAACACTGCAACCTTAAGGAGAGAAAAATGACCAAAGATTTGGTGCTTGAAATATTTTCAGATTATGTCTGACCCTGGTGTTACTTCATTACCGGGAGTATTGAAAAATTAGAAAAAGAGTATGGAATTCAGATAAAATGGCGGGCATTTCCCCTTCATCCGGACACCCCGGACCAGGGCCTTTCCCTGGAAGCATTGTTTGCCAAAAAAGGAATTTTTTCCGATGTGAACAAGATTGTGGCCCAGCTCCAGGCCACGGCTGCAAAATTTGATCTGCCCATGGGGGATCGAAAGATGACCTATAACAGTCGTCTTGCCCAGGAGGTCGGGTTATGGGCAGAGGAGAAGGGAAAGGGACATGCCTTCCACATGGCTGCCTTTAGCGCCTATTTTGTGGCGGGGGATAACCTTGCAAAAAAAGAGGTGTTGCTGGCGTTGATCCGGTCTGTGGGACTTGACCCGGAGGAAGGGGAAGCGGTTATGGATCAGCGGACATTTAAGGATGCCGTGGATGCAGACTGGGAATTGGCCCGGACAAAGGCAATCACGGCCGTCCCCACCTTTATCATGGGGCTGGATCGGTTGGTGGGCGCCCAGCCTCATGGGGTTTTGGAAAAGATGGTTGTTAAATATGGGGGGGGGGAATCCACCCAAAAAATTTAACGACCTGATAGTAAATGGCAGAAAATAACGGGTGTCCGGCAAAAACCCGGCAAATTGCAGACCAAACCAGTACAGAACAGGAGGTGGACAATGTTGACGGGTGAGATAGCCAGTGGCACCGGTCGGTTTTGTTTGAGGGCCAGCCGGCCATTGCGTTGACAGATCAGTTTGTGGCTGAAATGGAAAAAATGAAACAGATGCTGGGTGCCATCATGGACAGCTTCAGCAAATTAAATGTGATCCGGCAATCCTCCGGCGGTTGTTTTCACCTTAGCCGAATCAGTCAACTAAACAGTAATCATTTTTTAACAGGTGCCGTTGCATCGGCCCCCCGGTTATCTGCCTATGAATATTCGGAATATAGTACCTATGCCTATTCAGAATCTGAACAGACACTATTTTCTGCCCAGGGCATTGTCAATACCCTTGACGGCAATGAAATTGATTTTTCATTTGAAATGGAGATGGCGCGCTCCTTTCTCAGGGGGAGTCTGTTTTTTTAATGCAAGGGTGGCAGGTTTTATGGTAATAAACCTCATGTTGGATTATAAATTATTGCAGGCCCTGGCCATCGTCATCCAGGAAGGCGGGTTTGATAAGGCAGCCCAACGGTTGAATATAACCCAGTCCGCCGTTTCCCAGAGGATAAAGCTTTTGGAAGATCAGCTGGGAACACTTTTGGTGATCCGGACGGTTCCGCCGGCGCCCACCCCTGAAGGGAAAAATTTGCTCAAACATTATATTCAGGTCCAAAGCCTGGAGGCAGATCTTGAACAAAGCTTAAACCCTCTGGCCCGGGAGGAGTTTCAGGCGTTTGCCCTGGGGATTAACGCAGACAGTCTTGCTACCTGGTTTTTTCCGGCAATCACTTGTTTCCTGGGAGAAAACCGGGTATTGCTGGATCTAAAGGTGGATGACCAGGAGCAAACCCATAAACTGCTCAGAAACGGGGAGGTGGCCGGTTGTATCAGCTCGGAGAAAACACCGGTTCAGGGGTGTTCGGTCACCCCCATTGGTACCATGAAGTATCGAATGGTTGCCACGCCTGAATTTGCAAAAGCACATTTTTCCCGGGGGATTGGGAAGGATTGCCTGGAAACAGCGCCCGCCGTCATATACAATCGCAGGGACGATCTCCATGCCCGGTTTTTAAAAACATATTTTCAACGCTTCGTTCCTGAAAAGGGTATCCAAAAGATTCCCATCCAT
The DNA here is from genome assembly GCA_964459195.1 of uncultured Desulfobacula sp. Taxonomy (GTDB): domain Bacteria; phylum Desulfobacterota; class Desulfobacteria; order Desulfobacterales; family Desulfobacteraceae; genus NBML01. The sequence goes on from CAYWNB010000060.1 coordinate 9,907, forward strand.
TATGTTCCTTCTTCGGAAAAATTTGTCGCCCTTATTCTGGATGGGATTGCTTATGGCATAGTTCCGGATCTCCAGGGACTTGCCCATATTAAAACTGGCCGTCTCATGGACCTGGCGCCGGGGTCCCATATAGGGGTGGATCTTTATTGGCACAGATGGAACTTGAGTTCTCGACTTTTGGATGAATTCTCAAAGGCAATTGTTAAAAATGCTGTGATCTGTTAAAAAAAAATATGAGTATTCATCTGAAGGATATTATTGACCTGGATTACCTTTTAAGCCTGGACGACCAAAGGGATTCCGCGGAAGAGAAAGAAGAGACCCTTGCAAGGGACCGGGAGATTTTCACCCAGCTGGATCAGGCAGGCCAGGATAAAACCGGTCTGGATCCCGGGGGTGTGACGGACACCGCCCTGCTTTTCTCATGGCTGGAATACCGGCGGCTGGTGTTTTTCCACGAGGCCGGTGAAGGGCCAAGGGCTCTGCTGCCGGGCAAGGTGTTTTCCTCCCTCTATCGCTGGATTGTTTATGTGCTGGTGATCCTAGGTTTTTTATCCGGCATCTCCATGGCCTATTCCTTTCTGGCCTACCACGGGACCCGGCCCATAAATGTGACGATTTTCTTTGCGGTTTTCATTTTTTTCCATGTTCTGCTGTTTTTTCTGACCCTGTTTGCGCTGGTGGGTCGGTTTTTTACGGGAAGGACGGGAAATCGGGGATCCCACCCTTCCATTGTTCATACCCTGTTGTCTGGGCTTTTCTTCAAGGGGGTTCCAGGAATTTTAAAAAAAATAAGCAGCTCCTTGGGGGAGAAGGGAATGGAGACCATTGAATATATCGCCTCCCTGATCCGGATGAGAAACAGGGAATACCGCCTTGTTTTTTTCTGGCCCTTTTTTGTGCTCTCTTCTTTCTTCGCTGCTGCCTTTTCCGCAGGCGCTCTGGGGGGAACCCTGTTCCGGGTGGCGGTCAGTGACATGGCCTTTGGCTGGCAGTCTACCCTTATGACGGCCAGTGACCGTATCCATGGGGCATTGTCCGTGATCTCTCTTCCCTGGTCCTGGTTTGTGCCCAAAACCCTTGCCCACCCAAGTCTTGAACAAATAGAGGGGTCAAGGATTCTGTTAAAGGAGGGGATTGCTACCCTTGCCACAAAAGATCTGGTTTCCTGGTGGCCATTTCTTTGCCTGGGCATATTTTTCTATGCGGTTCTGCCAAGGCTTATGCTGATTATGGTAAGTTTTCTGGCCCAGAAACGAGCCGTGGGTGAATTTGATTTTGAACGACCCCGGTTTAAAAAACTGCTGGTCCGAATGAAGTCGCCTATCATGGACATCCGGTTTGATGAGCCGTTGACAGGCTGGGCAGGCCGGCAAAATCCTCTGCCTGATCCATCTGTCGTTGATCCCCTTGAGCCTGAAGGGTTTGTCCCTGAAACGGTTTTGGCAGAACAGACTCAATTGAAGGGTTCCCATGCGGTGGTTCTGGTACCGAGGGCAGTCTATGAAGGGGATAATTTAGGGGCTGTTCCAGGGGTTATCCGCCGGAATTTGTTCTTGGATGTCCGCTCAACGATTCCGGTTTCTTTTGATTACTTAGAAGATAAAGATCTGCTGGTTGCCCTGGCAGCGGCATCTTCAGATCAGGTGATTCTGCTTCAGGAAGTTTGGCAGCCCCCTATCCGGGGACTTCTTCACTACTTTGTCCAGCTTAAAGCCGAAATTTTCACGGACAGGCCCTTGTGGATCCTTTTAACCCAGACCCCCGGACAGGAACCCTGGGTTGTGGAGGGGGAGGACATAAATTTTAAGGTCTGGAAACGGGCCATCCGTCAATTGGGTAATCCAGATATCTTGCTGGAAAGGGTGTATAAATGAAAACGCCGCCACTTAATATCCCGGAATTTGCGGTTCTGGGCCATCCCAATGAGGGCAAGTCTTCCGTGGTTTCCACCCTTACCGAGGACGATCAGATCCGGGTCAGCCCGGTTCCGGGGGAGACAACAGTTTCCCGGACCTATACCGTTGAAATTGACAAGGAAAAAATTATCCGGTTCGTGGATACCCCCGGATTCCAGGCGCCCCGACAGACCCTGGCCTGGTTCATGGCCTATACGGGTGATTCGGAAAAGATCCTGGAACACTTTATTGAGACCTTTCATGATGATCCTTTTTTTGCCGATGAGTGTGAGCTCATGGCACCGATTGCCAAGGGGGCGGGTATTATTTATGTGGTGAACGGATCAAGGCCGGTCAGGGGGGATGATATTGCGGAAATGGAAATTTTGAGGCTCACGGGAAGGCCCCGTATGGCCATCATTAATTCCAAACAAATGGACAGGGATTATACCCGGGAGTGGAAACTCGAATTTCGCAAATATTTCAATTCTATCCGGGTGTTCAATTCCAATACGGCTGATTTTAAAGAGCGCATCCGCATGCTGGAAAGCCTGAAATCCATTGACCAGGAATGGGAAGACTCCCTTTCAAAGGTGATTTTGGCCTTTAAGGGGGAATGGAAAAAACGCAATCGCCTTGCCTGTGCCTATATCACCCTTGGCCTGGAAAAAAGCCTTGGTTTCTCTGTGTCTGAACGTCTTTACACTACGGCGGATCCGATCCGGATCCGGGAACGACTCAATCTCTCTTTTCAGCGAGGGATCCGGGGGATTGAACGAGAGATGTTTGCACAGATTAAGTCCCTGTTTAAGCACACCCTATATGATTATCCCCTGCCCGACTATTCCCTGCTCCAACATGATTTGTTCGCAAAACAGACCTGGGAGCTGCTGGGATTGACCCAAAAACAACTGGCCGGGGCCGGGGCCGTTCTGGGCGGTACCATGGGGATTGTCATGGATACGGCTGCAGGCGGCCTGACATTCGGGGTGTTCACCGCCCTGGGGGGCATTCTGGGGGCCGGGTCTGCCCTTTGGAGCGGTAAAAAAATAGCCCAGAAAACCAATCAGACCCTTCAGCTCGGAGGGGACCGCCTGCAGGTGGGGCCCAATGAAAACCTCCAATTTCTCTATATTCTCATGGACCGGGCCCTGATCTATTATGCCCATATGATGCATCGGGCCCATGGCCGCAGGGACCTGGTATCCGCCGGGTCGGACCCAAAGGCTGGCAATTCCAAAAAGGGCATCTCGGCAGGGCTTTCCCCGGGCCAGCGCAACATCTGCAATAGGTTTTTCAAGTCTGTCAGCGGTAAAACCCTTATCAAGGGGAAAAAGGCCATACCCGAGTTTGCTGTTCTGGTGGAATCCTTGCTGGAGAAGATTGCCAACAAAGAAATCTGAATCTAAAATGTTCGTTAAAATAGGAGTCTAAGATGCTGTCACACCTTTTTGACCCGATCCAAATAGGAAATATGACCGTAAAGAACCGGCTGATGATGTCTGCCATGAGCATTAACTTCGGGGTGGATGAGAAGTGTCATGTCACGGATCAACTCATCGAGTATTTTGTGGAGCGGGCCCGGGGGGAAGTGGGCATGATGCTGGTGGGGGGGGGCAGTGTTCACCCGGGCGGCCAGGAACTGCCGGATCTTCCCCAGATGTACGATGATTCGTGTATTCCTTCGTTAAAGATAATGGTGGACAGGGTCAAACGCTATGATACCAAATTTGGGGTCCAGCTCATGCACGGGGGGCGCCAGTCTTATCTCCCCCAAAAGGTTGCCCCCTCAGCCATTCCGGCCCCGGCAGTTGTTAAAGGTGAGGTCCGGGCCCTGACGGTGGAAGAGATAAAGGAATTGGTCGCGTGTTTTGGCGATTCCGCCCGGCGGTGCAGGGAAGCCGGGTTTGACTTTACTGAAATTCATGGGGCCCACGGGTATTTGATCAACCAGTTCATGGCACCCAATTCCAATATCAGAACAGACGAATACGGCGGGTCCTTTGAAAATAGGACCCGGTTTTTATTTGAAATCATTGAGGCCATCCAAGAACAAGCCGGACGAGAGTTTCCCCTGGGCATTCGGATCAACGGGAACGACTATATTGAAAACGGCTGGGAGCTTAAGGACACGGTGCGCCTTGCGCCCCTGCTGGAAAAGGCCGGAGCGGCCTACCTTCATATCTCCGGCGGGGTCTATGGATCCACGGAGCTGACCATCCCCTCCATGTACACTCCCCAGGGGTGTTTTGTCCATCTGGCCGAAGCCGTGGAAAAGGTGGTGGATATCCCGGTGATCACTGTGGGCAGGATCAAGGATCCAAAACATGCCAACCAGATACTAAAAGAGGGAAAAGCCGACATGGTCTCCATGGGCCGGTCTTTTCTGGCGGATCCCCAGTATCCCCGGAAGGCCCGGGAAGGTCAATTTTCCCAGATTCGGCCATGCGTGGGGTGCTGCCTTGGCTGCATCCATGCCGTCCTGGCAAAGGAACCCGGGTCCTGTGTGGTGAATCCCGATGTGGGCCGGGAATATAAAATCAAGGAAGAGGCCGCTTCTCAAACCCATTTAAAGGTGGTGGTGGTGGGAGCAGGTCCTGCCGGTATGGCAGCTGCCAGAATGTTTGCGCTCAAGGGGCATGATACCATGATCTGTGAACAAGAATCTGATTGTGGCGGTCTTTTGGCACTGGCCGCCACAGCTCCCGGCCGGGGGGAACTTGGGGATATCCTCCATTTTTTTAAAGAAGAGGTGGCCCGTCTGGGGGTTGAAACCCGATACGATACTCCCCTGTCCATGGACCTTTTGAATGAGATCAAGCCGGACAAGGTGATCCTTGCCACAGGCTCCCTGCCGGACATGCCCGTGATCAAAGGGTTGTTCCAGACGAACATGGGGTTGATCACCAATGTGGATCTGCTCAAGGGCAAGGAAAAGCCTGGGGACAACGTAATCGTTTTGGGGGGAGGGATGACCGGGTTGATTACGGCTGATTTTTTGGCAGACCAAGGAAAAAAGGTGGTGGTATTGAACCGGAAAAAGAGTTTTGCAGAAGAGATGTCCAGCAATGATCGCTACTATTTAAGGGAGCGCCTGAAAAAAGGGAAGGTTGCTTTGTATAAAAATGTGGCAATCCAGGCCTTTACCGATGATGGGGCCGTGTTTAAATCCAATGGGGAGACCCTCACCCTTACAGGATTTGATACGGTGGTGATTTCTGAAAAGCAGCAGTCCATCCGGGATGCCAAGAAGCTGGAAAAAAACAATCATGCCCAATTTCATTTCATTGGGGATGCCAAATCCCCACGGCATTTGATGTATTGTATTTCTGAAGCCGAAGAGATCGCCCGATCCGTATAATACCGGGTCCGTATAATACCGGGGAGGAAGAACCCGGGACGTATCAGACGGCAGAAAATTATTTATGCCGATTCCGATAAGAAAAGGAGACACACCATGAAAGAAACATATGATACTGCCAGAAAGTTAATGAAAGGGTATTGCCGGGTCTGTCCCGAGTGCAATGGAATTGCCTGTGCCGGACAAGTCCCGGGCATGGGGGGACTGGGAACGGCTGCTTCTTTTAAGGAGAATGTAACCGCCCTGGGCAAGATTCGTTTTAACATGCGGCTGATCCATAATGTGACAGAACCGGATCTGTCAATTTCCCTGTTGGGCAGGCAGATGGCCTTGCCCCTAATGGCAGCCCCCATTGGCGGGGTCTCTTTTAATATGGGGGGGCAGGTGTCTGAGGAGGCGTATATCCGGGCCATTGTGAGGGGATGCAAGGAAAAAGGGATCATCGGATGCACCGGGGATGGGGTCCCAGATTTTATCCATGAAACAGGGTTAAAGGAAATCAAAGATGCCAAGGGCCATGGGATTCCCTTTATCAAGCCCTGGGAAGACCGGGAATTGTTTGAAAAAATTCAAAAGGTCAGGGATGCAGGGGCGGACACCATGGGCATTGATATTGATGCAGCCGGGTTGATTACCCTTAAAAAAATGGGGCGACCTGTCTTTCCCCGGGGGATTGAAAAACTTGGCAAAATTATTCAACAAGCGTCTATGAAATTCATACTCAAAGGGGTGATGACGGTTCAGGATGCCAGAGCTGCAGTGGAAGCAGGGGCAGATGCCATTGTGGTTTCCAATCACGGCGGTCGGGTTTTGGACTATCTTCCCGGGTCAGCCAGTGTGCTTCCGGCTATCTGTGATGCTGTCAAGGACCAGGTGACCCTCCTGGCAGACGGCGGGGTGAGGTCCGGGGGGGATGTCTTGAAATTGCTTGCCCTGGGCGCCGACGCCGTCATGATTGGCAGGCCCTTTTCCGTGGCGGCTGTGGGGGGGGGACAAGCCGGGGTGGAATCCTATATTGATA
>CAYWNB010000061.1:0-4467 GCA_964459195.1 uncultured Desulfobacula sp.
ATATTGCTCTTAGGGTATCAGATGTTCAATGGAGTTTGAAAACCTTCAACTTTGTGGGGGATAGTGGGGGGGACAAGAAAGATGACCATAAAAAAATGATCTCGAAAACTCTCAAGACCATTGTATTTAATATGGTAAACTCCATGGTCAGGTGGCTTTTAATTCGGCGATCACTTTGCCTCCAATGGCTGATTTGCATGTTACAATCGGTATAATTCGGGCAAGCTTTTTTGCCTTTTCACCCTCCTCAACTTGAATAAGTTGCAGGGGTCATCATCATGTTTATGGGATTGATATTGCTGGCCCTGGGATAATTTTCCTTGACGGACCCTGGAAAAGAAGATTAAACTTTAACTTAAGTTGAGATCACATTATCCCTCACTTTTCGTTTCTGTTCTCAGCACATCTGGCAGTCCTGGTAACCAGAATCACTTAGGGATTTCATCTACATGCAGAAATTCCTCATCCATTTTCTCGAATAGCTCTTTTTTGTAAAAGTGAGGTTGCCGTGCAAACCATTTTTAAAGGAGAAGAATTATGAGAATCCAACCCAAAAAAATTATGTGTGCTGTTGATTTTTCAGATTTCTCCCATCTTATTTTGTCCTACGGCAGGGCTCTGGCCGCAGAATTCCACGCAAGGCTGTATGTATGTCATGTCCTGCATGACATGGTGATGCTGTCCAGCCATGGCCAGGCCTATATTGTATCGGAAAAGATTGCCCAGGAACGGCTGGACGATACAAAGGTCCTTCTTGAAAACCTGGTCAGAGAACAGAGGATGGAGGCCCAAATAATCGTTTCCCAGGGCCATGCGGCCGATGAAATTACCCGAATCGTCCAGGAAAAAAATATTGACCTTGTAATTGCAGCCACCCACGGTGGTTCCGGGATCAAACGGTTTTTAATCGGTTCTGTCACAGATCGCCTGGTCAAGACCCTTACCTGCCCGCTTTTGGTGCTCCATGCAAAAGAGGATCATCCCGCCTTCCCAAATGTTTTCAGGGTTCCCCTGAAGCGAATCCTGGTGGGATGCGATTTTTCACCGGAATCGGATCTGGCCTTTGAATATGGGCTGAGCCTGGCCCAGGAATTCCAGGCTGAACTGCACCTGGTCCATGTGATCAAGCCGGAAAAACATATTGAACTTGCCACCACCGATTATATGAAAATCCAGGAAGGGGATTACCTGGGGTGGACCCGATCTGAATTTTTAACCTTGCAGCAAAAAACCACGGATGACGAATGGGAAAGGCGAAGCCGCCTGTTGAGCCGCATAGAACGCCAGCTTTCCCATATGGTCCCCGAGGAAAGCCGGGATTGGTGCACACCTATCATCAACCTGCTGGAAGGCAAGGCCTATTCTGAGTTAATCCACTATGCAAAAATAAAGGAGGTGGATATGATAGTTCTGGGAATCCATGGCCACGGCCTTCTGGAACAATTTTTAGTGGGTTCTACCACAGACCGGGTCATTGGCCGATCCAGCTGTCCGGTTCTCGCGGTTCGAAAACTGCTGTGACCCTTAAAATAATCGGTAGCCCATAAAAAGAGGTAGGACCCATTCTCTTTCGGTACTAAAAATGATATATCTGTGAAACTATTTATAAAAAAATGGAACACTATTTTTAAGGATACAAGGCATCTTTCATGACATCATTTAAAGCAAACGGACTCCCCCTCCTGGTTGGCAGTCTTCCCATGGATGATCACCCGGCAGCAGCACGGCTGGTGATGGACCATACCCCGCAAATTCCGTTATGGGTTCAACTCCCTCAATTTTTGGAAGAAGGAATGATCAACCAGTTTATTCCCGGCCTACCCGGGGTCACCGTCCAGGACGGCAAACATTTTATAGACACCCAAAGCCAGGAATTTCATGACCAATTCCTGGCTTTTTTTGAAGACTATCTTGCCCTGGTCCAACCGGAATCGGACCTTTCAGGCTCCCGATTTGCCTTTTCATCAGAAACCGGCAAAGGATTTTCTGAATTTTTAAACCAGGTGGATAAAAATAAATCCCCTTTTATTGCCCTCAAGGGACAGGTCACAGGCCCCATTACCTTTGGCACCGGGGTCAAGGACCAGGATGACAGGGCTATTTTTTACAATGATCAGTTAAGGGATGCAGCCGTCAAAAAGCTGGCCCTCAATGCCAGGTGGCAGGCAACTGCCATGGCAAAACGCGGGGCGGTGCCCATAATTTTCCTGGACGAGCCGGCCCTGGCCGGATTTGGGACCTCTGCCTATATTACCATTTCCAAGGAAGATGTCATTGCCTGCATTGAAGAAATTGTCCTGGAAATCCATGGGCAAAAAGGCCTGGCAGGCGTCCATGTCTGTGCCAATACCGAATGGGATATGCTCCTAGGTTCCAACATCGACATCATCAGCTTTGATGCCTTTTCCTTTTTTGACAAGTTCATTCTCTATCCTGAAATGATACAGCACTATTTGAACCGAGGGAGCATATTAGCCTTCGGTATCGTCCCCACCGGCAATGCAGAATTGATTGCCCAGCAAACAACCCAGGGACTGGTGGAAAAGTTTGAGGCCCAGGTGGCCCAGTTAACGGCCCTGGGGTTTGACCGGAAAACCATTATCGAACAGACCTTTATTACCCCCAGTTGCGGCACCGGCGCCCTGGATCTGGACTCTGCCAAACGGGTATTGCAGTTGACCCAACGAGTCTCTGCCACTATCCAGGCAAAATAAATTTTAAAACTTCCATAGAAAAGCCCCTGGACCATTCCCTGAATCCGGGCAGGGCTTTTTTATGGGTTTTCAGCCAAGGCTTCTTTTGAAAAATCCTGGTTCCGGTCAAGGCGTTCAAAATACCGGGGATATGCCTTAATACAGGCCGCCACAATCCGATCCCAGGGCAAATCATTAAAGCTGCCATGATCCGCCACATATTCCATGTGCCGATTGCCCTTTGTATCCAAGGGGTGGAAAATGGAATCGTTTATGCCATCAAAGTCCAGGGGGCGCACATTAAAATTTTGGCACAGGCTCAGGTTAAAGGCCGGCGTGGCCTTCACCCATCTTTCCCCAAGATATATTTCTGAATACCCATGCCAGACAAAAATATCGGTCCCCATCATTTCCCGAAGTTTTTTTGTGTTCAGATGATTTTTCACATCAGCAAACCCAAGTCGGGCAGGAATTCCCTGACTCCTGACACAGGCAATGAGGAGTACCGCCTTGGCCACACAATACCCCTCCCCTTTCTTTAAGATCTGACTGGCCTTCATGGCTGATTTTTCCGGATCAATGCTGTAGGGGTTGTAGCGGACTTGATCCCGGACGGCATAATAAAGGGCCAGAGCCTTGTCAATATCACTTGCCTGACCCTTGCAGGCAAGACTTGCAAAAGCCGTAATATCCGGATGGTCCTTGTCAATATAATAGGTAGCTGAAAGATTCGATTCCATGGAAGTTACCATACCACTCCTGTTAAATTATAGTTCATTGTTATATCTCCCTAGCATATGAGAGACCCTTTATATACCCATACGTACGGGGGAAAATCAATGCATCTTTTTTTGTATTGAGACACATAAGTGTTCCATATGTTGAGACAGATATATGCCTGATTCCTTGGCCTGTGCAAGGATAGGCGATGGGATTTTCGCCGATGGGGGACTGGCACGGTTTATGCTTTTTAGTGTTTCATTGTCTGTATTTTATTATCTAACAGCAAACCCACAGGTATTCCATGAAAAAGCCATACGGCCGACAAACCAAAAAAAAAGTAAAGAGCATTCTGTTGGGATCTCTTGGAACTCAAGCACTCACCCTTCTTGAACAGATACCGGATGAACAATTGGTAGGGCATCTGTTCTCACATTTTTATGTGAATGACGAGCGGATAAAATTCCGCAGTATTACAGCCATGGGGGAGCTTGGCCAGCGGCTTGCCGCAAAAAAAATGGAATCGGCAAGGGTATTGATGCGGCGAATCATGTGGAATCTCAATGATGAATCCGGTGGCATTGGCTGGGGATCCCCGGAAGCCATGGGGCAAATTTTATACAAAAGCCCACAACTTGCCATGGAATTTAAGTCTATTTTGTTTTCATATCTGGATAACAGGGGAAACTTTATAGAACACGACATTCTTCAAAGGGGGGTGTTGTGGGGAATAGGCACCTATCTTGCGGCAGCCCCCCAGGACTTAGACAAGACCACGGAGGGGTTTATTTTATCACACCTTCACTCATTTGATGCAATCAAACGGGGGTATGCCGTCCGGGCCCTGGCCAATGCAGGCCGTTTTAAATGTAATATCATACCCGAATCCATTTTGACCGACACTGAACAAATCGACCTTTTCACCGGATGGGATTTTATAAAAATTACCATCTCTAATATTGCCCATGCCTGTGACAATCAAACGAAGAAATCGATTATCCCATAAATTTATCAACTCTGGCACATTAGTTGAATTAAAAAACCATGTAGTTAA
>CAYWNB010000061.1:4567-9153 GCA_964459195.1 uncultured Desulfobacula sp.
ATGCTTAAAAAAAAATGTGACAAAAATATTGCACGGACCATTGAGCTGGCGAATCAAATGATTGCGCTTGCTCAAACCGGGTACGAGCAACAGGAAGACTCTGGATGCGGGGTGCTCTACGGTATCCTTCTGGATTCCGGATACAGGCTTCTTGATCTGGCGCAAAAAGAAAAGCATGCACATATGCAAAAAGGCTGGTGGGACGATGATACTAAATAAGGATACTAAATAAGGAGAGGATTTAATGAAGACCTATGTCTGTTCTGTTTGTGGTTATGCAAGTGAAGGTAATATTCACCCATGAAAAGACCTGTTCTTGATATGGCTGAGTGCATCCGTTGTGAAGTTTGCGTCGAATTGGCACCCCATGCCTTCCAGAAAAATGACGCAGACTTTTTCGAAGTATTGCCTTTGGATGACTATTCAGACGAAGATATCCATGAAGCCGTAAAAAACTGTCCCAAGGATTGTATTACCTGGGAGGAATGAACTCCTGAAAATATTTCTTAGAAAAAAACATTGCACCTGATACACAAATGTGTCAATAAAGAGGCCGGAAGAAACAATGCCTAACTGTTGATATTGGAATCATTTGCAATGAAAAATTTTACCCATTCCCTGCTTGACCGGGACAATCTCAATCTTGTCCTGGATAACCTGAAATTAGGCGTCATCGCCCACACGCCAAAACGTATTATTACAGTATTTAATAAAGAAGCTGAAAGAATCACCGGCTATTCAAAAGAAGAGGTGATCGGACAGGACTGTCATATTGCTTTCCAGGCCCCCTTTTGCGGGCCCAAGTGCTCTTTTTGTGAAGAAACGCCAAATTTAACATCGGAAACCAAACAATATCCTGTTACCAATATCACCAAAAACGGGGAAACCCGTCACCTGGATATGACGGTATCTGCCATCATTGATAATGCTGGTATTTTTAAGGGGGTGGTTGCCTCTTTCAAGGATCTGACCGATTCCATAACCCTCTCCCTCCGGGCGGAAAGCATGACCAATTTTGCTGGCATCATCGGCAAGGACAAAAGTATGCAGGATATTTTCCGACAAATTCAAGATGTGGCCCTGTACAGCTATCCGGTTCATGTGTCTGGAGATACCGGAACCGGGAAAGAACGGGTGGCCTATGCCATCCATGATATTTCCGCCTATGGTACCGGCGCCTTTGTGCCGGTGAACTGCGGCGCTATTCCCGAAGGGATCGTGGAAAGCGAATTATTCGGACATGTTAAAGGTGCCTTTTCCGGGGCCGTAAAGGAAAGAAAGGGCCGATTTGAACTGGCCCACAAGGGCACCCTTTTTCTGGATGAGGTGGCGGAACTCCCCTTAAAAACCCAGGTCAAGCTTCTCAGGTTTCTCGAGGAAGGTTCCTTTGAAAAGGTGGGAGGGGAAAAAAAAGTATCCGTGGATGTAAGGATTATCAGTGCCACCAACAAAAATCTCAAAGAAGAGGTGGCCCAGGGCCGTTTCAGGGAAGACCTTTACTATAGGCTCAATGTGATCCCCATTCACCTGCCCCCCCTGCGGGAACGCCGAAGCGACATTCCTATTCTGGCAGCCCATTTCCTTGCTGAAGCAGAGAAGGAAAGCGGGAACAAGGTTCCCGAGCTTGCTCCGGAAACCCTTAATACCCTTATGGATTATGGATGGCCGGGAAATGTCAGGGAATTAAAAAATTCAATTCAATTTTCCGTGGTCCGGTCCCGGGGTGACAAAATTCTGCCCACAGACCTGCCCGTGGATATTGCCGGAGAGCCCCAAAGCCCTTTAAGTGCAATCGCTTTTCCAGACCCATCCCCCATGGAAATGCCCCTGACCCGGGGAAAACTGACCATTGAATCGATCAAGGTCGCTCTGACCAAAACCGGGGGCAACAAATCAAAGGCTGCCAGGGTCCTGGGCGTTGGCCGGGCAACCCTTTACCGGTTTTTAGCCCAGCACGAAGCGATCAAAGTATATGCCGACCGGTTTTAAAAAAGCCCGGGGTCATTGGTTTCAACACCTTAAGGAGTAAACATGAAAAAACAACGGGTAAGCTTATTTCTGATCTTTCTACTGTTTCCTGTCATTGTAATGGCCGCAGGCCATGGTCATCCCAGAGAAATGAAACGAGGCATTCTGCTGGTGGCCTTTGGCTCCAGTGTTCCCCAGGCCCAGGTATCCTTCGACAACATGGATGCCCGTGTCAAAAAAGAATTTCCCAATACCCCGGTTCACTGGGCCTTCACCTCCCATATCATCCGAAAAAAGCTGGCAAAGCAGGGCAGACAACTGGACTCTGTTGCAATGGCCCTTGCCAAAATGATGGACCAGGGATTTACCCATGTGGCGGTTCAGTCCCTTCACACCATCAGAGGGGAAGAATTTGATGATCTTGTCCATACGGCCCATGCGTTTGCAGGCATGCCCGGCGGTATTGAACGAATAAGCATGGGTGCCCCGCTTCTTTCCAGCCCAAAAGACATGGAAGATGTGACCGCTGCCATTATTGAAAACATCCCTGCCCAAAGGAAAAAAACAGAGGCATTTGTTCTCATGGGCCACGGCACCCACCACCCTTCCAATGCATTTTATGCGGCTTTGATGTTTAACCTCCAGAGAAAGGATCCCCTCATTTTTGTGGGCACGGTTGAAGGGGCACCCACCCTAGACGATATCAGCGCCATGCTAAGAGAAAATAATATCAAACATATTTATTTGACGCCGTTTATGTCGGTTGCCGGAGACCATGCCAGGAATGACCTGGCAGGGGATGAAAAAGATTCATGGAAATCCATTCTCCAAGGACAAGGATTTACATGTACCTTTGTCCTGAAGGGAACGGCTGAATATAACAATATGATCGATATCTGGGTGAACCATTTAAAAACGGCCATGGCAGATTAACCCGCCTGAAGTTGTCTGCCGGCTGCCCCAGACCTCGGGGCAACCGGCAACACAAGTTACGAACTGCTTAGTTTAAGTCCATTGCCAGCCTGGCTGAAACGGATCATGGACCCTTTTTTAAAGTCTCCTTTCAAAACAGCCATGGACAGGGGATTTTCTATCTCCTGCTGGATGACCCGTTTCAGGGGTCGGGCACCAAACCCCGGGTCATAGCCTTTTTCGGCCAGATAGGCCATGGCATCCTTGTCCACCTGGATGGAAAGGTTCCTGGCGGCCAGGCGATTGTTCAGGGCTTCGATCTGGAGGGATGCAATCGCCATTATATTTTCCCGGGTCAGAGCGTGGAAGGTGATAACCTCATCAATCCGGTTCAAGAATTCCGGCCGAAACGCCTCTTTAAGGGCCTGTTCAACACCCTGGTCAACATCCTTTTGGCTGATACCGGCAGATCCTGCTTCTAAAAGCAACCGAGATCCCACATTGGAGGTCATGATGATAATGGTGTTTTTAAAATTTACCGTCCGCCCCTGACCGTCGGTCATCCGACCGTCATCCAATACCTGAAGAAGGACATTGAAAACGTCAGGATGGGCTTTTTCAATCTCATCAAACAAGATAACACAATAGGGACGCCGACGAACCGCCTCGGTCAGCATCCCGCCTTCATCATAGCCCACATATCCGGGAGGGGCGCCGATAAGCCTTGCAACAGAATGTTTTTCCATATATTCGGACATGTCCACCCGCACCATGGCATCAACGGAATCAAACATAAAGGCTGCCAGGGATTTGGCAAGTTCAGTCTTGCCCACACCCGTGGGTCCCATAAAGATAAAGGTACCGATGGGCCGATCCTCAGGCCCAAGCCCTGCCCTTGCGCGGCGGACCGCATTTGACACGGCATCAATGGCCTTTGACTGGCCGACCACCCGTTTTTTAATGTGATCTTCCATGTGGATCAACTTTTCCTGTTCGCCCTGGAGCATCTTGGATACCGGGATATTGGTCCAGGAAGAGACCACTTCTGCCACATCTGCTTCATCCACGTCCTCTTTGAGCATTTTCCGTGTTTTCTGGAGTTCGTTGAGTTCATTTTTCCCCTCTTCCAGGTCGCAGGTGAGCTGGGCAATGGTGCCGTAACGGATCTGGGCCACCTTTTCCAGGTCTCCGTTACGTTCCGCCACCTGGGCTGTTGTCTGGCATTTATCAATTTCTTCGCGTATGCCGGAAATTTTTTGGATCAGCTTCTTTTCAGTGTCCCAGTGAAGTTTTAAGGGGCGAATCTCCTCTTCCATTACCGCAATATTCTTTTCCAGGATTTCAAGACGATCCCTGGATATCTGGTCTCGTTCCTTGAGCAGGGCCTGGCGTTCTATCTGGGATTGCGTGATCTTCCGCTGGACCTCGTCAATGGCCCGGGGCATGGAATCAATTTCAATGCGAAGGCGGGAGGCACACTCATCCATAAGATCCACAGCCTTGTCTGGCAGAAACCTGTCGGTTATATACCGGTTGGACAAGGTGGCGGCGGCCACAAGGGCCGAATCCTTGATGCGGATGCCGTGGTGGACCTCATATTTTTCCTTGAGCCCCCTGAGGATAGAAATGGTGTCCTCAATGGTGGGTTCCCTGGCCATGACCGGCTGGAAACGTCTTTCAAGCGCGGCATCCTTTTCTATATACTT
>CAYWNB010000061.1:9253-16036 GCA_964459195.1 uncultured Desulfobacula sp.
CACCCGCCTGTTTTTAAGAGAATCGGGCACATCCCCTTCCACAATTCTCTGGGCCAGCCCCTCAACAATCGCTGTTTTTCCCACCCCTGGCTCCCCAATGAGGACCGGGTTGTTTTTCCGCCTTCTGGACAAAATCTGTATGATGCGCCGGATTTCTTCATCCCGGCCGATAACAGGGTCAAGCTTACCGGTCCGAGCCAGATGAGTCAGGTCCCGGCCAAACTTTTCCAGGGCCTGGTATCGTTCTTCCGGATTCTGATCCGTCACCTGCTGGTTTCCTCGGATATCCTTTAAAACGGAGAGTATCGACGCCTTTGTCACCCCGTGGGTGCCCAAAAGGTCGGCAACAACATCCTTTATCTGGGTCATTCCCAAAAGGATATGTTCCAGGCTCACATATAGATCCTTCATCTTTTCAGCCTCAACAAAGGCCGTGTCCAGCATTTTCAGGCTTTCCCTGGACAGACGACGCTCTGCATCACCCGTCACCCGGGCTCGCCCCTCAAGGCTTTTGGTCACTGCCTGTTTTAAGGCAAGGGGCTGAATCCCTATTTTCCTTAATATGGACAGGACAACCCCTTGGTCATCCCCCAGCATGGCATCTAAAAAATGAAGGGGATCAATGGCCGGGTGGTTCATTTGATTGGCCAGGTCATGGGCTAGTTGGAACAATTCCTGAGATTTCATGGTAAACTTGTCAAATTGCATGTTATATCCTTTTTGTTATATTTATATTATCAAATATGAATTAATACATAAAGTAATACTAAATTTTCCCGCGTCAAGGATCGATAAACCATTTTTGCCGTCTTTATTTGCTGCGCTTAAAGGCCAGCTGTCAGTTACGGACCCAAAGGATTTGCACATTGACACCCCCCACTTTGTGGTATATATTTAATTTGTTTATTATAATTAACGCCAATATTTGAGAAGAGCAACCATGGACAGCGACAACTTCAAAGCGGCCAGATCCCGATTGACCAAAACCCAAAAAGAACTGGCCCAGCTTCTCGGCATTTCCATAAAGGCAATCCACAGTTATGAACAGGGCTGGCGCAAAATCCCCCACCACGTTGAACGTCAACTTCTTTTTCTTGTTTCACGAGTTATCAACGGTGACAAACCCCAGAAAAAATGCTGGGATATCCAACACTGCCCGGGCAACAAACTGGCAAAATGCCCGGCCTGGGAATTTAAGGCAGGCGATTTATGCTGGTTCATCAACGGAACCAAGTGCAGTGGTGAAGTCCATGATTCATGGGAAGCTAAAATGAAAGAGTGCAGACAGTGCGATGTGTTTATAAATTTTTTTAAAAATGAACGAGGGATCATAACCAATGACTAAATTTATAATTGACACTCCCACCCGCCGAACAGAGCGGAAAAACATCTTTGAACACCGCCGGGAACTGCCCAAGGTGATTGATAGGATCATGGCATCCATGGCCGATGATACCTGTTTTGCCCACATTGGGGATGAACCCATCCATTTTACCACCTCGGTCAAGGAAATGATCGACAAGTTCAGGGAAATCCTTTTCCCGGGCTATTTTTCCAAGGAAAAAGTGGATGCAGCCAATCTCCTTTATAGTACAGGCCAATCCGTCTCCCAGCTCCATGATATTCTATCGGAACAGATCATCCATGTACTGCGCCATGACTGCAGGCGCTATGAACTGCAATGCACAGAATGCGAGCCCCGGGGCAATGATGTGGCCCTTCAGGTCATCCAGACCATTCCAGACCTGCGCCGTTTGCTTGCCCAGGATGTGAGGGGTGCCTATGACGGTGACCCCGCCGCAAAGAGCCACGATGAGGTTATTTTTTCCTACCCCGGCCTCTATGCCATAACCGTCTATCGGATTGCCAATCTTCTGCACAAGTTTGCTATTCCACAATTGCCCCGAATCATGTCCGAACATGCCCACAGCCTCACGGGGATTGATATCCACCCGGGTGCTGCCATTGGCGATCGATTTGTCATTGACCACGGCACGGGTGTTGTGGTGGGAGAAACCTCGGTGATTGGCAACAATGTCCGGATCTACCAGAATGTAACCATTGGCGCCCTGTCCCTGCCTCCCAATGCAGGAGAAAAACTCAGGGATGCCAAGCGCCACCCCACCATTGAAGATGATGTCATCATTTATTCGGGTGCCACCATCCTGGGGGGAGACACCGTCATCGGTGCCCGGTCTGTTGTGGGGGGAAATGTATGGCTGACCCACTCGGTGCCGGCCGATACCAAAGTATTTATGGAATCCCCCCACTTGATTTATAAAAACCAGGAAACAAACGAGGAGATTTCCCATGAAAATCCTGTCTGATATCACAAAAACCTGTGGCAACACCCCCCTGGTTTTTCTTGAAAAAGCCTCCAGAGAATGCGGAGCAAACCTCCATGGAAAACTGGAATTTTTTAATCCCATGGGAAGTGTCAAGGACCGCATCGGACTTGCCATGATTGAAGATGGCATTCATTCGGGGAAAATCAACAATAATACCACCATTGTGGAACCTACTTCCGGGAATACCGGCATTGCCCTGGCCTTTGTGGCAAGGGTGCACAACCTGAAACTGATCCTGACCATGCCCGAAACCATGAGTATGGAGCGTCAGCAATTGCTCAGGCACCTGGGGGCAAGACTTGTCTTAACACCGGGCCCAGAGGGAATGAAGGGGGCCATTGCAGCGGCGAAAAACATTGTAGAAACCACGGCCAATGCCTTTATGCCGGACCAGTTTTCCAACCCGGCAAACCCGGAAATTCATCGTCAAACAACAGGTCCTGAAATATGGGAGGCCACCCAGGGCAAAATTGATATTTTTGTGGCGGGGGTGGGCACCGGGGGTACCATCACCGGGGTCTCTGAATTCCTGAAACAAAAAAATCCCGCCCTTTTGTCCGTTGCCGTGGAACCGGCAGATTCACCGGTCCTCTCCGGCGGTTCCCCAGGGCCCCACAAAATCCAGGGAATTGGTGCCGGATTCATACCGGCCAACTTAAATACCCGGATCATTGACCAGATTGTCCAGGTTGAATCAGCCGATGCCTTTGAAGGGGCTAAACAATTGGCAAAGGATCATGGAATTCTCTGCGGTATTTCATCGGGTGCCGCCTTCCACGCAGCCAAGCAAATGGGAAAAGAAAACCCGGGAAAAACCATTGTCTTTATTGTTTGTGATACGGGCGAACGATATATCAGCACGGATCTGTTTGCCATTTGATTCAACAAAAAAACAGCGAACATCAGGGCGACCTGGATGACATATTTTTTTTTGGAAAGCATACTTTTTAGCCAATCATACCACTTTGCCGTCTTTCCAAAAGGGGGACATGGCCCTTAATTTTTCAATGGTGGGGACCATGTTCTTTACGATAAGATCCATCTCGTCCTTTGTATTATAGTGGGACAAAGAAAAACGAATGGTGCCGTGGGCAGACTTAAAAGGCACTTCCATGGCCATGAGCACATGGGAAGGATCCAGAGAGCCCGAAGTACAGGCAGAGCCGGAAGAGGCACAGATACCGTCCCGGTCCAAAAGCAGAAGAATGGATTCACCCTCCACTGCATCAAACCCGATGGACAAGGTATTTGGCAATCGATCGTCCAGCACACCGTTCACGGAGGTGCTGGGAATTTTCTCCAGCAACTGGGATTGGAGATAATCCCTCAGTTCCCTTACCCGGGTATTCATAATGCCTAAATTTTGTTTGGCTATTTCGCAGGCCTTGCCAAGGCCGATGATGAAAGCGGTATTCTCGGTGCCACCCCTGCGGCCGCCTTCCTGGTGTCCCCCAATGAGATAGGGGGTAAATTTAAATCCTTTTTTGACATAGAGAACGCCAATCCCCTTGGGGGCATGAATTTTATGGCCGGAAAAGGAAAGCATGTCCACGCCCACTTTTTTCACATCAATGTCTATTTTACCCGTGGCCTGAACAGCATCGGTATGGAAGAGGATCCCGCGTTCGTTTGCCCGTTGAACCACTTGTTCAATGGGGAAAATAACCCCGGTCTCATTGTTGGCCCACATGAGAGAAATAATAGCGGTATTTTCCGACATGCTCTCGTACAAGAGATCTGTATTCAACCGGCCTTTCTTGTCAACCGGCACAAAGGTAACCGTGTACCCTTGTGTCTTCTCAAGATGGGAAAAAAGATTTTTAATGGCCGGATGTTCCACCGTAGAGGTGATGAGATGTTTTTTTTGAGGGAAAGCCTTAATCGCAGCATTGATGGCTGCATTATCACTCTCAGTACCGCAGGAGGTAAACACGATTTCTTCAGGGTCTGCATTGATGAGGTCTGCCACCCGCTGCCGGGCCTGTTTTATTTTTTTGCCAACCTCATCTCCAAAGGTATGCATGGAAGAAGGATTTCCATAAAGTTCACCAAAATAGGGCATCATCTCGTCGATAACCTCTCCAGCAACCTTTGAGGTGGCATTGTTGTCCGTATATATAACTCGCATAGGGAAATTATCCTTTGGCTTTGGCAGAGGCGATTACTTCTTCGATCCGTTCCAGACATTGGCCGCAACCACCGCCGGCTTTCAAATAATCGGTGACATCATCCGTGGTTTCAAGTCCGTTGGCCTTCACCGCATCAATGATCTCAAGGTCGGTAACATCAAAACATTCGCAGACAATCTGGCCCGGTTTTGCCAGGATCTGAACCCCTCTAAAATTAGCAATGGCTTTTTTAAGGGCCGATTGCCCCATGACCGAACAATGCATTTTTGCCTTGGGCAATCCGCCCAGATAGTCCGAAATATCATCATTGGTCAGTTTAGCTGCGTCATCAAGGGTCATCCCCTTGATAATTTCTGTGAGGGCAGAAGAGGAGGCCACTGCACTGGCACAACCAAAGGTCATAAAGGTGGCATCAACGATTCTTTCGTTTTTATTCACCCTTAAATATAATTTTAATGCATCCCCGCAATTGAGTGAACCGGTTTCTCCGATGGCATTGGCACCTTCAAGTTCACCCACGTTCCTGGGGTGCAAAAAATGATCTTTTACTTTATCCGTATAATCCCACATAATTTTCTCCTTAATCAAAGTTCTACGACACTTATTGTCAGGCCGATGCCTTTTTGTAAAATACTACAGAGTGGTAGATTGTCAACACGGCCCTGTTTTTTTTTGTCACCCGCCCTGAATTTGAAAAGACCAAAGGCCTATCTGACCTTATAAACGAACCGGGACTGACCTGCGAATCGCGATACACCCGGTGTCGATATCGGTATCCCGGGTCATGATCTCCACCCCGTTTTCCACGGCATGGTATAATTTTTGTGCATAAACCGCATCAATCATGGCAGCCGGGGTAAACTCCCTGGCATCCATTCGCTGGATCAGATAAAATATCACGGCTCTATGGCCTTGCCGCTTCAGGTCAACCAGTTCATCCAGATGTTTTTGCCCCCGGGTGGTCACGGCATCGGGGAACATGGCCACCCCCTCTTCCACCAAGGTGCAATTTTTAATCTCCACATAACACCTATTTCCCACCCCATTTTCCAACAGCAGGTCCAGCCGTGTATGGTCACTGGTTTTAACTTCCGCTGTCACCCGAGTATATTCTTTTAATTCAGGTATCAATCCGTTTTCAATGGACGCTTTGACCAGCCGGTTGGGCACCTGGGTGTTGACGCCGATCATGGAATCCTTTGATTGAATCAGTTCCCAGGTATATTTTAATTTCCGTTTAGGATTGTCACTTTGTGAAATCCAAACAGGGTCTCCGGGCGTTGCACAGCCTCGCATGGAGCCTGAATTGGCACAATGGGCAACGACAATCTCCCCGGTTTCCAATTCAATATCTGCCAGGAACCGTTTATACCGCCGGATCAATTTCCCCTGTATCAGGCTCGGCAGTTCATATCCTCTATAGGTCAAGATTCATCTCCTGTCATTTGTCCGGAAATTTGCCCCGGCAGTTTGCCTGAATTAAAAAACTCCTTGAGCTCATCCATATCAAGGTTTCGTCGAATCCCGAACCGGGTCAGGGAAAAGTCATACTTCACCGGGTCCGCACTCAAAAGCGCCCTGAAACCCGCGGTTATTTCAAGGGCACACATCTTATCCGGGCTTTTGCGCCGGGTAAACCCCAGCATGGTGCCAATTTTATACATATGTGTATCAAGAGGAATGATCAATTGACAAGGAGAGACACTATCCCACCCCCCCCGGGTCCACGGCATCCCTTCGAACCATCCACCTCAAAAACAGGTGGATTCGCTTACAAGCGCTGGTCTTGCTGGGGTCTGCCAACAGATGCCCTGTGAGGCCTTGTTGATTGAGTCCCCTGTACAGCTGACCGAGACCTTTTAAAACTGTCTCGTCCGATCTCCCGGCACCGGCTAAAAAACAATTTTCAAGGGACCCGAATTCCAGTATCACCCCCTTGATTCCTTTGAGCAGGTTAGACAAATGGACATCGGTGGCAAACCGGTATTTAAACCCTGTAAACAGGGTATCGATTTTCCCATCCCGGGTATTGTTCAATAACCGGAAAGGAGAGTGTCCCATTTTCTCCAGCACCCGGCCCACGGTTTTCATAATCATCTCAACCCGGCCATAGGCAAGGCAGGCAGCCACAATCCCTGCAATTTCCCTGTCCCGGACCTCTGGATAATCATATAAAAACAGCAAGGGATCGGGATCCACATATTTGCGCCGATTATAGTGTTGATAAACGGTTTCCAATTTTTCCTGAATCGTTAACAATAATTCATTCCTTAAAACACGGGGATCTTTGGTTAAGTGTCACACGG
>CAYWNB010000062.1:0-15947 GCA_964459195.1 uncultured Desulfobacula sp.
TAGTGTATCAGTTTAACTGAGCAAAGGTGTATCAATTTTGGTGAGCGCTATAGACCGTGATCCATAACGGTGTCATTGTGGAGACCGGTCCCACCCTGGATGTCATTGATCATCCCTCACACCCCTACACCAAAACCCTTATTGCAGCTCAACCCAGCTTTGGTATCTGTCCCATTCTATAACATACATGGCAGTAAGCACCTACCATAACTAAGATTGAAAGTCCCTCTTGGTTTGCCCACAACATGGGGGCAGAAATAGATTCTGCCCCTACGTTCTTAATCTTTGTATTGCTCCTTAGTTTGCCGGGATTTTTCTATAAAGAAGAACCTTCTGACTATTCCTGCTGGATCAATCCCCATCTGCGGCCATCCTTGATTTGGATCGTAATGTCACAGCCAATATTTTGTCAGAAGGATTTCCCGTTGAAAACTGGATGGTTCCCCTGGCAGCCAGTCTGATTCCCTGGATTGATAAACCCATGGAGAACGGTCAGTCCCGGGAGGAGTGGAAGGGGTTTGTGGAGACCAATAAAATCCTGGGGTGCAGTGATAACCCTGTGCCCATTGATGGGCAGTGCATCCTAATATGTTCCATGCGCTGTCACAGCCAGGGCTTTACCATCTAACTTAAGAAAAATGTACCCATCAATGATTAAGTATAAATATAAATTTTTATTGCAAACTATAGTATGCAGGAGTATGTTTAAAGTATGGGACAAGGCGTTAATCAGAAACAACTTATCATCTATCAGGATGAGCAGGGAAATGAACCCTTTACCGACTGGCATAATAACTTGCGTGACACACAAGGAAGACGCCGAATTTTAACGAGGTTAAGACGACTTGAGCAAGGGAATTATGGAGATTGTGAGCCTGTCGGTGAAGGGGTTTCGGAATTAAGAATGTTTTTCGGCTCTGGCTACCGCGTTTATTTTGGTGAAGGTGCGGAGCATATTATTGTGATTATCTGCGGCGGCGATAAAAGCACCCAAAAGAAAGATATTAAATTTGCCAAATTATATTGGAAGGAGTACCAAAAAAATGACCAAGAGAACTTATAGAACGCTGGACGATATTGAATCAGATTACTTTCGCAAGAATCCTGATGAAATTGACGCATATATTGATGAAATTTTTGATGAATACGCACAAACAGCTGATACAGCAGCATTGCTTAGTTCTTTACGGACAATAGCAAAAGTAAAAGGTATCACTGATATTGCGGGGCAGGTTGGCATTACACGCCAAGGATTACAAAAAGCCTTGTCTAGTAAAGGCAATCCACGCTTTGAAAATATCAATGCCATTATGCAAGCGATTGGTTATAAACTCATACCTCAAAAACTACAGCACCACCCTTTATAGTTTACATGAGTAGCAACTCCCCGTATTTTTAGGCAAAGTATTCGCTGGTAGTATCTAAAATTCAGGGATGCTAAGATTCCCTGTTTTCAAGGCTGTCCCGCCTTAAGTGGGTAGCCATGAAACCATAACCCATTTTCGTCGAACTGCGGAATATTCGTGAGTGTATAATACTTCCCGGCATGTGAAAAACTAGAAAAATATCCTATTTCTTTCAAACGCCGAAAAATACTCATTCGTGATTTTGTTTGAAGAATTTTGGATAGTACATTTATGTTCATGACCTGTTGTTTAAGGCAATATTTTTGTAATGATTTAAACGACTCAGATTTTGTAAGCATCGGGCACCTTTGATACAATTATGATTAAATTCATAAAACTATCATAAAACTATCATAAAACTATCATAATTGTATCAAAAATTGAGTCGAACTGCAAACCCGAATTATGTAAAATCAATAGGTTACAAGAACTTGGTAACTGATTTGTTGGAAATACTGATACAATGAGGACTCTTTTGAAGGTTGGATTATCAATATTTTAAGGTAGTTATATAATCCAACTGAATTTTGACGCTGTAGAGAATAATAGATCTTAGTGCTGGTGCTGCAAAAAAACTTGGGTTTTACAACCAAGGGACAACCCGGGTGAAAGTCGAAACTGTAGAAATTTAAAATAAATTCTTTTGATATTTGAAAAATAGGAGATAGGCTATGGAATTGACAGCAAGAGATATAATGAGTATTGAATTTGATACGGTTCGTCCGAAAGACACGATCAGCAAAGCGGTAAGTCTGACATTTAAGGGGAAGATGCGATCAACCTGCCACTGAACATTCGATGGTGATCATCGACAGCATGATCAAAAAAAATCTACGACGTCTGCTGGTTATTGAGAATTCAAAAATCATCGGAATTGTTTTCCTTCCAGATGTATATTTTCACCTGTTTAAAACAATGATCGAAAAGCATTAATACCAGTGAGGATGTCGTTACCATCGAAACCCTTCGGCAGCCATGGGCTGATCTTTGCCACGGAACAAAAGAAATAAGAGTTTTCTTTTTTGGTTGGAAAATTTACCATTGCTATATAAAAGTACTATAAAAAAACGGCCCTGATTAACGTGTAAGATCATTAATCAGGGCCGGGTGAGAATTATTTCCAACCCATTGGGTTATTAGGATAAACCAGGGTTGGAATAAAGAAACAATTCATTTATTTCTGATTCTCAGTCTATGATTCATCTTCAAAGGGATTTACCCGTTTAGGATCTGCAAAATATTCCTTGGTCATTTGAACCACCACAGGACTTAAGAAGATCAACCCAATTAGATTGGGCCAGGCCATGAGTGCATTAAAAATATCGGAAATCGTCCAGACAGTGGACAACTTGATTGTTGCACCCACTGGAATAATCATGCAGTAAATAATCCGGTAAGGCATAACTGCTTTTTGTCCAAACAGATAGTCAACACATCTGTCGCCGTAGTAGGACCAACCAATAACGGTGGAAAAGGCAAAGAATATGATTCCAATGGTGACAATATATTCGCCTCCGGCAAAGGGCATACCGGCTTGAAAGGCTGCTTTTGTTAATATTGCACCCGTTAAACCAGTTCCGTCTGCGCCTGTCATTGTAAAAGCACCGGTCACAATGATGACAAGTGCTGTCATAGTACAAATAACCAATGTGTCAATGAAAGGTCCTAACATGGCAACCAGGCCTTCACGGACTGGTTCTTTAGTCTGGGCAGCACCATGGGCAATGGGGGCCGAACCTAAACCTGCTTCATTGGAGAAAACCCCCCGGGCCACACCAAAACGGATGGCCTGGGCAATACCGGCTCCTACAAAGCCGCCTGTAGCCGCTGTACCTGAAAAGGCATCATGAAAAATCATGGCAAAAGCTGCGGGTACAGCACTCAAATGGGTGAAGATAACAAGCAAGGCACCAATAATATAGAAAAGAGCCATGGCAGGAACTATTTTACTGGAAAAAGAACCAATCCTTTTTACACCACCAACAATCACGGCAAAACTAAGCACTGCCATAACAAGGCCTGTGACAATTTTAGGGATACCAAATGTGTCCAGTGAAGGTTCTGCTACTGAATTGGCCTGGACCATGTTGCCAATACCGAAGGCGGCAATGGCAGCAAAGATGGCAAAAGCCACGCCCAGCCATTTTTTACCCAGTCCTTTTTCCAGATAGTACATGGGGCCACCACCGGTTGTCCCGTCTTCATGTATAACTCTGTACTTTAGGGCGAGTAGGCACTCAGCATATTTAAGGCCCATGCCAAAAATTGCTGTAATCCACATCCAGAAGACGGCTCCTGGACCACCAATTGCAATTGCAGTTCCAACCCCTGCAATATTACCTGTTCCAATGGTGGCAGACAGGGCTGTTGACAATGCTTGAAAATGGGTTACCTCACCTTCATCATTAGGGTCGTCATATTTTCCTGATATCAATTTCCAGCCATATATAAAATGGCGAAACTGGATAAATTTCATTAACAGGGAGATAAACACACCTGTACCTACCAATAAAATAATCGTTGGCAAACCCCAGACAAATCCATCAATAGTACCTAATAACTCAGTCATTTTGTTTCCTTTTTGTTAAGCCAAGACTGTAGGTTATTCACAGCCTTGGATAAATTAATATTGAGTCACTATCCTAAGCAGATCAGCGTTTAAATTAACTCTTCAATTGGAATGTACAACATATCAAAGGCATCTGCCACAACTTTATATGTTATTTTGCCTTTAATGACATTGGCACCCAATTTGATTTCTTTGTTTTCCTGCATGGCTTTTTTCCAGCCTTTGTTAGCGATTTCAATGGCATATGGAAGGGTGGCATTGGTCAGCGCTCTGGTGGATGTTCTGGCAACTGCACCTGGCATGTTTGCCACACAATAGTGTAAAACTCCGTCTACTTCATAGGTGGGGTCTGCATGGGTAGTGGCTTTGGAGGTTTCAAAACAACCGCCCTGGTCAATGGCAACATCAACAATAACCGACCCTTTTTTCATGGTCTTGAGCATATCCCGGGTGAGTAGTTTGGGTGCCTTTGTACCGGCAACCAGTACAGCTCCGATAACCGCATCTGCTTTGGTAACCATATCTGTCAGTACAGCAGCGTTGGACATCATCGGGAAGCAGTTGGCTGGCATGACATCATCAAGGTAGCTCAACCGTTCCAGATTGGTATCGAGTATGTAAACTTTTGCACCCAGGCCACATGCCATTTTGGCTGCATTGATGCCAACCACACCGCCGCCAATAACGACAACAGTCGCTGGCTCAACGCCAGTAACCCCGCCTAAAAGAACGCCCATTCCACCCTGGGGCATTTCAAGGTATTTTGCTGCTTCCTGGGTGGCCATACGACCGGCGGGTGTCATGCATACTCTTTTTTCCATCACTTTTATTTCTTTTAAAATTCCGACAATCATTGTGTGTCTCCTTTTGCTTGCTTTTTGATTTTTTATAAACAATTAATCTGTTGGGGTCAAATAATTCAATTTTATTTACTTTTTTATGGCAAAGAGCTTGCCAGTGCTATTTTTTTTTTAAAATAGTTATTAATCAGGCAATTGTTGTGTTGACTTATAAACAATTTGAGGACATATAAGATAAAATGAATAAACAAGAAAAAGAAAGTGTTAAAAAGGCCATAATCAAAAAAATTGAAAGTTCGAAAAAAAATATTGAAACATTTAAAGATCTTTCCAAGCCAGTATCACCGGATAATGCCATTGGTCGGCTAACACGAATGGAAGCAATAAACAGTAAAAGCATAAATGAAGCATCACTTGCAAAATCAAAGCGCACACTCAATATGCTTGAAAAATCTCTTAAAATGATAAATGATCCGGATTTCGGATATTGTATAAACTGTGAAGAACCAATTGCCTATAAAAGACTTCTTATTGTACCGGAAGCACCATTTTGTATTGCCTGTGCCAATAAAATTGATCTAAGGATCGGCTCCAAAATTACTTGATCTTTTGTATTCAAAATCCCCAGTCTTTTAAGGGGTTTTGGAAACAATTTAGATCAAGTTATTTGAGTTACACTCAATTAAATATCATATGGTTATTGGTTATGAGTGTTTGCTGGCATACACTTTTATATAAATGTTACCAAAATCATACTTCAGTCGTGCCGATGATGTGAATTTTAACGAGATTCAATTCCGTTCATTGACTTCAAAGCCCCTGCATCCAGTATGCTGGGCATGTTTTTTTGTAAATGGATATTCCCAGCATACCAGAGGCTTGACTGCCTCGATAGTGCAGTAGAATGTGACTTTTCCTGGCTTCTGAGCAAGAAACGGGCATGATTCTGCTGGTTTTCCCTTCTGTGGATCAATCCAAATCCGGTATTGAACCTCGCCGGCGTCCAATTGTTCCTCTTTCACCCAGGAGAGGATATCACTGCGTCCAAGGCGCTCCCATAATTGTCGGTCTTCCCAGAGGCACACATTTCCCAACCTGCAGCAACAATTTCCGCATCGTTTACAAACAAACTCGTTCATATGGCTGTCAATCCATACCCCGGATTTTCCCTCACCCACACCTGGTCTGGCAGGTGTTTGAAAAACCAGAGCGCATATTTTAGCTACCCTTGCCATATCTTTTTCAGAGGTCTCAAGCACATGAATAAAATAGAAGCCCAAGGCGGTATCATCCACCGGTATAAATGGCTGGTTACTATTCAAGCGAACCCATGCTCTTTTGACCCCATTGAAAATGCCGGTTTTAAAATCATTTCCCAAAATCAAAGGGCCGATTTTACGAAACAGGTCGGGTTGGGGACCGTACTGCCCGAAATCAGTTGCAACAGCATCAATGGCCTGGGCCATTGTTAGAAAGGTCTGGAACTCGTGTGACATAAAAAACCTCATCATATCATGTTATCATTGTGAAATGAGGTGGTTGGAGACATACCCCTGTGGTATGTACAATATGTAAACTGCGGAGCCAGAAATGACAAGAAAAAATTTTATGGAAGGAACTCTTTGATGGTGCTTGATTTGTTTGGATGAACCTTTATAAAAAAAGTTACCGGACCAGGATATTGGTCCCGGGATAAATTGTGGCATCCGATGACATATTGTTCAATTTCCTAAGATTTGCCACACTGATTTTATACTTTTTGGAAATGCTCCAGAGGGTTTCCCCCTTTTGGATGGTATGGAAGATGGAGGCTTTTTCAACAGGCTTTTTGGTTGATTTTTTCACTATTTTTTTACGGGGTGTTTTTTTGGGAGATTTTACAGTTGCAGGGGATTTAACCGGCGCTGGCTGAGTCCTGAGTTTTTGATTCAGTGAACGGATCTGTTTTTCCACCTTTCCCATTCGTCCAATGAGGGAATCAAATTTCACAGAGGCCGAGGTTTCAAGGCGCTGGACTTTTTGTTGAAGTGGCGCCATCTGAACCGGTTTCGTTGCACCCAAAGTTCCTGACCCTTGCGCCCGGAGGGTTTCCAAAACCGATTCAATGTCGCCGATCCGTTTTTCCAGTTCAATAAAAGATACGCTGGCAGTGTCGGTTGAAGTCACACCGGACAAGTCTTTGGTTTTGGGGCCCGAAGACTTGAAAAAAATAAAAAAAACAATCACCGTGACAACCAGAGCCCCCGCAATAATCAGCGTGAATTCATTTTTTTTCAACAGGGAAGTACCCAAATTCATTGATTCAGGATCTGTGGTGTAATTTTTCTGATTGATATTTTCCCGATTGGTATTTGATGGGGGGATGGAAATCTTTGACTCTGGTTTATTCTTTGGTTTCATCCAACAACTCCTGTTTTGCTGTTTCTTAAATAATTAATCCCTCTCCCTTCATATCATCTGGACACAATTTTTCAACTGGTAAGAAAAAAATATTATATAATTGTAGTATTGAACAAAAAACAATGAGTGTGTTAGGATTCCCAAGACGCAAACCGCTGATATCTAAAGTCAGGATAATTTTATGAAATATTTTTCAAAATTCAGATGTTCTTCTCTTGTTATTATGGGTCTTTTGCTTTTTTTTCCCAAACAAAAATAGGTTCTGCTCAGGATATCTACACCAACAAACTGGGCATGCGGTTTGTCCTGGTACACGCCGGCAGTTTTACCATGGGGAAACAGAGGTCACCCAGGGACAATGGAACCAGCTTGCCTCCCCCAACCCTTCTTCCTTTAAACTGGGGGACACCTATCCCGTGGATTCCATTTCATGGAATGAGGCCATGCAGTTCATCTCTTTTCTAAACAAATTGGAAGGAACCAAGCGGTACCGGCTTCCCACGGAAGCTGAATGGGAGTATGCCTGCAGGGCCGGCAGTACCACCGCATTTGCAAAAGGTCCTGTCACCACCTTCTCCTGCAATGAACCGGAGCCCGCACTGGTGGACACGGCCTGGTATTGTTATACCTCAGGCCTTCAAGGTCCGGCCCGGGATTTTAAGCCCCACCCTGTCAAGACCAGAAAACCCAACAAATGGGGGGCTTTACGACATGCACGGCAATGTTCAAGAATAGGTTTTGGATGCTTGCCGCTGGCGAAATATTTGGAAGGCCAAGGTTGGGGTGATTACAGATACCTATAAAGACAATATTGTTGACCCCCTGGAAAAAAAAGGAAATCACCGAATCATCCGGGGGGGGGCTGGTACCAGACAGCCAAGTACCAGAGAAGTGCCTATCGCAGTTATTATAAACCCATTGCCAAAAGAAACAGCCTGGGCTTGCGCATTGTCCGCATGAAATAGTTAAACACCAACCCTGTACTTAAAATTAACGGGAGTGGAGAAAAGTTTCCCGAATCAATCCCTGTAAATCATGGCCCGGCGCTTAAACTTAAACTGGGCACATAGAAAGATACCGGTTGCAAGAAGGAAAAAATCCCTGATTAACAGAAACCATGCAGATGCCGCGGTATGGGTTCCTGAGACAGAAAAGCAGCCGCAGTCAAAGACATGACCCCGGAATAAATTAAATCCAATCAACACAATAAATGCTGTCAACAACCCATTAATAATAAAAAGAGAAGATCTTGGCAAAATTCCTGTGACCAGGCAGACACCCGCCAAGAATTCAAGATAGGGGAAGAAAATAGCAATAGGGTTAATCAAAATCCCCGGAAACACCCCATACCCGTAAATAATTTTGGCAAATTCCCCGGGAGCCGCTATCTTAGGCCAGCTTGCCCAGATAAAAGTCAGCCCAAGGATAAGCCTGAGTATCCAGTGAAGCAAGAGAGGCCATACCGATTTGAATTGATCAGCTTTCATTTTTTTCTGTCTCATATCCCATTTCCTGCCATTCCCTGAAGCCGCCGGCATAAACTTGAACCTTTTTGAAATTCAAGAACATCAGCTGTGCTGCAACGGTATGACTGTCCGTACATTCAACTCCTGAGCAATACACCAGGATGTTGGAATCCTTTTTTACAAGGTTCAAAAGCCTGTCAAGAACCTCATCAAACGCCGCCAAAGGAAAGGAAAAGGCACCGGGAAGATGCCCCATGTCATAGATCTCTCTTGGGCGGACATCCATAAGGACAACTTTTGTGTCTTTAATCATCTGGAGAACCCGCAGAGGGTTGTTGATCTCAATATCAAGAACAATATCGTGTTTGGAACCTGCCATTACCACCCCCTTGGATCTGTCCCACTGCCCCGTCAGCACAATGCCTGCGGGTGAAAAAAAATTCACCCCAAAGGCGAGGAGACCGGCAAGGATCACAAGATACACGACACCAAATTTTTCTGTTTTAATCATAGAATCTTTTCCAAAAGCTTTGCTATAGGTGTGTTAACGGTTTCATCGAATCGGTTCTTTTTTGTAAAATAAGGAGTGTGAGCCATTGTTCCCAAAGAAGATCAATCCTTTTTTCCGGGGTGTTTTGGGCCAAGGGCTGCCTTGGCTGGTTTTCCAGGGCAGATTCCATCCGCTTGAGGCTGGCATTTATTTTTTGTCCGTTAGCCGGATCATCTTTTTGCCTCCTTTCAGTTGAAAGGGCCTGGTACATGTCAAAGGCATCCTGAAAATACCCCTGGCTTTCATAAATCCTGGCAAGTTCCAGGGTATTAAACTCCTGACTCATGGTGTTTTTTCCTTTTTATCTACCATATTCTTAAAAATAAGCTCACCCGGTTCTGCCATCTCCTGCTCATGTTTGGCCAGGTGCTTTAAATAATCAAAATCATGTTTCAAACTTTTAATTTCTCGTTCAATTTTCCGGTTTTCCTTTGCCGATTGAACCGTTTGGGCAGCAATATCAGCTTCTTGTCGTTTAAGTTTGCCATACTCCATGACCCCGTTCTTTGAAAAAAAAATCAGGGACAAGAGCACCAGGGTCAGCAAAATGCCAATATAAAAAGCCATTTTTTCGAATACCGTCATTGGGGATTCTTTTTTAACATCTGTTTTATCATTTTAATTTCAGGGCTTGCCAAGAAGATACCGGCCAAAAGAAAAAAGAACACACCCAAAAGGATGCAGGCAAATATCCCCGCGCCAAGTCCCATTTTGCCATATTCTTCCGTTAAGAGGAATCCAGCTGCCCAGCGAACAAAGAAAAACATTATAACAGATATAAAAACCGGTCTGCAAGCGGAAATAATCAAAGATATCCTGGAAAGGTTTTTGGGCATGTTCATGAACAAAAACCCAAAGCCTGCCATGGCGCTTATGGAAACAGACAATGCAAGTCCCTTAAACCCAAAAGGTTCCATCCAAAAAAAACACAGCACCAAATTAAACCCAATGGAAATCAATCCTGCAATAAACGGCAGTCTGACAGAGGCCAAGGAATAATGGAGGGTAACAAGCAGCCGGGTACCGGTATAGGCCCACAACCCAAAAACCAAATAAAAAAGGCAGTTTGATGTGGATTGAACAGCTGCGGCATCAAAGGCACCCTGTTTGAATAAAAGGGAAACAATGGGGGAGGCAAGTGCCATCAGCCCTGCCATGGCGGGTATGGTCACAAAGAAAACCAGGGAAGCCCCCTTTGCAAAAACCGCTGCTGTTTCATCCTTTTTTCCCAGAACTGCCTTTCTGGCAAGGGACGGCAATAAAACCGTTGAAAAGGATACGGCAAACAAGGCTAGGGGAAATTGTACCAGCCTGTCAGCATAATAGAGGAAAGAAACACTGCCCTGGCGAAGTTGGGAGGCAAAAAAGCTGGCAATCATAATATTAATCTGATAGGAAGCAGCCCCCACCATACAGGGAATCATTATTTTCCCCACCTTTATCAATCCGGGATGCAGCCATGTAAAGCAGGAGAAATTGAACATTCCATGGTGGACTAAAAACGGAACCTGCAACGCCAATTGTGCCATGCCGCCAAGACAAACCCCCAGGGCAAGGGCAAGGATGGGGGGATCAAAATAAGCGGATATAAAAACAGCAAACAAAATCACCACAAGATTCAAGACAATGGGAGTGGCAGCCGGGATGCTGAAATTGCCAAGAGAGTTGAGCACGCCCATACAAAGGGCAAGGCCCAGGATGGTTAAAAGATAGGGCAGCATTATTTTCAATAAAATAATGGTAAGGCTGTAAGTATAAGATCCCCCTGTAAAACCCGGAGCGATAATTTTCACCAGAACCGGAGCAAAAAGAATCCCCATAAAAACCAGAAAGGTCCCGCCCACAGAAAGGATGAACAGGCCCGATAAAAACATGGCAATTGCCTGGTCTTTTCTTCCCTTTTCCAAATAGCTTGAAAAAACGGGTACGAATGAAATGCTCAGGATACCATCGGAAAACATCTTTCTGATCAAGTCAAAGGGCCTGAATGCAATAAAAAAAGCATCACTTGCGGAAGATGCACCGAAAATCATTGCGATCAAGGCATCTCTTAACACACCAAGTATCCGACTAACAAAGATTAAAACGCTCACCGACGCAGCGTTTTTAATTATTTTTCTCACAAATTTTCCTTGACAAAATTCAAATTTAACTATATGTTTTCGTTTTCGAAATATGGCTTAATTTTATCTTAAATTCACTAACACAAGGAGCTAGACCAAGTTGGCTAACCATAAATCTGCAAAGAAACGGGCGAAACAGAGTCAGGTAAGACGGCTTAGAAACAGATCTGCAAAAACCACTCTTAAAAACCTGGAAAAAAGTCTGCGTGCCGCCCAGGAAACTGGTGCTGACACCAAAGTTGAATTGATGAGACAGACACAGTCTGCAATACACAAAGCCGCAAAAAAAGGCATTCTTCATAAAAAAACTGCTTCCAGAAAAATTTCAAGACTTTCCAAACTTGTGAATTCTTAAACCCCACTTTAAAGATTGGGTTTAAAAATCGGGTTTAAAAAGTCGGTTAATAAGTAAGTAAGACAGGAGTTACGTCTCTTATCCATCGATAAGGCGTAACTCCTGTCTTACTTATTTTATTCCTCTAAAAATTGCTCGTCATCTGACTGACCACACGCTCAGCGCTCCGCAGTGCAATTTTTTCCACGGCCTCTCGCTTTTTGGCTTCATCATCCACCTTATCTGGGTCAACCGTATAAGATTCCCTGGAAGACAGATTCTTCACTGACCAGAGAATTTCTCCATCCGGTCCCGTCAATTGAACATCCACCAAGGCTGTCACCCTTCTTTCCACAACCGTTTCAGAGGTTATCCTGGACAGGGCGGAAAATGTGATGGCATTAACCGTTCCCGTAATCTTCCGGATTGCCTGGTTGGAATCCACCACAACCGTATCGGTTTTCGCCTGAATCTCCTGGATCAACTGATTTGTAAAACTCATGCCAGCACTTGTTTCCGAGCTTTTATTTTCAAAAACAGCCACTGACACACGGGTAACATCCTCATTTATATAGCCACCCCCTTCAAGGTGGTAGCCACACCCGGCCATCAATCCTAGCATCATAAACAATCGAATTAATTTCATATCACACCACAATATTGACGAGGGTCTGTTTTTTTTGAATCACAATAATCTTTTTCAATGGCTTTTCCTGTATGTACTTTTTTATTCGTTCATCGGCCAGGGCCATTTCCTTGATCCCGGCCTCGTCCAGATCTGTCCCAATGGTAAATTTGGCCCTCAGCTTTCCGTTCACCTGGACCACGACCAACACCTCGTCGGTCGTAAGGGAATCCTTGCGATAGTCAGGCCAGGATTGTTCGAGAATAGACCCATTGTTCCCCATTTTTTCAAACAATTCCTCACAAAAATGGGGAATAATGGGACTCAACAGCAGCAAAATATTTTCAAGACAGAAAAGAAGAACTGAGCGCATTTCAGCATCGGCCTTGTCAATTTCAATCGTATACATGGTGTTGACAAGCTCCATTACAGCGGAAATGGCGGTGTTGAAATGAAAACTTTTATCGATATCCTCTGTGACCTTTTTGATGGTCTGGTTGGCTTTAATATACAGCTCTTTTGCAGCGGCAAATTTAAGGTCAGAAGCGGCACCGTTAAAGGACTCAACAGCAGCGGCATCAATTTTGTCCATGCATCCGATGGCAAGACGCCACACCCTGTTGACAAAGCGGTTAGAGCCCTCCACCCCGTCTTCATTCCATTCGAGATCCCGCTCAGGGGGGGCTGCAAACAGGCAAAAAAGCCTTGTCACATCTGCCCCGTAACGTTCAAGAAGCTCATTGGGGTCCACCACATTTTTTTTGGATTTGGACATCTTGATCACACGCCCCACCGTGACTTCGCTGTTGCAGCGGGTGCAGGCAAGGGTATCATCCGCTTGTTTTTTCGCCTCTTCTGGAAACAAAAATCCATGTTCAGGACAGGTCATGGTTTCTTTGCACACCATTCCCTGGGTGAGCAACCGGGTAAAAGGCTCTTTAAAATCGATCAGCCCAAGGGTGTTCAATACCCGCATAAAATAGCGGGAATACAAAAGATGCAGCACAGCATGCTCAACCCCGCCGATATACTGATCCACCGGGGCCCAGTATTTAACGGCTTCAGGATCAAACATCCCTTTCTCATACCGGGGGGAACAATACCGCAGATAATACCAGGAAGATTCCACAAAGGTGTCCATAGTATCGGTATCCCGTTTGGCATCCTCTCTGCCGCAGGCAGGACAGGTCACTTTGGAAAAATAATCAAGCCCGGGAAGGGGGGACCCCCCCTTGGCAAGCAGGTTGGCGTCTTCGGGGAGCCGTATGGGAAGATCTTGTTCAGGAACCGGAACCACACCGCAGGAAGGGCAGTGAATCACAGGAATGGGGGTTCCCCAATACCGTTGCCTGGATATTCCCCAATCCCTGAGCCGGTAGGAAATAGCTTTTTTCCCACGGCCCTTTTCCTCCAGCCAGTCGGTCATCACCTCCATGGCATCTTTGCTGTCCAAACCGTCAAACTGGCCGGAATTGACCATCACACCACCACCGGTATACGCTTCTGTCATGGTGGCAGAATCAAAGGTCTCTCCCTCGGGCTGAACCACCACCCGGATATCAAGACCATATTTGCGGGCAAAATCAAAATCCCGCTGATCTCCGGCAGGCACTGACATAATGGCGCCGGTTCCATATCCCATCAATACAAAATTGGCCGTATAGATGGGAATTTTCTCCCCGGTGGCAGGATTGATGCAGTGGGCACCAGTAAACACCCCTTCTTTTTCATATTTTTCAATGCCATCGGCAGACCGCTCCTGGCTAGAAACCTTTTTAACAAAGGCATCTACTGTCGCCTGTTGATCGGTTCCCCGGGACAGGGTTTCCACGAGGGGATGTTCCGGGGCAAGACACATGAAAGTAGCCCCAAACACCGTGTCCGGTCTTGTGGTAAAAACCTCAAGATCCTCGTTGCTTCCGTCAATCTTAAATTTGAGTTCAGACCCGATGCTTTTTCCGATCCAGTTCTTCTGCATCACGGTCACCTTGTCCGGCCACCCGGGCAATTGATCACAATGGACCAGCAGGTCTTCTGCATAATCGGTAATCTTGAAGAACCACTGCCAAAGCTTTTTTTGCTGAACCACCTGGGAACACCGCCAGCATTTGTCCTGCTCCACCTGCTCATTGGCCAGAACGGTCTGACATTTTTCACACCAGTTGACAAAGGATTCCTTACGGTAGGCCATGCCCTTTTCCAGCATTTTCAAAAACAGCCATTGTTCCCAGCGATAATATTCCGGACGACAGGTGGCAATTTCACGGTCCCAGTCATAGGAGAACCCCATTTTTTTAAGCTGGACCCGCATGGCCCTGATATTTTCATAGGTCCAGGCGGCCGGATGGGTATTGTTATCGATGGCGGCATTTTCCGCCGGCATGCCAAAGGCATCCCACCCCATGGGGTGGATAACATTAAACCCTTTCATCCGTTTATACCGCACCACCACATCGCCTATGGTATAATTTCGAACATGGCCGATATGAATTTTTCCCGAAGGATAGGGAAACATTTCCAATAGATAGTATTTTCCCTTTGACGGATCTTGGGTAACCTTGAAAAGTTCGTTCTTGTTCCAATATTCCTGCCATTTTGGCTCAACATCACCAGGATTGTACCGCTCCTCCATTATAGTATCCCTCCGAAAGCATCCACCAGTGAAAAAGCATCCACACAGTGAGCGTATTATATGGTATTTATTTTCTGTATAAATCCTAATAAATGCCACAAGCCGGGTCAAATAGCAAGTTAGATCTCTGTGTTTTCAGTCAACAAATTTTAAACCTTGCTTCCCCTGACCGAAAGCGATAAAAAGTTTGCCACACTACAAACAAAACAAAAGATGAAACATGAGAATCAAATACAATGCCCCGGTCATCCTTACCTATACCCTCGTTGCCATTGGGGTGCTTATTTTCTGCTCCAGGTCACTCTTGGCCGCCTACTTTACCTCCCCTGCAGCGCTGGCGTTTACTTCTCCTGAATTCTATCTGCGGCTGGTCTCTTATATTGCCGGCCATGACGGCTGGGCACATCTTTCGGGAAATATCACCATCATACTGCTTGTAGGGCCTTTGCTGGAAGAAAAATACGGGTCAGGCAAACTGCTTGAAATGATCCTTGTTACGGCTATTGCCACCGGCCTCTTTAATGCATTTTTCTTCTCCAATTCCCTTATGGGCGGCAGCGGAATTGCCTTCATGCTGATTCTATTAAGCTCTTTTTCAAACATCCGGACCGGCCAGATTCCCCTGACATTCATCCTGGTTTCCATACTCTTCATCGGCAATGAAGTTATTTCCATTTTAAAAATTGATCAAATTTCCCAATTCAGCCACCTGGCTGGGGGGATTGCAGGTGCCGGCTATGGATTTTTACGGGGAGGGAAACGATAAATGAGGCAGCCTCATCCAATCAAATAGGTGGCAGTCCCTGTGGCGATTCTGACCTCTTGCTCATTCACCAGGTCAATTTTTGAAACCACAATACGGGAACCTGCCCGGATGATACGGCTTTTGCATTGAAATGAGGTCCCCTTGCCCGGTCTGAGATAATCCACCCGCATATCAATGGTGGCAGAGCCGGCCAATTTCTGGGCAATCACCTCAGGGGAAGCGCCCTCATGGAATTTTGCACAGGAGATAAGGGCGCTCAGCCCCCCGGTCAAATCA
>CAYWNB010000063.1:0-15934 GCA_964459195.1 uncultured Desulfobacula sp.
TTGCCGGATTGTTGGCCGCCCTGGTTGCCCTGGTAATTGCCGCCCTGATTCCCTTGATATCCACCGCCCTGCTGGGTGTTTTGGTTGCCATCCTGCCTGCCGTCACCTGAACTGATAAAATTAAATTCCCTCACGATGATATCGGTTGAGTACTTTGTGACACCATCTTTTTCATATTGGCTGTAGTTGATTTCGCCTTCTATATAGAGCATATTGCCCTTGCTGACATACTTGGCAATTAATTCGCCTGCTTTATCAAAGGCTGTACAGCGATGCCACTGGGTGACTTCCTGTCCATTTTTTTGTTTTCTTGATGTTGCAATGGAAAATTTACATACTGCAAGTCCGGACTGGGTGTATGATATTTCCGGATTTTGTCCGAGACGACCTAGTATAATCGCTTTGTTAACGCCAGCCATTTTTTTCCTCCTCATATAAGTGAATTAAATATTGATAATATTAATCTATTTATATGCTCACAGGAAAGCCCAATTGTCAATTCTTTGATGTTTCATTTTTTTTTCAAAGAAAATTTAAATTGACAATCAGCGCCCATGACATTATGTTGCTATTAAGGTAGCAACATAATGGAGAAGCAAATGGAAAGCACTTCAAAATTAAAGGATCTGGGATTTTCCCAATACGAAGCCGCCTGCTATATGGCGTTGGTCGGTAATCATCCCATCAATGGGTCCCAATTAAGCAAAATATCCGGGATTGCAAGATCACGGATATATGATGTTCTGCGAAGCCTGATATCCAAAGGATATGTTATTGAAGTTAATACGGGACAGTATGCCCCCCTGCCGTCGGATGAATTGATTCGGCGGTTACAAAGAAGTTTTGATAAAAATATCAGGGCCTTTGAAAAGGAAATTACCAAAGCCTCTCAAAAGGAGGATTTTGAATATGTCTGGACCTTGACCGGCTACGACACGGTCATGGAAAAGGCCAAAGAAATGATAGACTCAGCCCAGGAAGAAATATATGTCCGGCTCTTTCCCGAGGCAGACCGGCATTTATCAGATGCTTTAGTCGCTGCCGAAAAAAGAGGGGTCAAAATTCGGTATATTGCCATGGGAGAAATCCCTCAACGCTTTGATATCCAGGTGACACACCCGGAACACGAAAACCTGATAAAAACCATAGGGGGCCGATCCTTTGATATTATTACCGATAAAAAGGAAGCCCTGGTAGGGATATTTGAAGCCGGGAATGAAGACCAGGCCCCCATTAACTGGACACGAAACCAGTGGTTTATCATTGCCAATAGGGACAGTCTCCGCCATGATTTCTACCATTGTTTCCTGGAAAAAACCCTGGATCAAAACCAGAGTCTCACAGACAAAGAAAAAGAAATTTACGATATTATAAAAACGGATAATTAAGGAGGTGACCCATGACAGCCATGAAAAAAACAACCTATTTTGAAGGCTTCTCCAACGAAAGCGACCACACGATTTTCAATCTGGAAGGAGATTTTGGTGCCCATCATTATGAAAGGATCAACCTGGTGGTCCGCCATGCCAAGGGGTGCTGGCTCACCGATGACAAAGGCAAACGCTATCTGGACTGCCTGGCAGCCTATTCAGCGGCCAACCCGGGCCACCACCATCCCACCATCACCAATGCCGTCATGGACGCCCTCCTCGGAAATTACGCCTCGGTCCTCTCCAATGTGGTGTTTACTGACCCCCTGGGCATCTTCCTGTCCGAAACCGCCAAATTTGCGCCCCAGATGGGCCCTCGTTTTGGTAACCACGGTAATAAGGTGCTGCCCAAAAATGGAGGGGTTGAGTCCGTTGAAACCGCCATTAAAGCCATGCGATATTATGGATTCAAAGCAAAGGGTATCCCCGACGGACAACAGGAAATCATTGTTTTTGACAATAATTTCCATGGCCGGACCATTTCCACGGTTTCCTTTTCTTCCAGCAAAAAATACAAAGAGGGCTTTGGCCCCCTGACCCCGGGATTTGTCTCTGTAAAATTCGGTGATATAGACGCGGTGAAAAAGGCCATCACCCCCAACACCTGTGGTATCCTTGTGGAACCTTTCCAGGGGGAAGGCGGTATGCAAATTCCGCCCAAGGGTTTTCTCAAAGGATTAAGAAACCTGTCCGATGAAAATGATCTTCTCCTGGTCTGTGATGAAATCCAGGTGGGCCTGGGCAGAACCGGAAAAAAATTTTGTTTTGAGCATGAAGATATCGTTCCCGACGGCGTGATCCTGGGCAAAGCCCTTTCCGGGGGACTTGTTCCCCTATCCGTGTTTATCACCAATGCCAAACTCATGGACATGATTTTTTCCAAGGGCTCTGACGGGTCCACATTCGGGGGTTACCCCCTGGCCTGTGTAGCAGGAGCGGCATCCCTGAAAGTTTTTGAAGAGGAACACCTGGCCGAGCAGTCTGCCCGAAAGGGCAAAATTCTTAAGGCCAGAATCCAGGAGATTGCCGACCGATCCCCCCATGTCAAAGAAGTTAGGGGAAAAGGGCTTTTCATCGGCATTGAGGTAAAAAAAGGCAATGCCATGGAATTTTGTCAACGACTGCTCAAACTCGGCCTGATTGCCAATGACAGCCACGGGCATACCATCCGTATTTCTCCGCCCCTGGTTATCAACGAAGAAGAAATGGATTTTATGGTCACCCAGCTTGAAAAGGTATTGGTGGATTAGAGACAAGGCAGAGAACCGGAAAAAGGGAAAGCCGTTACGGCTTTCCCTTTTTTTGTCTATCGATACCCTTTCATCTGTGGACCACAAAGAAAATGTCTTGACAACTTAACATATTTTTTTTAAGATCCTTATCATTAAATGATAACATCCTAAGAGGAAAATATGCTTAATCCAAGATCACCTATTCCCCTGTATCACCAACTTGCTGATATTCTTTTAGAACGGATACGATCGGGCATCTATAGCCCTGGCCAAATGATCCCTTCGGAAACAGGTCTTGCAAAACAATACGGAATTGGTCGCCCCACTGTCCGCCAGGCCATGGACACCCTGGTGCAAAAAGGGCTGATCCAGCGCAAAAGAGGGTCCGGGACTTTTGTCAAATACCCCGCCCCCCAGGTGGACTTGTTTTCCCTGGCAGGCACTTCCCAGGCCTTTTTAACCAAGGGGGTTCCCACTGAAACAAAGATCATTACGCCCATGGCCCCTATAAAAATAAGTCGCAACCCGGAAAACCCCTTTAACAATCGAACCGCCTTTTTCCTGTCCCGCCTGACCCTGACCCGGGATAACCCGGTGCTGCTGGAAGATATTTACCTGGACCCGGAACTGTTTATGGGGATTGATCGAATGGATCTTGCGAACAAATCCCTGGCCCAGGTCGTGTCCGATCACTATTTCCTAACGCCTGAAACCGGGACCCAACAATTCAAGGTTGAAACCCTAAATTCTAAACGGGCAAAATGGCTGGCACTTTCGCCATCAGACCCTATTCTTACGGTAAAAAGAACCTTAAATTTTCCCCAGGCCCCCAATGGTATTTTTTCAATTCTTTTTTGCAGGACCGATGTGTTTGATTTTTCCCAGACCATCCGATCGGAGGGTTGGTCCGGGGGAGAACCCATATGAATCCTTCACCCTTTTTGCATGCCACAAGGAGTATGAACCCATGAAAAACCGCGGATATTACGGTGACTTTGGCGGGGCCTTTTTGCCCGAGATCCTGGTGGCCACCTTTGATGAGTTGGAAGCCCAGTTCGAAGCCATTAAACTCGACCCCACCTTCTGGGACACCTACGTAAAGCTAATGTCCTCCTATTCGGGCAGGCCCACCCCCCTGACCTTGGCACAAAACCTCACCGACCATTTCGGCGGGGCAAAGATCTACATCAAACGCGAAGACCTGAACCACACCGGTGCCCACAAGGCCAACAACGTCATGGGCCAGGGGCTTTTGGTCCAGCGAATGGGAAAAAAGCGGGTCATCGCCGAAACCGGCGCCGGCCAGCACGGGGTTGCCTGCGCCACCATGGCGGCCAAATTCGGATTTGACTGCACCATTTACATGGGAGAGGTGGATGTGATCCGCCAGCGGCCCAATGTTTTCTGGATGGAGCAATTGGGCGCCACCGTGGTACCGGTGACAGACGGCACCCGAATACTAAAGGATGCCATTAACGAAGCTTTCAGAGACTGGGTAACCCACATGGACACCAC
This sequence comes from uncultured Desulfobacula sp., assembly GCA_964459195.1. Taxonomy (GTDB): domain Bacteria; phylum Desulfobacterota; class Desulfobacteria; order Desulfobacterales; family Desulfobacteraceae; genus NBML01. The sequence goes on from CAYWNB010000063.1 coordinate 4,178, forward strand.
CCACTATGTATTGGGAACTGCCTGCGGCCCCCATCCCTTCCCGGAAATGGTCACCTATTTCCAATCCATCATCGGAATAGAAGCCAGACGTCAAATTTTAGAAATTGAAGGCCGACTGCCCAAGCGTGTCTATGCCTGTGTGGGCGGCGGATCCAATGCCATGGGGCTTTTTTCCGGATTCTTAAATGATCCGGTGGAACTTGTGGGGGTGGAAGCCGGGGGCAAGGGACTTTCCACAGGACTTCATGCCTCCAGGCTAAAAGCCGATGATGCCAGCCCCGGCATTGCCCAAGGGTATAAAACCTATTTTCTCCAAAACAATGACGGCCAGATGCGAGAGACCCACTCCATTTCTGCAGGCCTTGATTATGTGGGAGTCTCCCCCATCCTGGCCGACATGCACGATAAGGGCCTTGCCCGATTTGAGTCTGCCACGGATGACGAAGTCATTGCCGCCCTGAAACTCACCATGCAAAAAGAAGGGATTATTCCGGCCCTGGAATCCTCCCATGCCTTTGCCCATGCCTTTAAAGAAGCCCCACAATTGTCAAAGAACGATATCATTATCATCAACCAGTCCGGCCGGGGGGACAAGGATATTTTCACTGTTGCCGATGCAATTGGGGATCCCAAATGGAAAGAATTCATAATAACAAAGGCAGAACAATACCATGCTTGAATCCTATATCATCCAACAGCTGCAAACCAAAGAAATTTTGTTGATGACCCATATTGTAATGGGATATCCCGATTTTGACACCTCCTACGAAATTGTCCGACAGATGGTGGAAGCAGGCGTGGACCTGATGGAGCTCCAGATCCCTTTTTCCGAACCCATGGCCGACGGCCCCGTGATACTCAAAGCCAACCAGAAGGCCATTGAAAGAGGGTCCACGGTGCAGCGCTGTTTTGACTTTGCAAAGCGGGTTGCCCAGGATTTTTCCATTCCTTTTTTGTTCATGAGTTATGCCAACATTCTGTATAAATACGGTATGGATCCCTTTTCAGACCAGATGACAAAGATCAACCTGAAGGGGGCCATTGTACCGGATCTGCCCCCGGAAGAAGGCAAGGATTATATCGCTGCCATGGCCAAAAACAACCTGGCCCCCATCTATATTTTTTCCCCGGAAACTTCCGATGAGCGAATGGCCTATATTTCCAAGGTTGCCAAAGGGTTTGTTTATTGCCTGGCCAGAAAAGGGGTGACGGGAAAAACCACCTCTTTTTCAACTGACATCGCCGATTATCTTGCAAGATGCAGAACGGCAATCCCCCTCCCCCTGGCCGTGGGATTCGGTGTAAAAGACAAGGCCGACATAGATTTCTTAAGGGGCAAAGCCGACATTGCCGTCGTCGGCTCCCAGACCATCCGGGTGGTAGAAGAAAAAGGGGTAGAGGCCACAGGAGATTTTATTCGCAGCCTGTTATAGAAATGTCATCCACTATAAAGGGGGTGCACCGAACCGCCACAGATTGCTTTTTTACCCAGATCCTGGCCATGGGGACGGCATCTCCATCGATATTGGTCATGTTTGGCAATTCCTCGGCAAATCCAATATCTTCAATGTTAAATTCATAGTAAAACGTACTGGTTGTAAAGGGATCTGCAATTAGAAGGATCTTTTCCTTTTCGATGGGGTGTTTTCTGGGAGAGCCGGAAAAAGGGATATGGGTATGCCTGTCCAAATTTTTGGGTTTGGCATAGGTCTGGATCTCAAATTTTTCTTTTACATCCACAATGTGTGTAAGGGGCATGGTTTTCCTCCTCGTATAAAAGTGAAGATTCTTTTATTATACATACAGAGACTTGATATATCAATGAATTCTGACCAAATATTTTCCATCGTCCTCCTCCATTATCAAATCGCACTGCCACCCGTGAAATGCAGCATAATGGGCAAGGGTAACCGTGTCGATATAGAGCCACTCAAAGGGGTCTCCCTTGATATCCTTGTAGCCCATGGTAAACTCTGTTTCCCCATAATACCCACCCTCCTGGGAGATAATTTCATTATTGCTGTAAAAGGATGCAAGATCGGTGGAATCTGCAAGGACTTGCCCCCCTGCCCGTAACAAGGGTTTTATACATTGAAAAAACAGATTCAATCCGTCCAGGGTCCCACAAATGCCAAGGCCGTTCATCAGCATGAGCAGGGTATCATATGTTTGATTTTCAAGGGCAAAAAAACTGTTGTGACACCGTTGCGAAACCTTTCGCTTCTCCATCACCTCAATACAACCTGGAGAGATATCCAGGGCCACCACCTCCCTGTTGCGTTCCTGGAGATAGAGACTGTGGCAACCACTGCCAGCACCCACATCCAGAATCCTTCCCCGACATAATGCCAGGGCCTTAAGTTCAATGGGGCTCATTTGATCTGCCCCGCGGAACATAATCCTGCCACTCATTTGCGACATCTCCAGCAGGGGACACGCAACTGCTACAGCGGCCTGTTTTCTGCCATTCCAATAGTCCAGCAGCATGGCACCCAAGGGATCTTTTTTTGACTCTAAAACAGATCTTTGCATAAAAATTTTTGCTTTTATTACCTGTCTATTAAGATAAAACCACCATTCTCTCTATATTACCATAGGTTTTGGAAAAAGGATAACCAGGTTTGTTTTTATCACACCCAGCCCTTCACTTCCTGTGCCGACAAATAATTGCTGCAGTAAAATATTTTTAATTTCAAAACATTCTTTATTGATTTTGTCGAAAACACCTATTATACATCATTGTAAAGTATAATTTTCCATAAACGTGGGGCACAAATAGATGTTCAATCCGTTACAGAGGAGAAGTACGATGATGCGATACATGATTTTTACATATTCCCTTGCAATTATTCTGATGACAGGCAACTCCCTGATTTTTGCCCAGGAAGATGTGGACAAACTCCAATTACCAACCGGAACTATGACACTTACAGCGCCGGCACACTCACAAACAAAGAAGTCGCCGGTTGTGTTCCCCCATTCAACCCATTTTCAATTTTCCTGCAAAAGCTGTCACCACGAATGGGACCAGGCAAGCCCGGTGGAAGGCTGTGCATCTGCTGGCTGCCATGAAAAATTATGGGCCTCGCCCCCGGGCACTACCCCCTTGGGGGAAAAACGGATAAAATCGCTTACCGGCGCCTATCATAAGGTCTGCCGGGATTGTCATCGCAGTGAATTGGAAAACCTCAAAAGCCAGGGAATGTCCAAACAAAAGGCCATGTCCCAGCTTACAGCGCCCATCGCCTGTGAAGGATGCCACCCTGCAAGTCCCGGGGCCGAGGAAAATTCAACGGATTCCCTTGAGATACCCCTTGGCACATTGACCCTGACAGCCCCGGAAGGCAGTGAGGCAAAACGGCCTCCGGTTGAATTTCCCCATGGAGGGCATTTTGACTATTCCTGTGAAACTTGCCACCATGAGTGGGATGGTGAAAGTCCCGTTCAAAACTGCACCACATCCGATTGCCATGATCAATTGGAAGCCGACGAAAAAACCAGAAATATTAATGATGAAAGAAACAGTATGTACTTTCTGACAGCTTACCATAAAGCCTGTATCGAATGCCACAGAGACCTTCGTAACCAGAGAGAGGAGCTTGAAGGCTCCGGCATCACCGATGAGAGCATCCTGCCGGAATACGGCCCCCTTGCCTGTAACGAATGCCATACCGATAGCTAAAATCCCCCTTAAGACAGCCGGTCCTTAAAAGAACCGGCTGTCTTTTGTTCCGGGTAGTGTGTTTCATCCTCCTGAGGATGTTCCTGCATTGTTTCCACTTAAAAGAAAAAAAACACCAACGATAGCTGAGAGTATGGATGCCGTGAAGATCCCGACTTTTGCAACCCGAATCACCTGGGGATCTGAAAAGCAAGGTCGGCAATAAAAATACCATTTCTCATATCATGAACCAAAGCAACCGGATCACGGTTTATCGTTGTTAAAAAAAGGAGGAGATAAAACAAGATATTGACAATTTATTAAAAAATAGGTCACATTGGTCAAAATAAGGAAATAAATACCGAGGGACAACTACAATATATGGTAACGACTATTTAAAGATATGAATATGCTGACAGATCTGGAAAAAAAAATAATCGCCCTGCTTCAAACCGATATTCCGGTGGTAAAACGGCCTTTTCTTGCAATGGCCGAAAAAATCGGGATCACGGAAGAGCAGTTTTTAAAGGTGCTTAATGATCTCAATGACCAGGGAATGATTCGCAGATTTGGTGCCACCATCAAGCACCAGAAATCAGGGTTCAAGGCCAATGCCATGGTGGCCTGGAAAGTGGCGGAAAACCGGGTAGAACGAGTAGGAAATATCATGGCCACCTTCGGGGAAATCACCCATTGCTATAGAAGAGATCCAGCCCCTGGATGGGAATATAATTTATATACCATGGTCCATGCGGGCGATGAAGCGGGCTGTCATGCCATTGTTAAAAAAATATCCCAAGCCGTGGGAGAAAAAAAATATACCCTGCTGTTCTCCCGCCAGGAACTGAAAAAAACCTCCATGAAATATTTTGAAGACTGATCCCCCCCATATTCTTTGTGTCAACCCTTGGATCCATGATTTTGCCGCCTTTGACTTCTGGGCGAAACCCCTGGGGCTTTTGTCCCTTGCCGCCATCCTGAGGGAAAACGGCCTGAAAATCAGTTATATAGACTGCCTGGATCGGTTTCACCCCAGACAGGACCCGCCAGCCAAGGTTCAATGGGACGGCAGGGGCCCTTTCAAGAAAACCCCCATCCCTTTCCCCGAAGAGATTCAGGCTCAATTACCGGAGGTGGGCCAGCCCTTTTCCCGATATGGTATTGATCCGGAGTGGTTTTTCCGGGATCTTAAAAACATCCCCCGGCCCGATCTTATCTTTGTAACCTCAATGATGACCTATTGGGCCACCGGGGTCAGGGAAACCATAGAGAAAATAAAACAGGTGTTCCCAGGGGTACCGGTTATCCTGGGGGGAATATACGCAACTCTTTGCCAGGACCATGCCATCTCCCATTCCCTTGCAGACCGAGTGATTGCAGGCCCGGGAGAATCCTGCCTCAAATCGCTTGTCAAAGAATTTACAGGGTTTAACCTTGGGTTCATTCCAGACCCCGATGATCTGGACACCTTTCCCTTTCCGGCCCTGGATTTACAGCACCACCTGGCCTATGCCCCCATCATGACATCAAGGGGATGCCCCTTCGCCTGTGAGTATTGTGCCGCTTCTTTTTTGGAACCTACTCTTCGACGCCGATCACCGGATAATGTCTTCAAAGAAATCCAACACTGGCACAGGAAGTATGGGGTTAAAAATTTTGCCTTTTATGATGATGCCCTGCTGGTGAAGGGAAACGTCCATGCCTTTCCGCTGTTTGAACAGCTCATTGATTCAAAAATGGAGGTGAATTTCCATACCCCCAATGCCGTCCATATCCGGGAAATCACCCCGAAGGCAGCAACTCTCATGTTCAAAGCCGGTTTTAAAAGCATTCGAATGGGGCTGGAAACCACCGATTTCTCCCGGGACCGGCACCATGACATCAAGGTCAGGGAAGATGAATTTTTCATGGCTGTCGAAAACCTGAAGTCCGCCGGATTTGACCCCAAACAACTGGGGGCTTATCTTCTCTGTGGCCTGCCCAACCAGGATCTTGAAGAAGTAGCAGCCTCCATGGCCCTTGTAAAAAAAACAGGGATTCTACCGGTACTAGCCTATTACACCCCCATACCCCATACCCCCATGTGGGAGGATGCCGTTAAAAAAGCCCGGTTTGACATTACCAGACACCCGGTGTTTACCAATAATACTCTGTTTCCCTGTGTCCGGTCGGATAAAGATCTCAATCGTATTTCCCAATTGAAAAATATGAAAAATTAGGATATACCCCTCTCAGCTTTGTTAGGATTTTATTAGGCGTTATCTTGGACGAATCAAAACAGGTAGAATCTAAAGAGGGGCCACGTGGATTTATTCAATATTTTGATCCAGACTTTGGGCGGGTTGGGCATGTTTATCCTGGGCATGAAAATGATGACCGAAGGACTCCAGGCAACTGCCGGTCAAAAGATAAGAAGTATTCTTGAGGCAATCTCCTCAAACCGGTTCCTAGGATGTCTCACCGGTGCCGGGGTAACCGCCATGGTTCAGAGCTCATCTGCCACAACCGTGATGCTCATCGGATTTGTGAGTGCCGGGATCATGGGATTTGAACAGGCAATCGGCGTGGTTATCGGTGCCAATGTGGGCACCACCATCACAGGTCAGATGATTGCCTTTAAATTGACAAAGGCAGCATTGCCGGCCATTGCCCTGGGGGTTGGCCTTAAATATTTTTCCAAACAACGCACTTACCGGCACATCGGTGATATTATCCTGGGATTTGGTCTGCTCTTCTACGGTATGACCGTCATGAAACAGGGGCTTGCCCCCATAAAATCCGACCCCCAGTTTATTGCTTTTTTTACAACCTTCACCACGGACAACCTTGGGGGAATGCTACTGTGTGTAGCCATGGGCGCTATTTTAACCGTGGCGGTTCAATCTTCATCCGCCACGGTGGGTCTGACCATGACCCTGGCCACAGCAGGGCTCTTAACCTTTCCCACGGCCCTGGCCCTGGTGCTGGGGGAAAATATCGGCACCACCATTACGGCACAACTGGCAACCCTTGGATCTAAAAATGCCGATGCCCACCGAACTGCCAATGCCCACACCATCTTTAATGTGGGCGGCGTGGGCATTATTCTAGCCATTTTTCCCTTTTTTGTAACCCTTGTCCAGGCAATGACCCTGAAAATGGGTGCCGGACCTGTGGATCAGCTGGTGAACAATGAATATATTAATTCAGCACGCTATATTGCCAACGGCCACACCCTCTTTAATGTTATTAATGCCCTGGTTTTTCTGATTTTTCTGCCAAAGCTGATACAGCTGACCCTTTTCGTTTCTCCGAAAATAAAGAAATCAAAGGAGCGATACCCCCTGCCCTCCTTTGATGAAACCTTTATTGATTCACCCATTGGTGCCCTTGCCAAGGTCAAAGGACACATCATCCAAATGTCTAAGTTTGCCCACATGAATCTGAAAAAAACCTCCACCTGTCTCAAAGAGCGGGATGATGATATTTTAGGAGAAAGAGATGCCGTGGAGGACCACCTGGATTCCTGCCAGAAGGTCATTATCAAATATTTGACCACCATCTCCCAAGGGGAGATTAATACGGCCGAGGCAAAGGAAATTTCCGAAATGATGAGAATCGTCAACAACATAGAACGGTTGGGCGATTCCATGGAAAATGTGTCTAAAATGCTGGAACGGATCTATGACAAAAAAATTGATTTCAGCAAAGATGCCACGCAGGATTTAATAGACATCTCCCATGAGGTGGATACTTTTTTTGAACTGGTAATCAATGAAATGAGTGAAAAATCAGAGGGATTTTATCAAAAGGCCCTGGTCCAGGAAGATACGATTGACCAGATGCGGGAGGATATGCGGTATAAGCACATTGAGCGCTTACGGGAAAATGACTGCTCCGTGGATTCAGGGGTGCTGTTTATTGCCATGGTATCCAACTATGAAAAAATGGGCGATTATTGTTATAATATTGCCACAGGGGTTTCCAGGATAATTTAACATGATAGTCTTTGATCTTGAATGTCTGAACGGGCACATATTTGAAGGATGGTTCGAGGACAAAAAAGATCTTGAAAACCAGCAGGAACAGGGTATTTTACAATGCCCCATCTGTGAAACCACCTCGGTTGTGCAAAAACTCTCCCTGATTTCGATTAAAACCTCATCTGCACCATCCAATCAAGCCCGGCAGGCCCTGCGGGCAAACCAGGAAGTGCTGGCTGAATTTGCAGAAAAGGTAACCCAATTTGTCGAAAAAAATTATGAAAATGTGGGAACCTCTTTTTCAAAAGAAGCCCTGAAAATGCATTATGGCGCTATTGAACACCGGAATATCCGGGGTACCACCACCACGGAAGAAGAAAAAGTGCTCACCAAAGAAGGGGTTCCCGTGGTAAAAATCCCCTTGGCCAAAAAAGAGAACGAGGATCTCAACTAGCTGATGTTCGGCCAGGTATCGGCAACCTTATAGCCCTGGGGCCAGGGATCCGTGGGATCCAACATGTGTTGATGGGTACCGGTAATCCAGGCCCGGCCGGAGATGGAAGGAATAATACCAGGCAAATCCCCCACACGGGTTCTTTTTTCAATCTTGCAATGGAAGCGTGAGCCAATAACCGACTCCCCGATATAACGATCCCCGGGTTTAAGAATCCCTCTTCTTTCCAGAACCGCCATCCGGGCAGAGCACCCGGTGCCCGTGGGAGACCGGTCCAGCTTGCCCGGTTGAATGGTCACGGTATTTTTCCCCTTGATCACCCCGTTTTCTTGGGTCAATGGGGCTGCGATCTGGCAAAAAGAAATATGATTCCAGTCCGGGTTTTCCGGATGGACAAACCCCAGCTGCTCGGTAGCGGCATTGGTAATTTTAATCCCGGCCTCTGCCATGTCCCGGGCTTCATCCGGGGTGATCTCAAAGCCCAAATCCTTAGCCTCTACAATCACAAAAGAATCCCCCCCATAGGCAGTATCCACCACAAGAGTGCCAAGTCCCGCCACCTCCAAAGGGACAGAAAGGCGATGGGCAAAAGAAGGAACATTATGGATGGTCATTTGTTCCACACGGCCGTCTTTGCAGCTGGCAATTGCCTGGATCAGCCCTCCCGGTGCTTCAAGGGTCAGATGTGTTTCCGGTTCTTCCATGGGAAGAATCCCGGTTTCAAGGAGCACCGTTGCCACACAGATACTATTGGAACCGGACATGGGCGGGGTGTCCTCAGGTTCCATGATGATCCATCCCATCTGGGCCCGGGGGTTTTTCGGCGGCACCAGAAGGTTTACATGGCGAAACACGCCTCCTCTGGGTTCGTTGAGCATGAAATTTCTAAGGGTTTTATCCTTTGCAATCCACCGGGACTGCTCCCAGAGGGTATCCCCAGGAGGTGTGGCCACTCCCCCTACAATCACATCGCCAACTTCCCCTTCAGCATGGCAGCTGACCGTATGAATTATTTTTGATGTGTGCATGGCGTTTGTCCCTCTTTTTCCACCCCCATGGGGTTCACCACATGGGGCGGGGTCCCGGTTTTATAAAATTCAATGATATTTTCTGCTGCCAGCCTGGACATGCCATTTCTGGCCTCCATGGTGCCGGATCCCACATGGGGAAGCACGCAGACCGTTTCCATGGACAAAAGGGGGTTGTCCTTTGCCATGGGCTCCGGGTTTGTCACATCCAGGCCGGCCCCCCATATTTGTTGTGAAGCAAGGGCCTCAATCAAGTCTGTTTCGTTGTGAATGGCACCCCGGGCAGTATTGATAAAAATGGCGGTGGACTTCATCTGCTTAAAGGTCTCCGCGTTAAAGAGCCCGCAGGTGTCAGGGCTTAATACAGAATGGACCGACAAAACATCGCTTCGGGTCAACAGTTCTTCAAAACTTACCCAGGAGGCCAGGGATTTTTCCGCCACAGGGTTTGGCTGCCGGTTATGGTAAATAACCTCCATGCCATAGGCATCTTTGCAAAGCCTCGCCATTTTCATACCAATCCGCCCCAGGCCGAAAACGCCCAGGGTTTTTCCCCGAAGTTCCATGCCAAGATTTCCCCTGGGTTTAAAATATCCCCAGTCTCCCTTTAAAATAGTTTTGTGGAGAAAAAACATTTTCCTTGCTGTGGCAATCATGAGGCCAAAGGCGATATCTGCGGTTGCTTCGCTCATAACATCCGGGGTAAATCCAATGGGAATTTTAAGGCGGGTGGCTTCTGCCACATCAATATTGTCATACCCCACGGCAAACTGAGAAATAATCTCAAGGTGGGAGCATTGTTCAAGGAATTCTTTATTGATCATCTCACTCACGGTGCACAACAGGGCCTGGTGGTTTAATGATAGATCAATGAGTTCCGATGAATACATGGGCCTGTCTTTTGACCATAGCGTCAATTCAAATCCTGCCTGTTCCAATAACGAGATGCCAATCTCTGGAAATTGCCGGGAGACCAGCACTTTTTTTGGGGTTTCCATGATAGATTCCTTTCTATTTGTCACCCGGGCCAGATGCCCCCCCTTTAAATCATTGAGTGGGCACTGCATGAGCAGGACATCAAAGGGCAGGTGATTAAATGTTTTTGTTTCAAAGGGGGTAAACCCCAGAGTTTCATACCAGTTTTTTAAGCGGTCATTTGCGGCAATGATGCCGATACTGATACGTTTCTTGTGACGGGTCCGGGCATGGTCGAAAAGGTGAAACACCAGTTTTTCACCAATACCCCGGCCCTGGAATTTCGGCAACACTGCCAGCCGGTTGAGAAAGGCAAGGTCCTTTTCCGCATTTTCATAGGCCACACATCCAACCACCGTTCCGGCTGCTTCATAGATAAAATATTGCGCGTTTCTCTTAAGATCATCGACAACCCAGTCTGTTGTGCAAAAAGAGGGATGCTTTGGCGTATTTTCCCGGGTCAGACCAAACCTTTGGGCAACCGCCTGATTTGCCCTGGAGATAATTTTTGCCACCAACGGGGCATCTGCCTGGGATGCGATTCGTATGCTCATAATTCTGCCTTAAAAAAGTATTCAATCGTTCTTAAGCCACTATTACCTGAGATAGTCTTGGATGTCCATACCCGTTTTAGGGTTATCCTATATAGATTTATACCAAACATTCATGCTCTCTATTCTTCCAGAAATATTCGTGTTGTTTCTCAATCTCCCGCAAAAAGTATAACCTGATTTTTTAAAAGTGATATTCATACCGGGAGATATCGCCCGAGCAATTGTGTATGCTGTTTTTATCTTTTGTTTTTTTAAATCACATTCCATTTGAGCAAGAAGAAATTGAGCAAAACAATGTCCCCGCCACTCGGGAAGTGTCGCAAAATCAGTCAGTTCAGCATTTTTATTATCCATATCCTTTTCTGCGGCTGAAGCACTGATTATTTTTCCATCCGTTTCTATGGCAAAATAATCAACATGTGAGTCCATTGTGTCTGCCAGATATGCAGGATCATTAATAGGAAAAGGGTATGAGGCAAATACCTTTTTGTAGATTTCTACCAAACCGGGTATATCCGTCTTATTGCACTTACGTAGAGAAAATCTCTTTTCGAGAAGCGGCAAAATTTTTGTTTCATTTCGCTGCCGGACAATATCCATCATATTTTCCATATCTAAAACGTTAACTTCTTCGATACGTTCAACTTTTAAAAAAAAGCTCATAAAGACAACCGCTTCTTTTCCTAAAAAAAAAGAAGGAATGAAAGCTTCCTCCACATAACCCGCTTCCGCAAATATAGGGCCTAAATGCTCGGGCACCTTTGTAAATATTTTTGAATAATTGTTGTCCTTTGCTAAACAAATAAGGTCACGCGGGTAGGTCATTGATGGATCTGATCCCAATTTGATTAAATGTATACGATCATTACACTTGCCATGTTGAATGATCCCCCCTTTAAAAATTTCAATGGTATCCGTCATTATTTATTCATCACACCTTCTCATTTTGTTGCATCCTTCCGTAAAGGAACTCAATGCTTTACCTGCCATTTCCAGGTTTTTAAGGTTGCTTTGGAAATGGCAGAATCAATTTTGTCCGCAATGGCTTGCAGGTTCCCTGTAAAATATCATACCTCTCATTTTTTTTCATGGTTAGCAAGTTATTAACTTGCCTTGGTTACAC
>CAYWNB010000064.1:0-11560 GCA_964459195.1 uncultured Desulfobacula sp.
GACTGGATCGTGGATATAGGTCCCGGGGCCGGGCATTTGGGAGGTCAGATCGTGGCACAGGGAACCCCGGATCAGATTAAGGCCAATTCTGCCTCGATCACGGGGAAATTTCTCACAGGCAAAGAACGAATTGAGGTCCCTGAACGTAGAAGGCGTCATGCCGATAAAGGAAACCGCTGGATCTCAATTGTCAGGGCTTCGGAAAATAATCTCAAGAATGTGACCGCCAAAATTCCCATCGGGCTGCTGGTGGCAGTCACCGGCGTTTCCGGGGCCGGTAAATCAACCCTGATCAACCAGATCCTCTATCCGGCCCTGTCCGTGGCCCTCCATAACTCCCAGATGAGCGTGGGCACCCATGAAAAGATCATCGGGCTGGCCCATATTGACAAAATCATCAATATCGATCAAAAGCCTATCGGTCGGACCCCAAGGAGTAATCCCGCCACTTACACCAAGGTGTTTGACCATGTCCGGGATTTCTTTGCCATGCTACCCGAGTCCAAGGCCAGGGGATATAAAAAAGGACGGTATTCCTTTAATGTAAAGGGCGGCCGGTGCGAAGCCTGCAGGGGAGACGGGTATATCAAGGTGGAGATGCATTTTCTGGCGGATGTGTTTGTCCCCTGCGAGGTTTGCGAGGGAAAGCGGTTCAACCGGTCCACTCTGGAGATCGCCTATAAGGACCATTCCATTGCCGATGTTCTGGATCTTTCCGTTGTCCAGGCGAGGGAATTGTTTGAAAGCCATCCGAGGATTTCCCATATTCTGGATACCCTCATGGATGTGGGCCTTGGCTACATAAAACTGGGCCAGGCCGCCACCACCCTGTCCGGGGGAGAGGCCCAGCGCATCAAGCTGGCCCGGGAACTGGCCAAACGGGGCACCGGAGAAACTTTGTATATCCTGGATGAACCCACCACCGGCCTCCATTTCCAGGATATCAAAATGTTGCTCACGGTGCTCCAGCGACTCACCGATGCCGGCAACACCGTGATCATCATCGAGCACAACCTGGATGTGATCAAAACCTGTGACTGGGTTATTGATATAGGGCCTGAAGGCGGCAACAGCGGCGGGCAAATTATTGCAACAGGGCCACCGGAAAAGATTGCCCGATCTTTAAAAAGCCATACAGGCCGCTATCTAAAGGATGTTCTATAGAACCGTTCCCAGGAAATCAGGGGGCAAACGGAAAGGCCTCTTAAAGATCTTTCAACATAAATCCAGGTCATGAAATACCTGTTACTGCGAGCATCTTTTAACACATCAAGCTGGTTTACACACCAAATATCTTTTTTCCTGTTTGATGATTTTCCACAAATGGGTCTGGTGTATTTTATTTTTCGTGTTTTCTCTGGGTTGGTGACCATCTTCGATGATAAGTCGGCCATCTGTTTTTAAAATACGGTGCAGTTCGCTCAAAAATAAATCCGGGTGTTTAACCATATGAAACATGTCCATGGCATATATCAGGTCTGCCACATGATCAGGAATATTGGATTGATAGTCTTTCACCAAGACGGTTTCCACATTGGTGAGGTTTTCCTTTTTGCAAATTTTCTCAACCGATTTAACTGCCAATTCATGAACATCTGCTGTAAAAAGCCGGCCGTTTTTTCCCAGTTTCCTGGCTACGCCGGAAACATAATTCCCCGGTCCGCATCCATAGTCGACCACTGTCATCCCTTCCTGTATTTCCATATGGCCAATGATTTTTTCATAGGGAAAAAACGGCTTCATTAGTTTAAATATAACTGTCATTAAGCGAAAAGCCAAATTCGACATACGGTCAATTCCATTTCCTAAAACGATATTATTTATAGTCATTTTTCATTTCCTTTTTAAAGCGTTAGTGTTGATTGGAAATTACAATATGAACTTTAGTTCATGTTGTCAAGAAAAAATATGAACTTTAGTTCATGTTTTTTGTGTACTGATTTGATCAACTGTGGTAAAAGGACTCTAAACGAATTGGAGACATTTATAATTATGGGGAATATCCGGACACCACAGCAAAAAAGAAGTGAAGAAACGCGCAATCGCATCCTGACTGCCTCAAAAAAATTGTTTTCAACAAAAGGATACCATAATACAAATTCAAAGGAAATCGCCAAGGCTGCTCGTGTTTCCATTGGCAGTTTTTATTGTTATTTCAAAGACAAAAAAGAGTTGTTTATTGAAAATATCACTCAATACAGCAACCAAATTTTTTTAAAGATTATGACATCCCCTGATGGCCGACTGTTTCAAGGGAAAGATAAATATGCCTCAGTGTCCCAACTGGTTTCCAGGGCTATTGATGCACATGAATACTCACCTGAATTCCATCGTGAAGTGTCAGCCATGCGGTATATGGATGCAGATGTTGCCCGGGTCAGGGAAAAAGAAGAACAGATGATTTTCCAGCATCTGCTTGATAGTCTTCGCGCATATGACGGCAAGTTAAGGGTAACTGATCTGGAAGCTGCAACTGTGGTCATTATGAATGCTGTTGAGTCTGTTGTACACATGATAAAAATTGATACACCCGCCATCGAAGAAAGCCGTCTGGTCGGAGAATTGTCGGAAATGATTTCAAGGTATCTGTTTGAATAGGAATCCAGGCAATCAGGGGGCAATGGAAAATTTTACCAGGGAGACCAGGGCAATTGCCATGAGAAGAAAGATCAACTGACGTCTGAAGGCGGCTTCATTTGAAAATTTTCCAAAAAGAGAATTGCCCATCCAGATACCCATGACCAGGGGAATAACCAGTCCCATGGACAGGGTCAGGGCCTGGCGGTCAATCAGGCCATAGCAAAGACTTGACACAATGGCCAGGCCATCTACCATCAGGAAAAAAGCGATCATGGAGGCCCTGGAGACAGAGGTGGATCTGTCCGAAGAAAAATAAAACAGGATCACCGGCGGTCCGCCCATGGCCGCCACGCCGGATAAAAATCCAGACAAGATCCCCACCCCTACCGTGGCAGCCGAAGGGGGTGATGTTATCCGCTTTTTTCCCAGAAGAAGGCCAATGCAAAGGCAGATGACCACCAGGGAAATAGAAATGCGCATGGCATTGGCGGGTACCACCACCAGTGCCAGGGTTCCCAGGGGCAGGGCCGGAAAAGCGCCCAGGGCAATTAATTTAAGCCCCTTCCAGTCAACCTTTTGTCTGGCCTTGTAAAACAACCAGGAACTTGCCACCATTTCCAGGCACAGGATTACCGGCGTGACCTGGGAGGGGGGGAAGGTGAAGGAAAGGGTAATGGCGGAAATCATGGCAAAGCCGAATCCGGAGTATCCTCTGATCACACCAGCGCTCAATATGACCGCTGCGGCATAACTATATTCCCAGGACATCCTGCCCTCCTGCCATTTTTATGGTACCCACAACTATGGTATAGTTGTGAATCACTGTTTTTAACCCCCAAGCAGAATTTGGTCTGATGCAAGGCTATGATTCATCACGATTTCCAAGAAACCGGAGAAATACAGATTCATCGTTCCAAAGGAGGGTAGTGAAATCTGGATCGATTCCATGTGCATCCCTGCTAAAGCCCCCCCCCACCTTGAGGCGCCCACTATTGCTTCACATCAGGCAAAGGCGCTTCTGAGGGGTTGGGCTTTTTCTATTCTCGCTTTTCGTTCCGGATTGTGTAAGACGTTCCATATGTCGATACGTCTTTGTAAATTCAACCAGAATTCTGGAGTGTTTTCAAACACTCTTGCCAACATTAGTGCGGTATCAACGGTTATTGCTCTTTTTCCCGTGCAGAGTTCATTGACTGTTCTGCGGCTTACCCCCATTGCCTGGCCAAGTTGTGCCTGGGTTATTTTCAATGGTTTAAGATATTCTTCGGTGATGATTTCCCCTACACTTACCGGTTTCCTTTTTGTAGTAATCATTTTTATACCTCATGATTTGTAATCATGGTTGTCCAGATAAATATGTTCAGCTTCGCCCCGTGTGGCATTCCATGTAAATATTAGTCTCCATTGCTTGTTAATCCGTATGGAATGTTTTCCTTTTAAAGTTCCAGTCAATTTTTCAAAATGGTTGCTTGGAGGACTCCGTAAATCAAAATCACATGTTGCATCATCAATGATTTGCAGCTTTCTAAAAAGGATGTCTCGGATTGAAGCAGGTATTTTTTTATGATTTACGTCGTCGATAAAAAAGCTCTGTAGCCATTTATGTCGAAAAGTTGAAATCATAGTTACATAGTAACACCCTTGGTTACATCGGTCAACAGATAGGAAGGTGCTTTTAGTCAAGAAAAGTATGAAAAATTATTAAAGAGTTGAAATAGCGCATCAAACTGGTACGGGAGAAACCCTGTATATCCTGGATGAGTCCATCACCAGTGCCAGGGTTCCCAGGGGCAGGGCCGGAAAAGCGCCCAGGGCATCCTGCCCCCCTGCCATTTTTCTGGTAACCACATGAATGGTATGGCCTTTGACCCTTGTTTTTAACGCGTAAAATCAAAAATTTTTACCATGTGTCAATGGACAAGGCAAGGTGTCCAAGGATTGATCTTTGGGTTGAGGGTGATCGTATATAAAAGAGTTGATTTTCCGGGTCATAGACACCGGCCGGATTGGAATGCGGTTCACTGATTGAACAATTCTAACAGGCGCTAAATTTCGCTGCCCTGAAGGCGAAAAACTCGCTGTCGCTCAAACAGTTCCGCCTTTAACCGCTTCGCTGCATTAAGCGCCTGTAAAGAATTGCAATCAACGATTCACCTGCATTCCACCCCGGCCTTTTCGTCAGGCCCTAAACAGTCTTGATAATGCCAATTTCTTTCAGGGGAATTTAAAAACGCAGTCAAGTATTAAATTAAGCGGACCCTCAGCAGTTCTGTGTCCACTTTTTATATTAATTAGTTTACAATATAAAAATGTTTTAGATGAAGGTTATCAATAAATTAAGTTGATTTTAGAAGTTCACAATGTTCTGTGTGAAGGGTAACAATAAGTTAACCAATTTTTTTTCTGCCTTTCATTCAATTTTAACAAACAAGAGAACACCTCATCGGTTATCAAAAACAAATGGAGATTACAATGTATTGTTAAAAGAATTATCAATTCCTAACAGGATAACCCACGAAATAATCATGATAAACAGAATCCGTATATGCCCTTCATAAAAAAATCAGCTTTATAGGAAAATAACATTTCTGTTTGAGAATTTGATACAGGGAGGTAAGTACATAATTAACCTAAGTTTTATTTTTTGACATGGCAGTTGCGATGCCGCTATTTGGTCTTCTTTTTGATCTTCCAGCAATTTAACTGACTTGAATAAAAAAAGGCTGTTTTCCTTTTCAATAAGGAAAACAGCCTTTTTAAACGAACAATGGGACTAAATCAAATTATAATCTTTCAAAAATAGCTGCCGCACCCATTCCGCCGCCGATACACATGGAAACGACTCCATAGCGACCATTTACCTCTTTAAGGTTGGCAAGGCAGGTGGCGGTTAGTTTTGCACCGGTACAGCCCAAAGGATGACCCAGGGCAATGGCACCGCCGTGGATGTTAATCTTGTCCATGT
The DNA here is from genome assembly GCA_964459195.1 of uncultured Desulfobacula sp. Lineage (GTDB taxonomy): Bacteria > Desulfobacterota > Desulfobacteria > Desulfobacterales > Desulfobacteraceae > NBML01. The sequence goes on from CAYWNB010000064.1 coordinate 5,546, forward strand.
ATTTTTCAAGATCCAGCTCCCGGATGCAGTAGATGGCCTGGGAAGCAAAGGCTTCATTGATTTCATAGATATCGATATCATCAATGGTCATTCCGGCCTGCGCGAGCACCTTGGGGATAGCATACCGGGGTCCTACGCCCATTTCATCTGACCTGCAGCCTACGGTTGTGTAGGCGACCAGTCTTCCGATGGGGGTAAGTCCTAACTCATCACATTTTTCCTTGGATGCGATGATGGTGGCAGCGGCTCCGTCAGTTGTCTGGGAGGAGTTAGCAGCGGTCACCGACCCTACAGCAGAGAAGGCGGTCCGAAGCTTGGCAAGGCCTTCAGGGGTTGAAGCACGGATGCCGTCGTCGTGTTCCACTATGAATTGTTCTTTTTTATAGGTACCGTCTGCCTGTATTACAAATTTAAAGGCAGGGGTAGGAATAATTTCAGTAAACTTGCCATTATCCCTGGCAGCAGTTGCTTTGGCCTGGGATTTAGCAGCAAATGCATCCTGTTCTTCCCGGGTTATATTGTACCGGTTGGCCACATTTTCAGCGGTAATTCCCATGGAAATGTAGTCTTCAGGGTTGGTTTTAGAAAATTCGGGATGGGGGCGGGGGGTATTGCCGCCCATGGGGACAAAGGTCATGGATTCGCAACCGACACCCATGGTGATTTCTGACCAACCCATCTGTATCCGGGCACTTGCCAGGGCGATGGCTTCCAGGCCCGAGGCACAGAAGCGGTTAACAGTGGCACCGGAAACCTTGTCAGAAAAACCCGCCATTCTAGCGGCAACCCGGCCCAGGTTCAGTCCCTGCTCTGCTTCGGGAAAGGCACAGCCCAGCATGACATCTTCCACATCTTCAAATGATAAATTTTCAGTTCTTTCAACGGCTTCCTTCATGATAAATGAAGCAAGCTCTTCGGGCCGGGTCTGATTGAACAGACCTCTTTTCTGTTTGCAGCCCGGTGTCCGGATCGATTGTACGATATATGCATCTCTCATTTTTGCGTTCTCCTTTAGTTTTTGAGCGCCTAATTTCTGAGTGGTTTTCCGGTTTTAAGCATGTGATCGATCCTTGCAATGGTCAAGTCTTCTTTACAGAAATCAACAAAGGCATCCCGTTCAAGTTTCAGGATGACATCTTCATCAATTTCGCTGCCGGATTTTACATCACCACCACTCATAACAAATGCAATTCGTTTGGCAAGGAATGCATCGTGTTCGCTCATAAATTTTCCATTGAGCATGTTGTAAATTTCTGCATTGACCATTCCCTGTCCGCCATTACCCATAACGATCAAGGGTTTTTTGGCCGGGGGAACATATCCGTCATCCACCATTTTTAACACTTCTTTTTTGGCTTCACCGATGAGGTTGTCCCGGTTGAACACAATCCGGTCGGCCAGACCAAGGAAACCATTGCCCTGGGCCTGGGCTGCTGACATGGAAACCGCTGCCATGGCAACTTTCATGAAGGCCGGAATAAACAATTTGGCCAGATCCATATCCTTGGCTGTTTTGGCAGGAAGGGCGTTGATATATTTTTTCCACAGATTCATGCAGCCGCCGCCCGCAGGCAGAAGGCCCACACCGATTTCAACAAGCCCCATGTAAAGCTCTGAGTGGGCCACCATTTTGTCGGCACCCAAACAGGTTTCGCATCCACCGCCCAGAACCATTCCATAGGGGGCAGCCACAACAGGGAAGGCTGAGTACTTGGTGGCCTGGATTCCGTCCTGGCCTTTTTTGATGAAGGCTTCAATCTCTGCATATTTTTTGTCATGGCAGAGCTTGGAAACCTGAGAAAGATCAGCGCCGGCAGAAAATGCACCGGGCATGCCGCCGGCTTCATTTCCAATGACAAGGCCTGCACCGTTTTTGTCTACATAGGCAAGGGCTTCACCAATGGTATCGACGATCTCTGCATTCAAGGCATTCATCTTGGTGTGGAACTCGATGCAGAAAACATCATCTCCAATATCCACCAGGCTGGCCGAGGCATTTGATAAAACCGTCTTGTTGTTGCCCTTTGCCGCCGCAATGGAGACCATGGATTTGGAAACGGGAACCGCTTTGTAGTTACCTGTTGCAAAATCATAAAAATACTTGATTCCGTTTTCAAGTTTGTAGAAATTTGCGACACCCTTATCCAGCATGCCCTGGACATTAGCAGGGACATCAAGGCTTTCTGATTTCATTCTTTCGACGGCTTCTGCGACTCCGTAGGCATCCCATGCTTCAAAGGGACCCATCTCAAAATTGTAACCCCATTTCATGGAGTTGTCTATTTCAACGATGGTGTCGGCAATCTCCGGTACCCGGTTGGCAGCATACTGGAAAGCGTTTGCCACACAGCGCCAGGCAAACTTGGCACCACGGTCATCACCCTTGAGAACGCAGGCAAGTTTTTCCGTCAGGCTGCTTTTCTTTTTGGCCGCATCCAGGCAGGGAAAGCTGGGTCTTACCAGGTCTTCATATTCAAGGGTTTTGATATTAAGGACTTTTCTAATTTTTTTCCATTCAGGTGTCAGTTCTGCCTTGTAAAAACCGCCCTGGGTCTTGTTGCCCAGCATGTTTTTTTCCACCATCGTATTGATGAAATCCGGCAGATCCATGGTATCCCTCTGCTCGTCATCCAGGCACAGGTCAAAGGAGTTCTTGGCCACATGGGCCATGGTGTCCAGTCCTACCAGGTCTGTGGTTTTGAATATGGCCGTCTTGGGGCGTCCCAGGGCAGGTCCGAAAAGGGCATCCACTTCAGGAATGGACATATCGTCTTCCATCATGAATTTCATGCAAGCGCCAATACCCTGGATGCCGATTCTATTGCCCACAAAGTTGGGGGTATCCTTTGCCCAGACAATTCCCTTACCCAGATTTTTTTCACCAAATCCGGCGATAAATTCAAGAATTTCAGGAAGTGTCTCTGCACCAGGAATCAATTCCAGCAGGTGCATGTAGCGAACCGGGTTAAAGAAATGGGTGCCCATGAAATGTTCTTTGAATTCCTGGGAAAATCCCTCACAGATATCTTTGAGGGGAATACCAGAGGTGTTTGTGGAAACGATGGCACCGGCTTTTCTTACCTTTGCAATCTTTTCAAAAAGGTTTCTTTTGATCCCGAGGTTTTCAACAACAACCTCAATGATCCAGTCACATTCGGCCAATTTTTCAATGTCGTCATCCAGGTTGCCGATGGCAATCTGAGCCGCATCTTTTTTGTTGAAAAATAAAGAGGGGCTTGATGCCAGTGCTGCATCCATACCAGCTTTTACAAGTCTATTTCTGGCAGCCGCATCTTTTTTTTCTTCATCTTTTAAGTCAAAAGGGACAATGTCCAGGAGCAGTACATTTACACCGGCACCGGCAAGAAGGGCAGCAATTCCGCCTCCCATGATTCCGGACCCGATGACTGCAGCCTTTCTGATTTTTCTTACCATAATTTCCTCCTAATATTACAAAGTATGCATCACATCACTTATGAATGAGTATTCATTTTTGATTACCAGAAAAATACGAGGGTTGTCAAGGAAAAATATTTTGGAAAATTCCAGAGAGTTCTGGATAAAATACCATTCAATTTCAGAGATTTAGGTAAAAAGCCAAGAATACAAACATCTTGGAATAATTCTGTTTCCCCAAAAAAAACATTTAATGAATTATCATTCATGAATAAAAAGTCTTGCTTCTTGAATTAAAAATTAAGATTTGATAGGGTACCCTTCAATCTTTAAAGGGTATTATTAAACTGGAGAGGCACTAATGTCCCAAACACCAGCAAAAGCAAGGCCGTTTTCTGTTCTGAACATCGACTCAGTTGCAGGCATGATTGCAAACCTGCAGAAAGGATCCGGGGAGATCCCCTGGCATATTGACGGGAAGACCGATCCATGGGATCTGGTTGAATCCATAATGGGACTGAATATCGGGGGACATTACTCGGAATCCAGATTGGCCTTTCACTGGTTGGCGGCAAACCAGAATCAGGATGGATCATGGTTTTCTTCCTATGTGGCGGGAGAACCCGAAGACAGAACCTGTGAAAGCCATATGGCCTGTTACATTGCAGTGGGGCTTTTCCATTCCTATTTGGTTACCCGGGATATGTCATTGCTTGCCCAATATTGGCCTACCCTGGAACAAGGGATCGGCTTTGCTTTAAGTCTTCAAACCCCCACAGGAGAGATTTTTTGGGCCAAAAGTCCCGAGGGAAAAATTGATCCCATGTCCCTGCTGTCAGGTTCCAGTTCCATTTTCATGAGTCTTAAGTGCGCCCTGGCCATTGCTGCTGTACTCGGCCGGGAAAAAAAAGACTGGGAACAGGCCTTTGAACGTCTGGAAAATTCTATCCAGGAAAACCTCCATGTCTACAATGTCAGCAAATCCAGGTTTTCCATGTACTGGTTTTATCCCATTTTAAGCGGGGCGCTTCGGGGAGAGAAAGCCCAGGCGCGTATTGACAAGTATTGGCGCAAATATATGATCGAAGGCCAGGGGACCAGATGTGTGTCTGACCAGCCCTGGGTGACCATTGCTGAAACAGCGGAGCTGGTAATTGCCCTGAACGCCATGGGCAATACCCAGAAAGCCCGGCTGGTTTTTTCATGGATCCAGGACCGGGTGTTTGGGGACAAAACTTTTTGGTGCGGCTATACATATCCGGACATGGTGGTCTGGCCCGAGGAAAAAATTTCCTGGACCAATGCCGTTGTCCTCATGGCGGCGGATGCGCTGTATCATTTAACCCCGGCGGCACAGCTCTTTGATCATTCCGCCTGGCAGGGCCATCAATACCTGGGGTTCTCCAAGTGATAAAAGACAATAGACCCTTTTATATTAAAAAAGCCTGGTATCGGCTCCAGGATTTTTATGTCCGCCATTACCTGGCGCCCCAGCTTACCGGGATCGGTCCCCATTCCTTTATCGTCAAACCCTGGCATATCGAGGTGTTTGGCGGACCGGTGCACATTGGCAGTCATATTACCCTTTTGGGATGTTCCGATAAAAAAACACGGCTGACGGTGTGGTCGGACCGCCCGGGGATTGACGGTATCACCATTGGTGACCATGTATTGATTTCTCCGGGGGTGAGGATCTCTGCCGCCAACAGTATTTCCATTGGGGATTCGTGCATGCTTGCGAGCCATGCCTATATCACCGATTCTGACTGGCACGGCATCTATGACAGATCTCTGCCGCCCAAGGAAGTGAGTCGGGTGGTGCTCGAGGAAAATGTCTGGGTTGGAGATTCTGCCATTGTGTGCAAGGACGTCACCATTGGACGAAACAGCATCATTGGTGCCGGGGCTGTGGTCACCTCTGATATTCCCGCCAATGTGGTTGCTGTTGGAAATCCTGCCAGGGTTATAAAAAAATTGGACCCGAACAAGAAAATCATTACCCGCCGGGATCGGTATTCAGACACCGAACAGATGACCCATCTTTTGAATACCGTTGAACGAGAGTCCCTGGACGGGAATACGCTTTGGGGCTGGATCAGGTCCTGTTTATTTCCTAAAAAATAAAATCAATAATCCCTTGTGCACCTTAGTCGAGTTTTCCCGGCAGTGGTAATGGCATTCAGGTAACCGGATTGCTGCTTGTCCGAGATCATGGTGGACAGCAGTTCGCTGAAGGGCTTCTTCTGCACGCTTTTTCTGGCTGATATTACGGGCGTTGACCACCACCCCCTCTGATGGCGGGGTGATCCAAAATAAACAATTCCCATTGTTTGAAGGCCTGAAATCTTTTGCGGACTGAGAGTTAAAAAATACAGTAAACATGAAACTGTGGCAAATGCAAAATACGGGGGACAGCAAAATTTGTCAAACTCATTATTTGTGATTATATTGGTTCGATACTACCCAACCAAAAAGGAATGAGTTCTGCGGTCGGGTGCAAAACAGAAACGTTATCAGCAGGTTTTGTCAATGTATAGAATAAGATCCACCCTTTATTAATGGGCGGATATATGGGAGTTTCAGGATGAGAGAACAGAGGTTAACCTTACCGGTAAGCGG
>CAYWNB010000064.1:11660-15680 GCA_964459195.1 uncultured Desulfobacula sp.
GGAATGAGCTGTGCCAATTGCGCAGCCAATATTGAAAGAACCCTGAACAGGGACCTGGCCGGTGTGATAAAGGCCTCAGTCAATTTTGCATCGGAACGGCTCTTTGTCGCTTACCTGCCTTCGGAGGTCACTCTGGAGGAGATCATTTCCCGGGTGAAAGAAATCGGGTTTGATCTGATCGTGGCAGCGGATGGCATGGATGAGGCGGATGTGGAGGAAATCGCACGGAATCGGGAAATCCGGGATCAGCGACAAAAATTTTTCGTGGGGGCTCTCTTTGCAGTGCCCCTGTTTTTACTGAGTATGTCCCGGGATTTTGGCCTGGTGGGGGCCTGGAGCCATGGTGCCTGGGTCAACTGGTTGTTTCTTGTCCTTGCCACACCGGTCCAGTTTTATACGGGCTGGGATTATTATCGGGGGGCCTATAACAGCCTGAGGAATAAAACCGCCAACATGGATGTGCTCATTGCCCTGGGTTCGTCTGTGGCCTATGTCTATTCCCTTGCCATTTTATTGCTGCCCGGCCTGGGGGGTCATGTTTATTTTGAAACATCTGCCGTGATCATTACCCTGATAAAATTTGGTAAATTATTGGAGGCACGAACCAAGGGAAAGACCGGAGGGGCCATTAAAAAACTCATGGGCCTTGCCCCTAAAACCGCCACAAAAATGGTAAACGGCGCTGAAACCCTGGTGCCCATCACCAGTGTTAAAACAGGCGATATCATTCTTATTCGTCCGGGGGAGCGGATTCCCGTGGATGGCGTGATCCGTGAGGGTCAGTCTGCCGTGGATGAGTCCATGCTCAGCGGGGAACCCCTTCCAGTGGACAAAGGTCCGGGAGAGGGGGTAACCGGGGGCACGGTCAATGGGGATGGCCTGCTAAAATTTGAGGCCACCCGGGTGGGCAAAGACACGGCCCTGGCCCAGATCATACGGATGGTCCAGGAGGCCCAGGGGAGCCGTGCACCCATCCAGGCCCTGGCAGACCGGGTGGCAGCAGTTTTTGTGCCGGCGGTTATCCTTATTGCCATCATCACCTTTGGCATCTGGTGGGGGGTGACGGGCGAGTTTGTCCCCTCCATGATTCGGATGGTGGCGGTTCTGGTCATTGCCTGTCCCTGCGCCCTTGGTCTTGCAACCCCCACAGCCATAATGGCTGGCACCGGCAAAGGGGCTGAGAACGGTATTTTATTCAAGCGCAGCCAGGCCCTTGAAATGGCCGCAAAATTAGACACCATTGTCATGGATAAAACCGGTACCATCACCCAGGGGCGCCCCACAGTGGTGGACCTGATTCCCCTGGAGGGCAGCAGATTGACCGAACAGGAGGTGCTGGTGATGGCAGCCTCCCTGGAAAAAGGGTCTGAACACCCCATTGGAAAATCCATTGTGGCCTTTGCTTTGGCCAAAGGGGAAACCCTCGTTGACCCCAAGGAATTTAAAGCCCATGGCGGGTTCGGGGTTGCAGGACGTGTCCGGGGCGCAAGTCTTCGGCTGGGTAAACCCGGGTGGTTTGACGCCCGTTTGACCGAGGGTGTTTCCCAACAGGTAACACGCCTGCAGAACCAGGGCAAGACCGTCATGATTTTAGCCGAAGAATCAAGTGTGCTGGGGATTATTTCTGTATCGGATGTGCTGAAGCCGGATTCAAAACAGGCCATTGCCACTCTTAAAAAGGAAGGCCTCCGGGTGATCATGCTCACCGGGGACAACATCCAGACGGCCCAGACCATTGGCAGGCAAGTGGGGGTGGATGAGATTGTGGCCGATGTCAGGCCGGAAGAAAAGTCCGGCAAAATAGAACAGCTTCAGGCGGGCAAGGCCATGGTAGGAATGGTGGGGGACGGGATTAATGATGCCCCGGCCCTTGCCCGGGCGGATATCGGGTTTGCCATTGGTACGGGAACGGATGTGGCCATGGAAACAGGGGATGTGATCCTTTCCAGCGGCAGACTCACAGGGATTCCCCTGGCCATTCACATCAGCAGGCGCACCCTCCACACAATTCGCCAGAACCTGTTTCTGGCCTTTGTTTATAATATTGTTTTAATTCCGGTGGCCGCCGGAATTTTAGCACCCTTTGACATGTTCCCGGATTTTTTGCGCCAGCTTCACCCTATCCTGGCAGCCCTTGCCATGGCAGCCTCCAGCATATCGGTTGTAACCAACAGTCTCAGGCTTTACCGGGCCGATTTCAGCAAATTTAAAGATGCCAGCTAAATTTATTGGCCATAAAAATGTTAACCAAACCACCACAAGGAAACAAGACAGATGGATGGACAAAACCGGGCTGATATCCGAAAAGGGGCTAGTGTAAATATTGTGCAGAAACAAGATCAGAGAACCGGACAACTTACCCGGGGAGTGGTAAAGGATATCCTCACCAACTCAAAGACCCACCCCCATGGCATCAAGGTCAGGCTTGAGTCCGGTATTGTGGGCCGGGTCAAGGAGATTCTCCTTCAACAGAGGTAAGGGCCAATGGAAAAATCCAGCAAAAATCGACTGATGCCCCGGCATGCATCCCTGTTCAAGACCGAGAGCCTGTTTGACCGGATTGCCAGGGCTGTCTGCCGAGCTGGCACCCTGCCCCGGAAAGAGCTCTATGAATCCTGGGAAACAGCCAGGCGGGTCCGGCGTAAATACCGGGGCGGTCGGGTGGTGGATCTTGCCTGCGGCCATGGCCTTTTGGCCCATATACTGCTGATCCTGGATAATGGATCGGATCAGGCCCTGGCAATTGATGCCAAAATTCCTGGAAATGCCCGTGCACTCTCAAACTCCTTGACAAAGACCTGGCCCCGCCTTGAAAACAGGATCCACTACATACAAATGCTGATCCAGGAGGTTGAAATTTTCCCCGATGACCTGGTGGTCTCTGCCCATGCCTGCGGCAGCCTCACCGACCTGGTGATTGACAAGGCAGTTGAAGCCGGATCACGGGTGGCGGTCCTGCCCTGCTGCCATAATTTGAAAACCAATTCAACGGGGAACCTTTCCAACTGGATGGACGGTTCTCTGGCCATTGACACGGTCCGGGCCCTTGGGCTTGCATCAAAGGGATATGCGATCACCACCCACAAAATTCCCGACACCATAACTCCCAAAAACCGGCTGCTCATGGGACATCCCATTGCTTCATCAGCTCCCCAAACTTCCCTTGAGAACGGAAATGGCAACCGCCCACATGATGATCCCCACAAGGGTGTCCAGAATCCGCCAGGATAGTTTTTTTTTGAAGAGGGGTGTCAAGAGTCGGCTGCCAAGGCTTAAACCAAAAAACCAGACAAAAGAAGCCGTGACGGCCCCGGCGCCAAAGACCAGATGTCCCGGGTTCTGGAACTGACTGGCAATACTCCCCAGAAGCAATATGGTATCGATATACACATGGGGATTGAGCAGGGTGACGGCCAGGGTGGTGAGAACAGCCGATTTTAAAGAGGTTTCTCCCTTTTGATCTGTGTCCAGCTGCTGCCCTTTAACGGCAGATCGAAAGGAAGATATTCCGTAACAAAATAAAAACAGAGCCCCGCCAATGCCCGCCACCTGGGACAACATCTGGCTGGAAGCAATATAGGTCCCGACACCTGCAACTCCGATGGCCACCAGAACGGCGTCACACACGGCGCAGATCAGGGGGATCAAGATGACATGATTTTTTCTGACTCCCTGGCTCAATACAAAGGCGTTTTGGGCACCAATGGCAATGATCAACCCACCGCCGGTTCCCATGCCCGTTAAAAATGTCAATAGCATCTTTTATCCTCTGGGTTCTGATTGTTTCAAATGGGGACCAGGATACCCAAAGGATAAAAAGAAGTAAAATTAATATATTTTATGAAACATTAAAAATATTAATTTTGTGCTTTATTTAATTGAATAGGATTTTGATGTAAAAAGGGTTTTATTATTCTGGAGAATTTTCCTTTTTCAAGGATTCTCGGTATTTTTTAGGCGAGAATCCTGTCTTGCTTTTAAAGAGCCTGGAAAAATAGTAGGGGTCTTCAAACCCCAGGA
>CAYWNB010000065.1:0-15658 GCA_964459195.1 uncultured Desulfobacula sp.
AGGGCGGGTCACTATAAAGCCCTTTGGTGGGTCAGGAATTGACCGGTGATAGCACACAGGGGACAAATATGACTCTGGCTTTATTCCCGTCAGGTATTCCACATATCCTTATATAATAAATGTGTTGCCAAGAAATTTTTTGTTCCCTTCCTTCGTTGAACTTTTCAAAAGGTTTATTTTTTTTTAAAATATATTGACAAATTAATTTTGTTAATATATTAACTGAGATATTCATTATGTGAATAATATAATTTATTTATGAATTGTTCGGTTGAAAAATAAATTTTATTGTCACTTCTCTAATTGAATGAACCAAAACCAATTGATAATCTCTTGATTGGGGGGATGCAAAAACCAAGTTGTATGTTAAATAAAATTGACTCCCCCATAACAACATCAAGGAAAACGAAAGGAGAAAGAAATGAAGACATCCACAATTCTTAAAGTTGCACTTTCAATGATTGCGGCGGTAGCTTTTTCGTTCAGTACGGTTCAAGCAGAAAATATTGAATGGTCGGCAGGTTCGGTTGGAGGCAGCTGGTTTTCGGCTGTCACTGGGTTGTCCAAAATTGTTACGGATGAGAACAAAGACCTGCATATTCGAATCGTTCCTGGTGGTGGGCGCGATAACCCAAGCAAGATTGCCGGCGGTATCAGTCAAATAGCACTGGGAATTGACTTTTTGGCTGCGGCTGCACTAAAAGGAGAGCCCCCGTATAAGGCTCCTGCGGAAAATCTGCGCACACTTGGCGGTACCTGGATGACCACCCAATTTCACGTAATAGTTCCGGTTGATGAAAAACGAACAATGTCCGAAATCTTTTCAGATCCCAAAATACGTGTCGGATCACCTCCAAGGGCAACTTCAGAATCACTAACGTTGATCAGGGTGCTTGATTATTATAATAATCCCATCAATACCATAAAAAAAAGCGGTGGTAAGGTTATCCATGCCAGTTATTCGCAGCTGATTTCTGCTTATCAAAACAAACAGGTAGACGTTATTTTTGGTTGTGGAACGGCTCCGACAGGTATTGCACTTGAAGTTGAAGCTGGTCGTCGACAGGGTAAATTGATCCCGTTCCCAGAAAAACTGATGACGGAACTCAATAAAAATTACGGATATGGTATATCTAAGATCGCTGCGGGAAGCTATAAAAAATTGCAAACCGAGGGAGGACCTGATATTCCTGTTACTGTTATGGGAACAGTTATCCTGGTCGATTCTAAACTGTCCGATAAGTTGGTCTACAGAATCATGAAGTCATTGTTGAAAAACCAAGATCAATTTAAAAATATCCATGCCGCTTTAACAGGATTCGATCCAAAGCTTGCTTGGCAGAATCCGCCAGTGCCGCTTCACTCGGGTGCGGAGCGTGCATACCGAGAATTAGGTTATATGAACTAATTAGTTTTTAAAGTTGGCAGAAACTATCTACTGTTTCTGCCAACCCTTGATTTTGAAGATTGGAGAAAAACAGAATGCGTCAAATTTCAGGTTTAGGCGGAATTATCAGTACTACATGGTTATCATTTGCGGCAATGCTACATTTTTATTGGGCCGGATTTGGTTATCCTGAGCCATTGGCGTTAGCGACATTGCACATGCTATTTTTTCTGCCACCCATCTTTGTTCTGTATCCTTCACGTCGTAAATTTGATAAGGAAGATGCGGTTTCAAGTCTGCAGCAGCCAACCATTATGGATTGGTTTTTGGCGGTGTTGTCGTTCCTCCCTCCGCTTTATGCCTATCTGAATCCTGATCGTGTGTATGAGCGTTCGGTCTATATCGAGCCTCTCACTGGTCTGGAAGTGGCCCTTGCGGTAATAATGGTCCTCTTAGTGCTCGAAGGTGCACGTCGTGCCCTTTCCATTTCTCTATCAATTCTTGGAGCATGCGCAGTGGGCTATATGTTTGTTGCACACATGTTGCCAGGGATTTGGTACTACCGTGATATGCCTCTGTCCCAAATAGCCGAAACGATGTATATGATGAATGGCAGCGGTTTGTTCGGAATGCTGACAGGAATTTCAGCAACCATTGTCGCGACCTTCCTGGTATTTGGCGCTTTTTTACAGAAATCCGGGCTCGGCCGGATATTCATGACCTTCGGAAACCTTGTGGCTGGAAGATTTTCAGGCGGCCCTGCTAAAGTTTCCGTTATCACATCAGCATTGTTCGGGAGTACCTCCGGTTCATCCGTGGCCAATGTTGTTGTTACTGGTTCAGTGACAATTCCAATGATGAAAAAGATGGGCTTTGAAGGCTCAAAGGCTGGTGGAATTGAGGCGGCGTCATCCGTAGGCGGCTTGATCATGCCACCTGTAATGGGTGCTGCCGCTTTTGTCATGGCCGAACTAATTCAGGTGCCCTACTTGAATATAGTTAAGGCAGCAACAATTGGAGCAATTCTCTATTTTTTTGGGATATTGGTCACCGTTCACTTTGAGGCCAAACGCCTTGGCATAAAACCGGTACCTAAAAAAGATATGCCCAAATGGCGTGATCTTTTACCTGATATTCATCTGGTTCTTCCATTAATTGTTTTAGTGACAATGATGGTTATGCGTTTTTCGGCGTACCATGCTGCCTTTTTTGCTGCAATAGGAATAGTAATTGTATCTTGGTTACGTTCTCATACACGGCTAAATCCAATAGCCATTTTTAAAACTTTTGCAGAAGCTGGGGCCACAATTTCACTTATAGCCGTTGCAGTATCTTGTGCCGGAATTATAATGGCAGCAATGACACATACCGGGCTACTTCTTGCTCTTAGCGGGATCATTACATGGATTGCTGGCAATTCGGCGACAGCGCTTGTAGTTCTTCTTGCCATATCTTGCCTATTGCTTGGAATGGGGGTCCCCACAACACCGGCCTATATCATAACATCAGCAGTCGGAACCCCAATCCTTGCTGCTACAACCGATGCTTCTTTGCTACAAATCCACATGTTTGTTTTTTATTTCGCTGTGTTGGCCGATGCAACCCCCCCGGTTGCCGCGGCATCCTATGCAGCAGCTGCAATAGCAAATGCCAATCCTATCAAGACAGGCGCACATGCCTTTCGAATGGCCATAGGCGGTTTTATGGCTGGTTTTAGCTTTGTCTTTGCCCCTGGCCTGACACTTCAGGCATCGTTACCAGTAATCCTCATAACCGTCGTTGTTCTTGGTGGTTCCATCACTCTTTTTGCTATGGGAACGGTTGGATATATTTCTCACAGGATACCCTTCATTTTGCGTGTCATTGTAACCTTTACCGGATTGTTCTGTGCATTGGGACATCAAATTTGTTCAATAGAGAGTCGTGCAATCATAGCTGTAGTTTTATTAATGGTAGCATTTTCTTGGAATTATTTCCAAGGCACTAAGGTGAAAAAAGAGGCTTGCGTTTAATTTAGCGGAATAAAATGGTCAAAGAAAGTAAAACTAACAAAATGACAAAATTCAGCAACAAGAAAAAAGAGATTAACTACAATCGCAGCATCATTAAAGGTATCAATGTGCTCAAGTGCTTTTCTAATGAAAACCCGGAGTTGAGCATTTCTGAAATTTCTAAAATGTGCGACATGACACAGAGCACGACCTATCGAATAATGGTCACACTGACAAAAGAACATCTGCTCAACAAAAATAACCAAAGTGGTAATTATAGACTGGGTCTTGCTCACTTATCTTTAGCAAATCAAGTAATTTCTTATGATCAAATGTCACAGGTTGCTCGCTCAGAATTACCAAGATTAGCGGAGGAAACAGGATGCAATGCTAATATGGCTCGCATTTTTAATGAGAAAGCTATCTATATTTGCCGTATGGATTCCCCACACAATCGCTATTCTCGTGCTATGTTGGGCAGGGAAATCCCTTTGTATTGTACTGGTTTAGGTAAAGCGCTACTCATGGACATGAGTATAGAAGAAATAGAGGATCTTATCGGTAAAGGGCCTTTCAAAAAATATACAAAAACTACCATATTATCAACCAAAAGTCTTTATACAGAAATCAAGAAATCTTTGGAGGACGGCTATATTTTTGATAATGCAGAAATGAATCCCGCAGCTGCATGTTTTGCTGCCCCAATCAGGGGTAAAAATAACGAAATCATAGCTTCAATTAGTATTTCTACTGAAAAATTAGGTTTTAATAAGAAAAATAAAGATCGATTTATTCAGTCCCTACTCTATTCAGCAAAAATGTTATCAACTGCTTTAGGACATCAGGCTAGTTTTGTTTAAGACACAGAGTCAGAGCTTTGTTGAGAATAAACTAAATTACTATGAACAATATGGATTGAAGATATCATGACAAACAAAGTTAAAGACGATTGCGAAGTTGCCATAATAGGCGGTGGTGTTATTGGCTGTTTTATTGCCTATTATTTGTGTAAGCAAGGTAAAGATGTGGTTTTGATAGAGCAAAAAGAAATCGGTTCCGGAGCTTCGGGAGCTAACGATGCCTGCATTATGTCACAGTCTAAAAAACCTGGTCCAAAGCTCAGTCAGGCCATAGAGAGCTGTGAAATGTGGAAGACCATGTCAGATGAACTTGATTATAACATTGAATATACCCGTCATGGTTCAATGATTATAAGCGAGACTGAAGACCAAATGAGGGAAATGGGGAAATTTTCTCAAGCCCAAATCGATGCCGGATTACCAGTGGAGTTTCTCGATTATGATGAATTACATGAGCGTCAGCCGTCTTTGTCGTCTCACATACTTTCAGCCAGTTATTGCCCATTAGATGGAGAGGTTAATCCGTTTTACTTATTGAAAGCACTTGTTCGAAAAATTGAAAAACATGGCGGCCGTATTCTCACACATACCAAAGTAAAGGGATTTCGGAAAAAAAATGACAGGATTACGGAAATTGAAACTGACAAGGGCGATATCAAACCGTCAATCATAATAAGTGCGACAGGGGCATATTCTGGGAAGATCGGTCGCCTCTTAGGTTGCGAAATACCAATTTTTCCGAGGCGGGGGCAAATATTAATTACTGAAATTATACCTCGCTTAATTGATTCATACGTAATGTCCGCCAAAGCGATTGTTGCAAAACATAAACCTGTCGTGCTGGATAAAAACGGCTTGTCGAATGATTACGGACAGGGGATGATCATCAGTCAGACGGTGAAAGGTAATATGGTATTAGGGGTAACACACGAATTTGTCGGATTTGATACAAAAACTACCATTCATGGCATGACCTCGATTGCCGAGTATACTTCAAAAATCATCCCGAGTTTAAAAAAAATAAAAGTTATTAGAGCGTTTGCTGGCTTAAGGCCTTATTGCGCAAATGGCCCGATAATAGGCCCGGTAAATAATATCAGTAATTTTATATTAGTTGCCGGGCATGAAGGGGACGGAGTGGCGCTTGCACCCGTAGTTGGGAAAACCGTTTCTGATAATATCCTCTCTAAGAAATGGAGCTAAACTTTATATTTATAAAAATTTTAAGATTAAATAATTACTTAAAAAATTGCAAGGGGGAATAAAGTTGGAGAATAAATTAAATGGTGGATTAAATTATTATGGATTTCCCATAGGGATTATTATGATGGATACCAAATTTCCAAGACCTATCGGTGACATAGGACATGCTGGCTCCTTCCCCTTTCCCGTACTTTATAAAACTGTAAGAGGTGCTTCAGCGTCACGCATAGTTATGGAAAGAGATAGATCGATGCTGGAGCCGTTTATTGAAGCAGGAAGAGAACTTTGTGAAAAAGGAGTTAAAGCAATAGCGACCAGTTGTGGTTTCCTTGCAATATTTCATCGTGAACTAAGTAAAGCTCTGGATGTACCCGTCTTTACATCAAGCCTTATTCAAATCCCGCTTGTTTATGCGGCAACAGGGGGCCGGCCGGTAGGGGTACTGACAGCTAACCGAGATGCATTAACAGATACACACTTTGAATCCGTTGGGGCGAAAGACATTCCCATTGAAATTGAAGGCGTTGAAAATGATTATCTTTGGACGGTATTCAGGGACGATCTCAAGGAACTTGATTTGGTTCAGGCCGAAAAGGATATTATCGCAGCCTCAAAAAGGTTGGTTGCTAAAAACAGTAAAATTGGAGGTATCGTATTAGAGTGCACCAATTTACCACAATATGCACACAAGGTACAAGAAGCAGTTAATCTGCCGGTTTTTGACATTGTTACATTAATCCACATGGCATACCAAACCGTTGATAGAAAAGCCTTCTACTAAATACGGTTTTAATATCAAGATCAAAGAGGGGACTATGAAAAAGCAAGTTTTTATAACATCTGAAAATTACGCAAAAAATAATCCGGAAGCACTTCAGTTACTGAAAGATGCAGGTATTCAATACAATTTAAGCGATATCAACAGGGCTCATACAGCTGATGAGATATTGGAACGCGCCGGAAAGGCAAATGCAATTCTGGTATTTAACACCTTCGATCAAGTAAACAGAAAAGTAATAGAAAATCTACCCGACCTTGAGGTTATTTCCCGGCATGGAGTTGGGGTTGAAATGATAGATGTGCAAGCCGCAGCCGAATGTGATGTCATTGTTAAAAATACAAACAGTCCGAATGAAGAGGATGCTGTGGCAGATTTTACAATGGGCCTTGTGATAAATCTTGCCAGGGATGTTGTCCGGTTAAACAACACGACTAAAAAAGGTGGTTGGAATCGTTATGCAACAAGTGATTTGTGTGGGAGCACTTTTGGAATCATAGGTCTTGGGAAAATAGGAAAATCGGTCGCAGAAAGAGCCTTGGCATTTAAAATGAAAATTTTGGCAGTTGATTTGACAAATGACAATGAATTCTGTGAAAAACATGGAATCAAACAAACAGACATGGATACATTATTAAAGGAATCGGACTTTATCTCGCTTCATGTACCGTTAATTGAACAAACCAGGCATCTTATCGGAAAAGAAGAAATGAAAAAGATGAAGCCTACGGCATTTATTATTAATGCTTCACGGGGACCGGTCATTGATAATGAAGCTCTGATCTCTAGTTTGAAATTTGCGGATATCGCAGGGGCAGCTTTGGATGTTTATGATAATGAGCCCCCCGGTGATAGCCTGTTACTATCGTTGGAAAATGTGATTTGTACTCCTCATGTGGCCGGCATAACGCGAAATGTAATCAAAGATATAGATATAGAAGCGGCAAGTAATATTGTTAATACTTTGTGTAACTAAATAAAGAGTTGAAGGTAAAGAAATGACGATTGACGCAATAATACTCAACAAATTAGATAATGTAGCTACGGCTTTAAGAGATATAAAAGAAGGTGAGAATGTAAAAATTGGTCTTGCCGATGCGGAGACAGGCCGCAAACTCTCTGAGACGATATCATATGGACATAAATTTGCATTAAAAAAGATTAAGATTAAAGAAAATATAATTAAATATGGTGAAATAATAGGGTGTGCAACCGAAGAAATTAATGCAGGGATGCATGTGCACGTACATAACATAGAAAGCCTTCGCGGTAGAGGCGATATACAAAGCGGAGAATAATTAAATGAATTTTCTAGGGTATAAAAGAGAATATGGCAGTGTCGGTACTAGAAATTATGTAGGGATAATATCTACAGTCGTCTGTGCAAACGAAGTAGCACAGGCAATAGCAGATAAAGTTCAAGGTACGGCAGCATTTGTACATAATCAAGGCTGTTGCCAGACCCAGATTGATATTGATCGGGTCAATGAGGTGTTGATTGGATTAGCAAATAATCCAAACATAGCATCCGTAGTGCTAGTCAGCCTAGGTTGCGAAAGCACCAATATAGAACTGGTGATTGAAGGAATTAAAGCAAAGGGAAAATGGGTTGAAGTAGTCGTTATTCATGAGATTGGTGGGGCGGCCCGGACAATAGCAGAAGGATGTTTGATTGCCCAGGAAATGGTTCACAAAGCGTCAATTTTAAAAAGAGAACCGTGCCCTATAAGTGACCTGATGCTTGGTTTGAAATGTGGAAGTTCTGATACAACCTCTGGTCTTGCCCCCAACCCCGCATTAGGTGTTACATCCGATTTGATCGTGAATGCCGGAGGAACATCAATCTTAGGTGAAGTAACTGAATTTATAGGAGCAGAGCATCTTCTGTGTAAACATGCAAAAAGTAAAGAATTGGAGCATAAAATTCTTGATTATGTAAAAAAAATGGAATCACGGGCTATGTCAGTAGGATGTGACATGCGGGGTGGTCAACCGACCGGAGGGAATATTAAAGGCGGACTGTCAACCATAGAAGAAAAATCGTTAGGAGCAATTGCTAAAGCCGGAGAGTCTAAAATTCAGGAGGTATGCGAATACGGTGTTAAACCTACTAAAAAAGGATTAGTGGTAATGGATTCGCCGGGTCGAGAGCCTGAGATACTGACAGGGTTAGCCGCCGCAGGTTGTAATATTATAGCATTTACGACAGGAAGAGGTGCACCCCAGGGATTTCCTTTTGTACCTGTAGTCAAAATTACTGGAAATAAAAAAACCTGGGTCAAAATGAGAGATCATATGGATATTAACTTACAAGAGGTAATGGATGGTACGTTAAGTATACCTGATGCTGGAAAACAAATATTGGAAAATATAATTGAAACCGCCAGCGGCCAAAAAACTAAAGCTGAAGTATCTGGCTATACCAGGTCTATGAATATCTACACTGTTGGGCCTATTATCTAAAGTTATCGAGCCGTTACATAGGTTTATACACTGACTAAAGGAATAATGATGAAGTTTACAAAAATTGGAAACATCAAAGAAGAAGAAAAAATTGATGTTTTGATCAACGGCAAAATAATTAAGGCGTTTAAAGGAGAGACTATAGCGTCAACACTTTTATCAAATGAGTATTTTGCTTTTAAAAAAAATAGAAAATCCAGTGAATTACGTGGACCTTTCTGTGGAATGGGAGTTTGTTTCGAGTGTCTTGTTACGGTCAATAAAGATTCAAGACTTCAGGCGTGTGTGACTCAGATAGAAGAAGGCATGGAGATAGAAATCGATGAGCCCAAATCAATATGACGTTATCATAATAGGAAGTGGCCTTGCAGGAATCACAGCCGCTGAGGCTTTGGTCAGATATAACTTAAAGATTCTTATATTGGACGAGAACGACCAAATCGGGGGGCAAATATTAAAACGTTCATTAGATAAGCAAGGTCCCAAAGTTATATCTGGTTCTAATAAAATTAAACTTTCAGGCTTAAAAAAGATCTCTTATCTGAAAGAAAGCAATATAGATATTAAGAAAAAGACAAGGGTGGTTGGTATCCTATCCGGTCCAGAAATCCTTGTTGAAGAAAATCAAGAGAGACTTCTCAGATACACAGCCAAGATTATATTGCTTGCAACCGGAGGCCGGGAAAAATTCATGCCTTTTAAGGGATGGACATTACCCGGAGTTATTTCCACGGGTGCTTTGCAGCTTTTACTTAAAAGGGACAATATCATCCCTTCGGGCAAAGTGTTGATAGCAGGCTCAGGATTATTTCTATATGCAGTCGCCCATGATCTTCTTGCAAACAATGGCCGTATTACGATGATCGCAGACCAGGGCAGGTTCACAGATAATTTTCAAGTTTTACAATTTATGTTAGAACAAAGAGAAAAAATAAAAGACGGTATAAAATTTTTAAGTAAAATTTATCGTTCGAAAGTAAGGATACAAAGAACCAGCAGAGTTGTTGAAGCGCTTGGGGAAGATCGGATTGAAGAGGCTGTCATTGCTAGAATTGACTCAAATGGAAAAATAGTAAAGGGGAGTGAAAGAAAATATTCCACTGAATTATTAGCCATTGGCAATGGTTTTATACCGAATATCGAAATTGCTCAATCAACTGGTTGTGAATTGACATATGATAACGATATGTCCGGTTGGTTTGTTAAAGTGAATCAAGAGCTCGAGACAACTGTTGAGGGGATTTTTGCTGCCGGTGAAATTACCGGGGTAGCTGGTGCTCATAAATCTGTCACCGAGGGAGAATTAGCCGGACTTTCCATTGTTAAAAAATTAGGCTTAGTTTCTGAAGATGAAGTTTTGATAAAAATTAGAAAATTGCAAAAAGATCGGGTTAAACATCAAAATTTTGGAAAATTTTTTAATTCGCTTGCCATGCCGAAAATCGGATCCGAAGATATCATCGGTGATGATACGATTATTTGCAGATGTGAGGATATTCGATTCGGAGATATCAGACAGGCCGTAACGAATGGAAATATATCAGCTGAATCGATAAAGAAAGCAACTGGTCTTGGTATGGGTAATTGCCAAGGCAGGACTTGCGGGCCAATAATTTATGATATTTTGACTTCTTTTTTTCAAACTTCAGCAGAGAATCTTCAACCTCTTTCAGTAAGAGTGCCAACGAAACCTGTAAATTTATCTCATTTAGCTCAACTAAAAAAAATAACTACAAATACATCAATTTAAAAAAGGAGATCTTAATAATGTTAAAAGACTATGACCGGCAGACAAATTTAATTCACGCTGGTGAAAGAATGGATCCTGCAACAGGAGCTAAGAACACACCAATCTATCAATCCAGTACGTTTGTTTATAACACTTATCAAGAAGCTTTGGATGCCAGAAAACCCTTAAAACCCGGGGAAAAGAAATATGGGTATTCCAGGGTGAGCAATCCAACCGTTTCAGCTCTGGAAGAAAAAATGGCCATTTTAGAAGGCGGTGAAGCTGCCCTTTGCACCGCTTGGGGAATGTCGGCTACATCTACAATCATTATGGCGCTCACTCAGGAAAAAAAACATGTGATATGCTCTGATACGGTTTATGGCGGAACACATCTCCTTCTTAATGATCTATTGTCCAACCATGGTATAACGACCTCATTTGTAGATATGACAAATATCGGTGAGATTAAAAATGCCATCAGCAATAATGAAGAGACTGCCCTCGTTTTTCTGGAATCTCCCACCAATCCAACTATGAAAGTTGTTGATATTGAAACAGTGGTATCGATCGCACACAAAGCCGGGGCTAAGGTAATATGTGACAATACCTTTATGACGGCTCACCTGATCAAACCATTAAGCATGGGTGCGGACTTTATTGCATCAAGCCTCACGAAATATATTTCAGGACACGGAAATGCAATGGGTGGGGTCATTGTAGGAGAAAGGACGGAGATAGAAAAAATCAAG
Organism: uncultured Desulfobacula sp.; assembly: GCA_964459195.1. Taxonomy (GTDB): domain Bacteria; phylum Desulfobacterota; class Desulfobacteria; order Desulfobacterales; family Desulfobacteraceae; genus NBML01. The sequence continues at coordinate 11,161 of CAYWNB010000065.1, forward strand.
CTGTGGCGTACAGGCTTTGGTACGACTTTGGATCCATTTGATGCCTGGCTGTTTCTTTCAGGAATGAAGACTTTGAGTTTGCGCATGGATGCACAATGTGCGAATGCTTTGAAGATTGCCAAAAGATTAGAGGCACATCCAAAAATATTAAAGGTTTACTATCCGGGGCTGGAATCTCATCCGCAACATGAACTTGCAAAATCCCAGGCTAAGCATTTTGGTGGGGTATTATCTTTTGAAATTGAAATAAAAGAGAATTCTCTGCATTCTTTTTTTGATGAATTGGAATTATGCGCATTGGGCGTGAGTCTCGGGGATGTCTCCACCTTGATAGAACATCCGGCAACAATGACCCACGGTAAAATGACCGACCAAGCAAAAGAAGCGGTCGGCATTACGCCTGGAATGATTCGATTGTCAGTGGGACTTGAATCTCCGGATGATGTGATGAAAGATCTGGAAAGAGGACTCGACTGCATCTAACAACACCTGTCCGGCATTTAGATTGTTTTTGATTCATACTTTGGAAACAGGTGAAAAAATTTAACAGTTTTCACCTGTTTTCCCGATAGCGAATACAGGTTGATTTTGTGCGGTAATCGCTTTGAAATTCGGAAATGAATTCGGAGAGAAGTGAACCTGTATGGAATTGAGAGGAAGGTTACTTTCATGATTATTTTTAAATTACAAAAAATAAAGCAAAAGCTTGATCACACCGAAATAAGCGATATCAAGCAAACGGTCAGTGCGGGGTTTGAAGAACAGAAACTTTCTTCAACGATAAAAAAAGACCAGAAAGTTGCGATAGCGGTCGGCAGCAGAGGCATTACTCGGATTAATGAGATCGTAGCGTCAATCGTCGATGAAATAAAAAAGGTTGGTGCTCAACCGTTTATCGTTCCTGCAATGGGATCTCATGGAGGTGCCACCAAAGAAGGACAAGTTGAGATACTGAAAAATTATGATATTTCAGAAGAAAAGATGCAAATTCCAATCGTTTCTTCAATGGAAACGACCCATCTGGGAGAAACCAAGAGCGGTATCCCCGTATATATAGATCTGCAAGCAAGTGGTGTGGATCATATTATCGTCGTGAATCGCATAAAACCGCATACGGAATTTAAAGGGATTATTGAAAGCGGTCTTATGAAAATGATGGTGATTGGTTTGGGAAAGCACAAGGGCGCTCTCAATGCACATAACTTTGCAGTCAAATACGGTTATGAAAAAACCTTGACTGAAATCGGGCTCCATATTCTTGAGCATGCAAACATAACATATGGCGTTGGAATTGTTGAGAATGGTTACGGCAATCCACATTCGATTTCCGTAATAAAAGGGTCGGATATATATCACAAAGAACAGGAGGTTCTAAAAGTAGCCCGGAAGACCTGCCCTAAATTGCCATTTAAAAAAATGGATATTCTAATTGTCAGCGAGTGTGGAAAAGAGATCAGCGGGACCGGTATGGACACGAAGGTGATTGGCAGAATAATGAATATTTATGAGGAAGAGCTGCAAGAACCTCAGATTACCAGGATTGTTCTGCGGGACTTGACTGAACAGACTCATGGGAATGCCGTCGGCGTGGGGCTGGCTGATTTCGTCACAAAAAAGGTGGCCGATAAAATTGATTACAATATGACTTACATTAATTGCCTTACCGCGGTTACTCCTGAAAAGGCCAAATTGCCTATTGTCTGCCCAAATGATTATGAATCATTGAAGTGTGCTATCTCTACATGCGGTCCTGTGGATGAAAACAGCATTAAAATAGTCTGGATAAAAAATACTTCAAAACTTGATGAAATGTACATTTCCGAGGGATTGATTCAAGTAGCAAATAAAAACCCTGATATAGAATTTATTGGAAATCCGGAAGATGTAAATTTTGATAGTGACGGTAACTTTGGCTCATATGATTTTTAATAACCCCAATGAGCATCTTGAAGTAAAGTAGGAGAGAAAAATAATGATAGAAATAAGATTACACGGTCGAGGCGGACAAGGTGGAGTAACTGCAGCCGAATTAATAGCACAGGCCGCCATCAGCGAAGGCAATTATGCGCAGGGATTTCCCTCATTCGGGCCGGAACGACGCGGGGCACCTATTACAGCTTATATCCGTATGTCTGAAGACCCTATTTATTTAAGAGAACCTATTGAACACCCGGATGTTGTGGTCGTCATGGATGAAAGTCTAGTGGATATGGTCGATGTCTTTGAGGGAATGAAAAAAGGCGGCACAATCATTATCAATACCTCAACTCATAATTCTGATCGCCTGCTAACAATGGCAGAAGGATATAACCTTGCCATTGTAGATGCTTCTAAAATTGCATTGGAAGTTTTAGGTGTTCCCATTACCAACACTGCCATCATTGGGGCAATCGTAAATGCAACCAAAATTTGTGATCTTAAATCGTTGAAACAACCTCTGGCCAACAGGTTTGGAAGATTGGCAGATAAAAATTGGATTGCCATGGAAACTGCCTTTAAACTTACTCAAGTTTTCGGAAAACAGATTTCACAGCCTGATGATGGAACGGAGATTTATGAAATAGATGCATTGTATGCAGTTGATGATCTGGAAATTGGGGCCGAAATTATCCAGCCCGGTAACAGTAAAGAATTTCTAACGGGAAATTGGAGGACGGCAGGAAAACCGGTCATCGATAAGAAAAAATGTATCAAGTGCGGTTTTTGCTGGATGCTGTGTCCTGACATGGCCTTTTCAAAAAATGAAGAGGGATTTTACGATTGGGATGGAAAATTCTGTAAAGGATGCGCCATCTGTGTGGAAGAATGTCCTAAAAATGCGATAGAAATGGAAGGAGAAAAAGTATGAGCCGGCGAGTAGGAATTGAAGTATCTATTGCAGCGGCAGAAGCTGTAGCGTTGGCTAACGTAGATGTTATTGCCGCGTATCCGATTACTCCGCAGACACATATTGTTGAACATTTGGCTGAGCTGGTGGCATCCGGTTCTTGTCACGCAGAATACATTGCAGTGGAAAGCGAACATTCCGCTATAAGCGCCTGTTTAGGCGCATCCGCATCCGGAGGCAGGACATTCACAGCGAGTGCATCGCAGGGGCTCGCGTTGATGCATGAAATTCTGTTCGCCGCATCCAGTATGCGGTTGCCCGTTGTCATGGCTGTCGCAAACCGTGCTGTTTCGGCACCTATCAATATTTGGGCAGATCATTCTGATATTATGCCTCAACGGGATACGGGATGGGGGCAGGTGTTTGCCCAAAACGGTCAGGAAGTTTTCGACCTTACGCTCCAGGCGTTCAAGGTAGCTGAAGATCATAAAGTACAACTTCCTGTCATGGTGAACATGGATGGGTTTATATTATCTCACATGATTGAGGCAATCGAAATGCTCGACGCATCCGAAGTCGACGGCTTTTTACCTCAAATGAATCCTTTAAGAATGCTTGATCCTGAATCCCCCAGAAGTATCGGTGCCTTTGGGGCACAAAATGTATATACAGAAGTTAAAATGGCTCAGAATCAGGCATTGGATTATTCCAGTTCCGTCTGGGAAGAAGTTTGGAAAGAGTTTAATGAAAAATTTCGACCTGTGCCATTGAAATCATGAGTATTTTCTGGCATCTACGCAGCAAGTTTAAACTCAAGTTCTTTTTTTTCAAACCAGTTTTTACTTTCTTTGTTCCTTTTAATAGCAGTAATTGATGCCAGTGCAATAGAACCTTTTTTTGACCAACTCATTCCATTATTTTTTTGACGCTTGGAAACCAGTAGATCATTCATTTTTTCACCTATAGCACTAGAATTACATAAACCCAATCTCTTTCTTATCGCATAACATGGTATAGATCCTCTATTTTTTTCAAAGTAAGAAATTAGCTTATCAATTTTTTCTTGATTTTTTATGTTTTTACTTGGTATTTCGGTGAGATAATTAATTGCTCTGTCCGTAAGTCCATGCCACAAAAGGGGCATGATCTCCCGTAGTAGTTGATTACGAAGGACTCGCCCCTTCATGCCCATACTCAGCAGTTCTTTACATTTCTTTACTAAATGATACCAGTCTAAGATTATTCCCATATTTTTATACCAGCTAAATCTCTTTAATATTGCCTCATTCAAGACTTTATGACCATCAGTAAAGAACTGCATTCGATTCCCATCTAACTTATTATGAAAAATAAAGGCTATTAAAAAGGATAAAACCTGGATTGTGTTATCTCCAACTAGTGTATAGCTTCTTCCATCTTGTTTAATATGGGCAATAGTGTCACTCAGCCTCTTTTTTTTACTTTTTTCATTGGATTTAGGATTTTCTCGTTTCTCGTTTTGCTTTTTCACTACGACATCGTCAATTGATATTTGTACAGTTTTATCAGGTTCCTCATATGGTACTGGATTATTGAGCATTTCTTCAATATTATACTCGTTTGGCATTTCTCCAGCCAATTTAATAATCCTTTCATTTGATATCGTCACCAAATTGTCATTAGCATGAACGG
>CAYWNB010000066.1:0-5261 GCA_964459195.1 uncultured Desulfobacula sp.
TATGTCAAGGAAAAAACAACCGGAGAATTCCTATAAAATAAATAGGTTTACAAAAACAGGCGGAAAGGGTAGGTTTTATGTTGATTCTAACCCAAAAATATGATCAGATGCAGTTGATGAAATTCTCAAAATTGAGAAAATGATCAAATTGCTGCAACCACCATATCTAATCAACAAGGGGGGGGGGTATTTTGTCGGGTTGCTGGGTATGGATATGGGTATTGGGACCATACGGCCTTGGTGTCGGAATAAAGAATGTTCTAAATTTGATTGGGAAGATATAATTATGTATTTTTAGTTCGTATGTTTTTTTAACATATCGAAAAAATAGGGAGGGCCAAGCGTAAGAACGCTTTTTAACATATTTACATGGCTATCGACATTTTTTAATATTTAATTTTTTGGAGGTTTTAGGATGAAAAAGTTATTGGTTATTGCTATTGCAGCAGTTTTCGGAATGGGTCTTTTTTTAGCAACAGCACCTGTGCAGGCATCTGATCAGATATTTGCCACCATCGGCACCGGCGGTGTGACCGGTGTATACTATCCCACGGGCGGTGCCATCGCACGGCTTGTGAACAAAGGCCGAAAAGAACATGGTATTCGCTGCTCCGTAGAAAGTACCGGCGGATCTGTTTATAACCTCAATGCCATTGCAGCCGGTGAGCTTGACATGGGGGTTGCCCAGTCAGACTGGCAGTACCATGCCTACCACGGCACCAGCAAGTTTGCAAAAAAAGGACCGAACAAAGACTTGAGAGCTGTATTTTCAGTTCATCCCGAGCCCTTTACCGTTGTGGCAAGAGCGGATTCCGGCATTAAAAATTTCATGGACCTTAAGGGCAAACGGGTCAACATCGGCAACCCCGGTTCCGGACAGCGCGGTACCATGGAAATTGTCATGGCCGGCATGGGCTGGACCAAGGATGATTTCAAACTGGCTTCCGAGCTCAAATCTGCGGAACAGTCAACCGCCCTTTGCGACAACAAAATTGATGCCATTGTATTCACGGTGGGTCATCCTTCAGGATCCATCAAGGAAGCCACCACTTCCTGTGACTCAGTCATGGTTACCGTGGACGGTCCTGTGATTGACAAGCTGGTTGGTGACAATGACTATTACAGAATGGCAACCATCCCCGGCGGCATGTACCGCGGAACAGATGGTGATACCAAAACTTTTGGTGTGGGCGCTACCTTTGTTTCCTCTGCCAAGGTTTCCAACGATATCATTTACCAGGTGGTAAAAGCGGTTTTTGAGAATTTTGATCAGTTTAAAAAACTGCATCCAGCCTTTGCAAACCTGAATAAAGAAGAAATGATCAAAGACGGTCTGTCAGCTCCCCTCCATGACGGCGCCGTTAAATATTACAAAGAAGCCGGTCTGATGTAAGATCGGCCCCATGTAAGCGATTAAAAGTGTGCGGCTGTCCGGCTGCACACTTTTATCGTTTTATCTTTAGAAACACTTGCGTTACCCGTATTAAAGGTACCCTTTCCCCATGGAGGAATCGTCACAATGACCCAAGAAAATACAACGGCAGCATCCCAGGATGATCTGCAGGAGATGATTGCCGAGGCGGATACAGGCGCACGAAATCCCGTCGGCACGATTCCCAAACGAGTCCTTTTTTTTGTCCCTCTGGCCTGGACATTGTTTCAGCTATGGTATGCATCCCCCCTGCCTTTTATATTCAATATCTTTGTTTTCAATGCTACGGAAGCCCGGGCCATTCATCTGGCTTTTGCCATGTTTTTATCCTATACGGCCTACCCCTCGTTTAAATCTTCTCCAAGGGACTATATCCCCATCCAGGACTGGTTCTTAGCTTTTGTGGCCGCCTTTTGTGCATCCTATCTGTATATATTCTATGTTCAGCTGTCCGACCGTCCCGGGGATCCCACCACCCTGGATCTTGTGGTAGCAGCCATAGGACTTGTGCTCCTGCTGGAATCCACCAGAAGGGCTTTGGGACCACCGCTCATGGTGGTGGCCTGTGTGTTTATCATTTATACCTTTGGCGGGCCCCATATGCCCGATGTTATTGCCCACAAGGGAGCAAGTTTTGCCAAGGGCATGTACCACTACTGGTTGTCCACGGAAGGGGTTTACGGGGTGGCCCTGGGGGTTTCCACGGGCATGGTCTTCATGTTTGTCCTGTTTGGGTCCCTGTTGGAATCCGCAGGGGCTGGTAACTATTTTATCCGGACGGCGTATGCAGGCTTGGGCCATATGAAAGGAGGGCCTGCCAAGGCTGCGGTTGTTTCCTCGGGGCTGACCGGTCTTGTGTCAGGATCTTCCATCGCCAATGTGGTGACCACGGGAACCTTTACCATCCCTTTGATGAAAAAGGTGGGGTTTTCGGCTGAAAAAGCGGGCGCCGTTGAGGTTGCCGCATCCACCAATGGTCAACTGACCCCGCCGGTCATGGGGGCGGCTGCCTTTCTCATGGTGGAATATGTGGGCATCTCCTATGTGGAGGTGATCAAGCATGCCTTTTTACCAGCCATTATTTCCTATATTGCCCTGGTCTACATCGTTCACCTTGAAGCCTGTAAAATGGGGCTTGAGGGGATGGAACGACGGGTTGTAAAAACCCTGGCCCAGAAATTGCTTTCCTTTGTCATGACCATTCTGACCATTATCATCATCGGCGGGGTTACCTATTACGGCCTTGGCTGGATAAAAACCGTTGCAGGACCCGCCACCATCTATGCGGTGTCTGTGCTGTTGGCGGTCTCCTATTTTGCCCTGCTGTGGGTTGCCTGTAAAGTGCCTGAACTGCCTGTTTCCCATGACATCAATGAACTGCCGGATCTTGGATCCACGGCCCAGGCCGGGTATTATTTTTTACTCCCCATTGTGGTGCTCATGTGGTGTCTGACCGTTGAACGTCTATCCCCCTCTTTGTCCGCCTATTGGGCCACCATGCTGCTCATTGTCATTGTGCTGACCCAGAGGCCCTTGAAAGGGTTTATCCGCAAGGTTGGCGGAGAAGAATTTTCTTTCAAGCGCGGATTTGATGAGTTTGTAACCGGACTTGTTTCCGGCGGCCGGAACATGATCGGCATCGGGGTTGCCACGGCTGCCGCCGGTATTGTGGTGGGAACCGTTACCCTCACAGGTATCGGCCTTGTCATGACCGAATTTGTGGAGTTTATCTCCGGCGGTAACCTGATGCTCATCTTGTTCTTTACTGCCGTCATAAGTCTGATTCTCGGCATGGGGCTTCCCACCACGGCCAACTATATTGTGGTCTCCACCCTGATGGCACCGGTAATTGTGGACCTGGGTGCCCAGAACGGGCTCATAGTTCCCCTGATCGCCGTGCATTTATTCGTGTTCTATTTTGGAATTCTGGCGGACGACACGCCGCCTGTGGGGTTGGCAGCATTTGCTGCTGCCGGTATATCAGGTGGGGATCCCATCAGGACCGGTATCCAGGGGTTTACCTATGATATCAGAACCGCCATCCTGCCCTTTATGTTTATCTTTAACACAGAGCTTTTAATGATCGGAATAGGAAGCTGGTACCACCTTGTGCTTGTGATCGTTACGGCCGTCATTGCCATGCTGGTTTTTGCCGCTGCCACCCAGGGCTATTTCCTGGTCAAAAGCCGTTTTTACGAAACCCTTGCCCTGCTGCTGGTGACCTTTATCTTGTTTCGGCCCGGATATTTCTGGGACAAGTTTTATCCTCCTTTTGTGGAAAAACCGGGGATAGAATTGGTTCAGATTGTTGAGACCATGGATCCGGGTTCCCAACTTCGCCTGAGAATCAAAGGGGAAACCATGAAGGGAAAAGAATTCACCAAATCCATGATGCTCAAGGTTGGCAATGCGCAAACCGGTGCGCAAAGGTTGGAGGAGATTGGATTTGAACTCCGGGAAGAAGAAGGCAAGGTTCTGGTGGACAATGTGGTGTTTGGCAGCAAGGCCGAAAAAATGGGCGTGGATTTTGACCAGGAGATCTTAATGGTGAAAATGGATTCAAAAAGGCCTCCCAAGCAGCTCATGTTCTTTCCTGGCCTTGGGCTTTTGGGTCTGATTTATTGGCTTCAAAAACGGCGCAGGGATCGACCTGTTACCGTTTAAATTAACCGTATAGGAGAGATCTCATGTTTAATAAAATACTGGTTCCCATCGACATCGATTATCCGAGGACCTCCAAGGCTGTCTATGACAATGCAGCGGAACTTGCATCCCTGAGCGGTGCCGAAATCCGTATTGTCAGCGTGATGCCGGGCTTTTCAATGCCCATCGTCGCATCCTATGTCACCGAAGAGATAAAAAACGAGGCCAAGAATCATTTTAAAGCATCCCTGGAAAAATTTATTCAAGAAAACTGCCAGGGAGCCACAAAGGTTTCCCACAAGGTGATGGTGGGCAAACATCATGAAGAGATTCTGAAGATGGCCGAGAAATGGAGAGCAGATCTGATTGTGGTCTACCACAACCATCGGCGCAAGATTAATGAGGCTTTTTCACAGACCTGTGCACAGAAGGTCGTGAAAAATGCAACCTGTTCCGTGTTAAGATTGCGCAATGTTTTAAGCTGATCTCCTGGGGAAGACTGTGCAAACTGGGTAAAAAATGTTAAAATATAACTTTTTTACCCAGTTTTTTTAATTAAAATAAAAGATTATGGGTTTTGCTGTGCTCACACCTTTAGGGGGCCATGATTTGCATATATCTGTGAAAAACACCTTATAAAACTTTAATCACGGCATACTTATTGCAGGCCTTATGATTGCGCTGCTTATTCGGGACATGCGACTTGTAATCCGAAAGGGCAGAGCTATAGTTACACTTCGTTTATAGGGGAGAAAATGAAATCCAATCTGTTGATTAATCTTCTTGTTCCTGAAGAACAGCAATCAGTTCTTAAAAAACTGTCCGCTTCCATGCCGGATGTTATTCTAAATGACCGGCAGATCTGTGATTTTGAGCTGCTGGTCACTGGTGTCTTCTCTCCCTTAAAAGGGTTTATGAAACAGATTGATTACGAGTCTGTCCTGGACCGCATGCGCCTTGAGTCCGGTGAACTCTGGCCGGTTCCCATCTGCCTGGATATCCCGGAAAGCCTTGCCGCCACCATTGAAATCGGTCAGTCCGTCATCCTGAGAGATCAGGAAGGCTTTCTTCTTGGCATCATGACCATCGAAGACATCTGGCCCCTGGATATGGAAAAAGAAGCCCAGGCGGTTTACAATACCCTGGATAAATCCCACCCCGGTGTTGACTATTTGTACAATAAATC
>CAYWNB010000066.1:5361-9776 GCA_964459195.1 uncultured Desulfobacula sp.
TACCAGAAAGTGGCGGCCCATTACCCTCCGGATTCCTATGTGCTCAACCTGCTGCCCCTGGCCATGCGAATGGCAGGCCCAAGGGAGGCCATTCTCCATATGATCATCGGGAAAAATTTTGGCTGCACCCATTTTGTCATCGGCCACGACCATGGCTCCCCGGGAAATAACAGCAGCAATGCCCCTTTCTATAACTATGACCAAGCCACCAAACTTGCCTCCAGTGCCACCAAAGAACTGGGCGTTGAAACCATCACATTTGAAGAAATGGTCTATCTTCCCTTTGAGGATGAATACAAAATAGCCAGCCGGGTCCCCAAAAATATGGACACCATTTCCTTTACCGGAACCGATATCCAGAAAAGAATCAGAGCCGGCAAAAAAGTGCCGGACTGGGCCACTTTCCCGGAAGTGATCCAAGAACTTCAAAAATCTTATCCCCCGCCCTTAAAACAGGGATTGACCATATTTTGCACAGGGCTTTCAGGCGCCGGCAAATCTACCATTGCCAAAATCCTTTATTCAAGATTTCTTGAAATCGGAACAAGGCCGGTTAGCCTCCTTGACGGAGACATCGTCCGAAGAAACCTGTCTTCCGAACTTAATTTTTCCAAGGAGCACCGTGACATCAACGTCAAGCGCATCGGCTTTGTCGCCTCGGAAATCACAAAAAACAGAGGAGTGGCCATCTGCGCTCCCATCGCCCCCTATGAAAAAACCCGTGCTCAGATTAGAGAATCCATCGAATCCCACGGCGGGTTTTTTGAAGTCCACGTGTCCACTCCCATCACTGAATGTGAAAAAAGGGACAGAAAAGGGATGTACGCCAAGGCAAGGGCTGGCCTTTTAAAAGGCTTTACCGGCGTGGACGACCCCTATGAAGACCCTTCCAACCCGGAGCTGAGAATCAACACAACCGATTTGACCCCGGACGAAGCCGCCCAGGAAGTTCTGCTCTACATCAGCCGGAAAGGATTTATTTAACAGCAGCAATGACATCATGACAGAAAAATTACCAACACAAGCATTTCAGCCCACAGAGATTGAAACCCTCATAAAAAGTGGTGAATCTGAACGTATTATTCAATAGAAGGGAATGCCCCATGAAAAAGCAGGTATATGTTTCCTGTCCCATGGATTGTTTTGATCTGTGTCGGTTCCGGGTTACCGTTGAAAATAACAGGGTAATCGGTCTTCAGGGAGACCCTGACCATCCGCTTACCCGTGGAGTTGTCTGCAGGAAGGGGAAAAAACTTTTGGAGCAGCTTGCCCATCCCGGGCGGCTGCGGCATCCCTTGATGAAAAAAGGTGACGCTTTTGTACAAATTTCCTATGACCGGGTTTTTGATTTATTGGCTGAAAAATTATCCAGCATCAAAGAACGGTATGGAAACACGGCCATATTAAATTATACCAGTGATGGGTATGGGGGGACAAAAAACAGGATACAGAGTATTTTTTTTAATTGTTTTGGCGGAGACACCCGGTTTGAGGGAAGTCTTTGCTGGGGGGCTGGTATTGCCGCCCAAAAGTATGATTTCGGTGCTGCCAGGGGACATCTGCCCCAGGACATTCTCAATTCTAAATTGGTGATTTTATGGGGAAGAAATCCTAAATTTACCAGTATTCATCTGCAGTCACTTCTGGTTCGGGCCCGGAAAAAGGGCACCCACGTGATTGTGATTGATCCGGTTAAAACAGCTACGGCCAAGTCCTTTGACACCCATATCCCCATTGCACCTTCAACGGACGGGGCCCTGGCGCTTTCCATGGCCAATGTGCTCATTCAAGAGAACCTGGTGGATAGCACCTTTGTCCGGGACCATGTCAAAGGGTTTGAGCGCTTTAAAGCTTATGTTGCAAGATTTACCCCTGAAGTTGCCCAGAAGATTACCGGGATTGATGCCGCTGTCATTAAAACCCTGGCAATGGACTATGCCGTAGCGGATCCGGCTGCTATTTATATTGGATATGGGATGCAGCGATATGAAAACGGGGGGAACAATATCCGCTGTATTGATGCCCTGGCTGCCCTGGCAGGGCATATCGGTAAACGGGGGGGCGGGGTGAATTATGCCTCAAAATCCTTGGCGCCTTTTTTAAATTCCCCTGAAAAAAAGAGTCAACGCTTTGCCACCGAGACCCGGACCTTTTTGGCGGCAAAGTTGGGGGCTTTTTTGGAAGATGAACCGGATCCGCCCATAAAAATAGCCTTTGTCGCAAGCGGCAACCCCCTGGTCCAGAGCCCGGATCTTTTCACCACGGTGCAGCAATTTTCTAAAATTGATTTTAAGGTGGTGTTTGATCATTTTATGACAGACACGGCAGCGCATGCCGATATTGTGCTGCCGGCAGCCTTTGTCTTTGAGCAGGAAGATATTTTTGCCACCTCCATGTATTCCCATGTGCTAAATTTCTCCCAAAAAGCCATAGATCCGCCCCATACGGTTTTACCGGAGTTTGAATTTTTCGTGAAATTGGCCGGAAGAATGGGGATTGACACCCTGGGGTTTGATTCGTCTGCCCAATACTTGAACCGGTGTGCTAGACCGCTTCTGACTCAAACCAAAACTGTCTTTGACCGGGATCTTGCCGGGCTGGAATCTGCATATGTTCAGATCAAGGCCCATGACATCGCCTGGGAGGATAAGCAATTTTTAACCCCCTCGGGCAAAATTGAAATTTACAGCGAAAAAGCGCTGGCCGATGGACTGGACGCCTTGCCCCAATTTATACCTCCCCTGGCGGGGGGACTTAAATTTCCTTTGCGGCTGCTCACCTGTAAGGCCAAGGACAGGATGCATTCCCAGGGGTTTATGGATGAAACAAAGACGCCGATTCTTTATATCAATGGGAAAACAGCCGAAGACTTCAAGGTTCACCCGGGTGACAGGGTAAGGGTCTGTGGCAAAAAAGCGTGGATTGAGGCAATGGTATGCCTGGATGAGGCCATATACGAAAACACCGCTTTCATGTACCAGGGATACTGGCATAAAAGCGGTGCGGTCAATTTCCTGACAGAGTCAAGGGTGTCGGATATGGGCGGTCAGGCCGCCTATTATGACAGCTTCTGCACCCTTAAATCCTCTGCTTCTGTTTAATATCTATTTTACAAGGTGCCAGGTCTGGGTGCGGGAGATGAATAAAAAACTTCCCTTAACCCTTAGCTCATCACCTTCTCTCCAGAGTCTGCATTTATATTCCTTGCCTTTTTTTGGGTCCAAAATTTTTCCCCAGGAATAGGCATCCTTGTTGGGCTGCATATCTTTGATAATTTCCATGCCCAGGCTGGGCTGATCTTTTCTGGGATCATCGTCATCACATTTGTCGCAGGTGGGATGCTGATCGGCATCTGCCTTGAGAAACAGTTCAATTATTTTGCCGTAAAATTTACCGTCTCGTTCAAAAATTTCCACGATGGATTTTGGCTCATTGGTTTCATCGTCAATGGTTTTCCATTTGCCTACAATGGGTCCTTTGGCAAAAGCAGAACAGACAAAGCATACAGAAAAAAGAATTGCACCGAGCTTAAACATGGTTTTCATAAAATACTCTCCAATGAGTTTGGGTTAAAAAAAAGAACCGATAAAGCAAACTTGATAAAACAATGTTATTGTTATTAGTCGTCTGTTTTTTCTGTGTCAAGTAAAAAATGCAGGTGGATGCTAATTTTCTCGCAAAATGGAGGGGTAACTGATCTCGATAAGTGCTTTTTGTCGAGAAAAATGTACTTGACAAAAACAAAACTTCTATTTATAGAATATATATTCTATATTTGAAATAATTATTTAAAGGCATGATAATGTTGACCAGAAAAGAACGGGATGATTTAAGAAAACGAGGGGAGATATTGGAAGCTGCCCTTGACATATTTGCGTCCCGAGGTTTTCACAGCACCACCATGGCCCAGATCAGTAAAATTTCCCAATATCCTTTGGGCACTATTTATAAATATTTCCCCGGGAAAAAAGAGATGTATCATGATCTGGTGATTAATCGGGTCCGGGATCTGGGGCATATATTGTTTGATATCAGTCAGGACCCAACGATCGGGGTATGCGAGAAACTTAAATCTTCTTTGTTTGCCCATGCATCCTTTTACAGGGCGAACAGGGAGGTGGTCAAAATTTATATTTCAGAGAGAAACAATATAGATGCCGTGGCCATGCCCAAACTCAATGAGCGGGTCAACACCTTCCATGAACGAATGGTGAGCCTGTTTCGGGACATATTCGACCAAGGTATTGGCCAGGGAAAATTTAAGTCCTATCCCTCCTCGGATATGGCAGCTTTGTTCAGTGATATTGTCCATTCTGCCGCCTGGTCATCCCTGTTCCGGGATGAAGATGAGACGGTTTTGAACAAACGGCTTTCCATGATTTTTGAAATGTTTACCAATGGTATTTTACATTAGG
>CAYWNB010000066.1:9876-15269 GCA_964459195.1 uncultured Desulfobacula sp.
ACAAAATGGCACAATCAATCGCAGACAGACGGGATCAGGACTTTGTTCTTCATGAAATGTTGTCAGCGTCAGACCTGGCTGAGCATGAATTATTTGAGGACTTTAACAAAAAGACCATGGACATGGTGGTTTCCGAAGCCAGGAATCTGGCCGTTAAAGAATTACTGACCACAAATAAGGAAGGGGACGAGGAGGGGTGCAGCCTGACCAATGGTGAGGTAACTGTCCCTGAATCATTTCACAAGGCCTATAAGCTTTATTGTGAAGGTGAGTGGCTTGCCATGTGCGATGACCCTGATTTTGGCGGGCAGGGCATGCCCCGGGCTTTGGCGACCGCTGCTGGTGAGTTGTTTGTGGGAGCAAATTGCGCTTTTCAGATGTATCCGGGACTCACCCACGGGGCCGGCAAGCTGGTGGAAGAGTTTGGTACAGAAGCTCAAAAGCAAACTTATCTTAAGAATATGTTCACGGGAAAATGGGCAGGCACCATGTGTCTGACAGAACCCGAAGCCGGTTCTGATGTGGGGAACCTTTCCACCACAGCCAAACGCAATGAGGATGGCACCTTTACCATCACCGGTAATAAAATTTTTATTTCAGGCGGAGATCAGAACATCACCGAGAATATAATCCATCCGGTATTGGCCAGAATTGAAGGGGCACCTGCCGGTACCAAGGGCATATCTCTTTTTCTGGTTCCCAAATACCGGGTGAATGCCGACGGCAGCATTGGTGCGCACAATGATGTTGTCTGCACAGGCCTTGAGAAAAAAATGGGCATTCATGGCAATTCTACAGCTTCCCTGGCCTTTGGGTCCAAAGACAATTGTATCGGAGAGCTTCTGGGAGAGGAAAACAAGGGTATGAAGGCCATGTTTGTCATGATGAATGAAGCACGTCTGGGGGTAGGACTGCAGGGGTTCGGTTTTGCGACAGCTTCCTATATCAATGCGGTCAACTATGCCAAGGAACGAATCCAGGGCGCAGACCTAATGAAAATTTTTGAAAAGGATTCCAAGCCGGTGGCCATCATCAACCATCCCGATGTCAAACGCCAGCTCATGTCCATGAAAGCCTATGTGGACGGAATGCGGGCATTGCTCTACTATACAGCCCTTTGCTTTGACAAGCTCCAAGTCGCTAAAACAGAAGAAGAACGAGATAAATATGACGGTCTTATTGAGTTTTTGACCCCCATTGTCAAGTCCTATTGTACGGACCGGTCCTTTGAGGTCTGTGTCCAGGGTGTCCAGGTTTACGGCGGGTATGGCTTTATCCAGGAATATCCCCAGGAGCAGCTGCTCAGGGATTGCAAAATCACCTCCATCTACGAAGGTACTAACGGAATTCAATCCATGGACCTTCTGGGACGGAAATTGGGGCTTAAAAAAGGCAAACCCTTTATGGATCTTTTGGGTGAAATGAACACCACCATTGCTGCTGCCAAGGAAATTGAAGGGTTGGATAAAATGGCTGCTCAAGTGGAGCTGGCGGTGAACAAGCTGGGTGAAGTGGCTATGCACATGGGCATGACCGCCATGTCTGAAAAGGTGTTGGACGCGTTTGCAATGGCCCATCCTTTTCTGGATGTCACAGGGGATGTGGTGATTGCATGGCTGGAACTCTGGCGTGCCGTCGTGGCAGCTCCCAAAATTGCCAAGGCTAAGAAAAAAGATGTGGCATTTTACCAGGGTCAGGTAAAAACAGCTGAATATTTTATTACCTGGATGTTGCCGGCTGCTATGGGCAAGATGGAAGCCCTCCAGGGAAATATTCCTTCCATCATGGAAATGCCGGATGCAGCCTTTTCAGGCTAAGTATCCATCCAATGTAAGAGGTGATTGTACTTAACTTAGAGTGATGTGAATAATAAGAGTTGTCCATAAAAAGGGCAGGGGAATTTCCCCTGCCCTTTTTAAATTGGGGTAACGACCTATCTGGGGCCAAATTCCGGCTCATAGCCAACAACGAATGGGGTGGTTGCGGTGTTGCGAATGGCCAGAAAATGTTTGTTCTTTTTGGTAAAGGGACAGACGGGGAGGGCGCAGTGCTTAAATCCGAATCGCTGGTAAAATCCGGGATTCCCCAAAATAAAGAGGGGGCTTTTTTTAATGGTTTCCTGGCGCAGGGCAAACCCAAGCAGTTCAGAGCCAAAGCCCTGGCGTTGAAACGGGGGTGCCACAGCCAGGGGAGCCAGGTGAAGGCCACAAATTTCATCCCCATTGTAGGCATTTGAAAACGCAATATAGGCAACCACCTTGTTCATATGGATACAGACCCATTCATGGATGGGGGTATTATTGTCATGGAATTCTTCCACCAGCCCTTGCTCATAAAGGCTTTTGGGAAAGGCCGATTTTAGCAGGGCCGATATTTTGACATAGGTTTCCAGGGTCGGTTTTCGTATTTTCATTGTTGTCTCCTAAATCAGTTCCAAACCGTTTTGCTTAAATCCTTTTTATATATAAAAACAATCTAAAAATCTACCATTACCCTACAAAATGATTTTGCGCAGGGGCATGTTCTATCATTGATAGCTTAACCTCAGTATCCACAATAGCGGGAGAAGAATCGTTCTATTGAAAATTCCTATGGATTATTGAAAACCCATGGGAATTACCATTTTGACAATGTCCTTGCCAGTCTCTATTTTTATCTGCACATGGGAATACAAATAAAGCATAAAATTAAAACAGAGCATATTCTTGAAAAGGGATCTGGGGCGCAAAATGAAGACAGCCTGGTTATCGGCGAGAATATTTTCGGCGTTTTCGACGGTGCCACAAGCCTTGACAATAGGCGGTTCAAGGGGGGGCAAACTGGTGGAATGATTGCAGCCCATACCGCCAGCCATGAATTTTCAAAAAATCATTTTCCACTGGATCAACTGGGTATCCGTGCAAATCAAGCTATCCGGACAAAAATGATCGATCAAAACCTTGATATGGCACACCGCCATTATTTATGGAGCACCTGTGCTGCCGTCATAAGAATTGAAGAAGCAAAGCTTGAATGGTTTCAAACCGGAGATGCCCACATTCTTTTGTTTTATAATGATGGATCCTTCAAAGTTTTAGCAGACCGGAAGGATCATGATTATGAAACCCTGACACTGCTCACGGCAGAAAAATTCAAATTTAATGCTGCAATGAAAGATCAGATTAAAAAAGTCAGGTTAGGAATGAACCGTTCTTACGGTGTTCTCAACGGAGAACCGGAGGCGATTGATTTTGCTCAAAAAGGATTTGAATCCCTTGAAAATGTCACCCGCATCTTGTTATTCACCGATGGACTGCAACTGCCCTCCACAATACCTGCACAAAAAAAATCCTTTGGCCGCCTTGCCAAAAGATTTCAAAGGGAGGGGTTGATCGGGGTCAAGGAAAGCATCCGAAAAATTGAATCACAGGATACTGATATCAGGCGATACCCCAGGTTCAAATGTCATGATGATATTGCAGCCATTGCAGTCCATCTTTAAATAAAACAGGGGGGGGGGTTCCTTCCCTGATCAACTCGATTTATAACATGGTTTTTCCGGACAACTCCCCATAGACACCCGCAATTTTTAAAAAGATTTTTTCCCATGTAAAGTTAGATGAATTGGATCGAATATAGGCCATATCCGGCTGGGGATGCTCTTCAACCAGGGATATCAATTGCGCAATTGTAATTGAAAGCAGCGTTTCCATGGAGGGCTCGTCTTGTTTAAATGGTGTGTCAATGGTTTCAAGTATTGGCAGTTTAACCAGCCGGACCATTCCCGGATGATCTGTTTTAAAGATTTCATGAACGCCTGGAAGGGCGGTGGTGATAATCCGGCAGCCGCATGCCAGGGCTTCCATAAGCACCAGGGGAAGTCCTTCATAGAAAGAGGGTAAAATAAAAATATGTGCCTTTCTCATTAAATCACTTAATTTCCTGTGACTCAAGGGCCCATGGTAGAGGACTTTTGAGCCCAGACGATTTGCCAGAGACAGGCAAAGCTGTTTTTGCTCCTCATTGGCATTGCCTGCCAGGTGCAGCCTGAACGGCAGTTCTCGAATCATATACAGACTTTTCAACAGCCAGGGCACACCCTTTGGCGCACTGATTTTGCCGGCGTAGAGCAGTTCTACTGACCCGTCAAAAGGCTTTGGCTCACTATAAAAACAATTTTTATTATAACCGCCGCTGATAATCGATATTTTTTGGGGATCAATGGACAAGGAGCTGACGATCAATTGTTTTTGATCACAGCTTAAAGCAATGACCTTGTCAATTCCTTGAAGGTTTGTAATAATCTCTTTGCTGATATCCGGACAATTGTGATGTTGGCGCAAACAGGTCCCGTGACAGGTTGTCACCATGGGGATGTTTTTGGCCATCAGTTTTGTAATTGCTGAAACAATCCACAAATGGTGTGTGTGAATCAAATCAGGTTTGAATCGGTCCAGTGCCTCTTTAATCTTTTTCCCAAATACCAGCCGGTATGCTGACAGATTATTTTTATCAAGCAGTGAGAACAAGCTGCTTTGATAGGGCATGATATCGCTCATTCCCGGAATGGGAAAATCAAGATCCATGCCATCAAACCGGACAAAGAGAGTACGGTCCCGGGGGATTAATGAGGGGAATATGGTAAAATCAGCCTGGGCCCCTGCCAATAAAAAATTATAATGACCGTTCTTGGCACTTTGCCGGATAATTTCCTGGATATACTTTCCACTGCCGGTAAAATCCGGGGACTGGCTGATAATGTGAAGAATTTTCATGGACAAAGAATATCACAGGCTCCCGTAAAATTAAATACGTTTGAAATCTTCATCCAGGCATTAGAAATCCGCCAGGGTATAGACCTTGATGACATGGTAAGCTGGCTCTTCATATGGATGGACCTCAATTAGTTTGTTTACAATTTTTTTAATGGCATCATTCTCACAAATGAGTTCAACTTTATATTCATTAATCTGTGTGATGACATTTTGTTCGCCTATGTGCGGTGAACTGCCTTTTAGTGGACGGAATTGGCCTGTGCCTGATGTTTGCCATGCGCAGGAATCATAACAGCCAAGTTTCCCCGCACCTATATCAAATAATGCATTTTTAATCGTTTCGACATGGGATTCAGGTGCATAGAAGCAAAGTACATACATGAAATTGTGTTCTCTCTTTGGATTTGGTTAGAATTGCATACTGAAAGATATAATACAGTGCTTTTTTTCGTTTTGTATATTAAAAAAAATGTTTATATTCAGAGGTACTTATAAATTGATAGAATTTTCGGTCGAAAATGGACAAGGATGAGGATATATTATGCCTGAGCTGAATCTCGAAATTATATTTGTTTCTGCTATTCTGATAGCAGCATTAAGTCTTCTGATAACTGAGAAAATAGCGGTTGATAAGACCGC
>CAYWNB010000067.1:0-10537 GCA_964459195.1 uncultured Desulfobacula sp.
ATGGTTTTGGTCTGCCTGTCCTTTTCGAGACTGTTTAAAAGGGGCAAATTTAAATTAAAATTTTCAATGACATGTTCCTTTTCCCTGATCTGATCTAAAAACCGGATGTTGACATTGGAAATTTTTGTATTGGATAGGAGAAAACCAAAAATTTCCGGATCAGTCAGAGCGGAATCTTCTGTGGGTATGTCTTTGGGGTCTTTTTCAAACCGCTGTATCAAATCTGAAAAATTAAAACTTCCATCCTTTTTCAATACAAGATTGACCCCCAAAGATTCAATCGCAAGCTCTTCAATCACAGGCGCAAATTTAAACACGGACCCCATGGAAATGTCAACCAGCAGAGAGGATACGGATATAAAATTACCGCCCTCTTTTTCTTTTATGGCAAGGTCTTTGATGCCAAGGGTAAGGAGATACGGGTTCACAAAAACAGACCCAACAATAATTGGCCGGCCCAGTTTATTTCCCAATTCTTTCACGAGTATTTTTTTCCCCGCCCAGGGGGCCAGAAAAAAACCTGCAATGGTGTACAACGCCAGAACACTAGCTAAAATCATCAGGATGCGTTTGGGGTGAATTTTTGCTGTCATGGCATTTCCTTTAAAAATAATTAAATTAAATAATTCCAAATAGCGGGCCGCCTCTCTGGGCCAAGCGTTTCACCTGTTCCTGGGTAGCAGGATCCGATACGAGGGGAGCCGAATGAAAGGGTTTTATCCGGGCATCAATGATGAGAGGCGCCGCACACCCCCAATGTTTAAATTCCACTCGCTCGTTCACCCCGTAAATATCATGGGAAGGATTGGACCGTAAAAAGGTGACCCATAAAAAATTGGCAAAGGTTTCCCTGGCAAACGGGGCATCATCCACCACCACAAACAAAGGAAGCGATTCAAGGCCGGTCTGGTTTTGAAGATGCTTTTTCAAACGATCGATCTGTTTGTTCGCCGCGGTGTAGGCGGTAAATTTCGGTCCCTGCATCACCATCATGCCGGGAGCTGCAAATCCTGGATCAAAGAATCCGTCGGGAAGACAGAACCCATCGGGAAATTGTACGGCCAGTTTTCTTCTTTTTGGTCCTGCTGCCGCCACAACAAGCTTGGAGCCTGCGTTAATTTCAGCGGTGGAATAATCCAGGGTGTCCATGGTGGTCCGGGTGGAAAAGTGAAGGTCCGAAGACAGATCCACCCGCTCCAGCAGATGGATAAAAAAGGATTGTTCATCATTCACATCCAGCCCGGGGTTGTCTTCATGGGCACAGATGAACAGATATTTGGCCAGGGAAAGCTGGCCGGTTCCCAGGATGGCGTTTGCATGGGTCAAAAGTTCCCTGGGCGCTCTTTTGGCATAGGGGAGATACCGCTCATGGGCCTTGGCCAACAACAGGGGGTGGACCCCTGCATCATCCACGGCATTGACGGCTGTCACCCCTGGCAGGGTGTCTGTGATGGCCGACCGGGTAATGTCATGGATGAGTCTGCCAAAATTTGAATCTTCCTGGGGGGGCCTACCCACCACGGTAAAAGGAAATATGGCCCCGGGTCTGTGCCAGACCGATACCACTTTGAGATAGGGATATTCATGTTCATTGGAGTAGTAGCCCAGATGGTCTCCAAAGGGACCTTCTGGTTTGGTCCGGTTGGGAACAAGGATCCCGGTGATACAAAAATCCGCATCATTGGAGATGAAGAACCCGTTCTTTGAGCTGTACCGAAAATTTCGGCCAGCCAGTGCCCCGGCAAAGGCAATTTCCGGAATCCCTTCGGGAAGCGGCATGACCGCCGCCAGGGTATGGGCAGGGGGACCACCGATAAAAATGGAAACCTTCAACGGCCGCTTTTGTTCCAGGGCTTTTTTATGATGATTTCCAATCCCCCGGTGAAGCTGGTAATGGAGCCCGATTTCCTGATTTGGTTCATAGTCATTGCCGGACATCTGGATCCGGTACATGCCCAGGTTTGATTTAAAGATAGAATCATTGTCCGGATCCTTTGAAAACACCTGGGGTAAAAGAACAAAAGCGCCCCCGTCCCCGGGCCAGCATTTGATCAGGGGCAATTGGTCGATTTTAGTCTGGTGCTTTAACACCTTTGCATTGGTAGAACGAAGCGGCAGGGCATGGACCAGGGCCTTCACTGCCCCAACCGATTTCCCCGGTGATCTCAGGAACGCCCCGGGATCCGACCGCAGATCCACAAGGGACCGTACATGGTCAAGTTGTGGCTCAAATATCTTCAGGGTTCTCTCATAGGTGCCGAACAGATTTGACAGGGCCGGAAACCGGGTATTTTTAACATTGGTGAACAACAGGGCCGGTCCCTTGGCATCATGCACCTGCCGAGTAATTTCCGCCATTTCAAGATGGGGATCCACTGCCTGGGATATGTGGATCAATTCCCCCTGCTTTTCCAGAGATTTGACCGTTTCCCTTAAACTTGTCACTTTCATAATTCTACCTTCTCCCTGGAACCGAACCCCTTGGAATTATCCATAAAATAAACCGTTTCCGGTTCAAAACGATACAGGCTTGCATGGAATTTTGATGTAAAAAAAGACAGGATATCCATGGCATTTCCGGTAATTTTAAAATAAGTGCAATACTTGTTTGCCACCAGGGCAGATCTGGCATTCAAAGGGGCTTTAAGAATAGTTCCTGACATCTGAATTCCCGCAAGGTTCTTAATATCCGCATCATCTCGAAAAATGGAGGCGGCTGCCAGGCTATTTTTTGACAATTTAATATGCCGGGCTTCTGGGTTTGAAAAAAAATAAAATCCCTTGTCATCAAACAAATAATACACCGGTGCTGACCAGGCCGTCCCATCACTGCCAGCAGCAATGCTCATAACCGTTGAGCTGTCAATGAGCCTATGCCAGGGGGAGATGACAATTTTACTTGACATAACCCCAGGCTTTGAGCCGTTTGAAGGCGTGCTGAGAGTATTGTAAAAAATCCCGGCGGGAAACCTGTTCAAATCTGTCCATGGTCAATGTTCCTTCACAATGGCACTGATAATAAAAAACACAATCCCCAAGCCAATCAAGGCCCCGGCAAAGGGCAATTCATACACCAAAAAATAAAGGCCGTCCTGTATAAAACCAACTGGTACGGCCTCAACAATCGTATCTGAATATTCTCCTGTAAATTTGGAAATGGTCAGATCCACCCAAAAATTGTCTGCTCGCATAAAATTAGAAATTCCACTGAAAAGAAACACAAATAATCCAACTATAATAGAATATATCCCCAGTTTTGTGAACATCGTATTTTTCCTGTCCTTTTGGGTTTTATCGGTTAAAAAATATGGTATAACATATTCGCCTGGAATTTTTGAGTCAAATCTTTTTGTTGCGACATCCTTTTATTCCCCCTTTCTTTATGATAAATTCACAAGGACAATGGTTATGGAAACATCAAATACGTTAAAAAAAATAGGATTTGCAACCTTTATCATGATGGCATCGGTATTTGCCAGCCGGATCATTGGATTGGTAAGGGAATCAACCATCGCCTGGATGGGTGGGGTAAAAGCCTCTGTTGATGCCTATCAGGTGGCATTTATCATTCCTGAAATTTTGAATCATATTGTGGCCAGCGGGTTTTTATCCATTACCTTTATCCCCATTTTTGCCTACTATCTTTCCAACAACAGGGATGAGGAAGGGTTTCAAGTATTTTCCATTATTTTCAACGGATTCGGCTTGATGCTCCTTGGTTTTATTGCCATTACCATGGTCTGGACTCCTCAATTTGTAAGGATATTTGCCCCGGGTATCACTGACCCCTTCACCTTTAACCTGGCTGTAAAAATGACACGGATCATTATCCCGGCTCAGTTTTTCTTTTTTACCGGCGGTCTTTTCATGGCGGTTCAATTTACAAAAGAACGGTTTTTTGTTCCTGCCCTGGCCCCGTTAATTTACAATATCGGTATTATAACCGGGGGAATTTTTCTCTACCCTGTTCTTGGAATGGAAGGGTTTGCCTGGGGGGTTCTCGGAGGCGCTTTTTTTGGCAGTTTTTTGCTTCAGCTTGTGGGTGCACGGCAGGCAGGACTGCGCTATTATTTCAATTTCAACGTTTCCCATCCCGATTTTTTAAAATATATTCTTTTAACCCTCCCCCTGATGGTTGGATTGACCATGACCTTTTCAACGGAAATTTTGATGAAATTTTTCGGTTCCTTTCTTTCGGAAGGGAGTATCGCCGCCATGAACTACAGTCTGCGGATCATGTTCATCCTTGTGGGATTTTTCGGCCAGGCCGTTGGCATGGCCTCCTACCCCTTTATGGCAAAAATTGCGGCTAAAAAAGATTTTCTCCGCCTTAACCATATGATCAACCAAACATTGAAATTCATCTTTTTGGTGATGCCCTTTTCCGTCCTCTTCATGGTCCTTCGAAAAGAAATTGTCATGATACTTTTTCAGCGGGGAGCCTTTGACCTCCAGGCAACCCAATTGACAGCCGGCATTCTGCCCTTTTTCATGGTAGGCGCCTTTGCTTTTTCCGCCCAGACCATTGTTTCCCGCGGCTATTATGCCCTTCAAAACACCCTGTTCCCCGCAATTTTTTCCACCCTCTGCGTTTTGGCAAGTCTGCCCATGATCTATGGGTTGATGAAACTTTTGGGTATAAAAGGAGTGGCGTTTGGACTCTCATTGTCCGTTATCTTAAGTTCCCTTCTCCTGTTTGAGTGCTGGAACCGTAAAAGCCGAAATACGCATAAAAAAGAGGTATATTATTTTTTCTTCAAGCTCATTCCCATAAGTCTTCTCCTGGGGGGTGTTCTCCAGGGGATACTTGTGGGACTTCGACAGATTTTTGACGCCGGAACCCTGGGTGAAAACCTGATTATCTGCACCATTACAGGCCTTGCTTTTTCCGTTCTACTGCCCTTGTTCGGGGTTCTGTTTCGCATCACAGAAATATCCATCCTCTATGACAAATTTTTCAGGAGAATATTGCCATGGCAGAAAAAAATGGCCGCAAACCCGAAATAACAATCACTGAAAAAATCAACCGGGTGGTCCGGAAAATAGTTGCCGCCAACCAGGTGGTTCTTTTCACAGGTGCCGGTATTTCAACTGAAAGCGGGATCCCGGATTATAGAAGCCAAGGCGGAATCTGGGACAAATTTCAACCCATCTACTTTGATGATTTCATGGCCCGGGAACGAGCCCGTATTCAATATTGGCACCAGCGCATGGATATGGAAAAAGGCCTGAAACACGCCACACCCAACAAAGGACATACGAGCATTGCACGCCTCCATGAAATGGGATGTTTAACCAGCCTGATTACCCAGAACATCGACGGCCTACACCAGGAATCGGGCATCCCTTCCGACAAAATTATCGAACTCCACGGCAATACCCGCAGGGTCCGGTGCATGGGATGCAACCGACTTATTTCATGGGAAGAAACAATGGTCATGATTGATGCGGGGGTCAAAGCCCCGGAATGCACCTGCGGGGGGTATTATAAACCCGACACCATTTCCTTTGGCCAGGCCATGCCAGAAAGAGAGACCCGAAAAGCGGCCATGCTGTCTGCCAGAGCAGATGTTTTTATTGTGGTAGGTTCCACCCTTCTGGTTCAACCGGCAGCCCTCATGCCCGAATATGCCAAAAATGCCGGGGCATTTTTGGTTATCATCAACCTGTCTAAAACCCCCTATGATTCCCTCTGTGACATCCTGATTCGGGACAAGGCCGGAAAGGTTCTGGACAAGATCGCCAATGGGGTAGAAAAAAAATTGAGCTGACCCAATCGGGTATATGTTTATACCTTAAATTGCTTGATCAACTCTAAAAATTTTTCCGCCAACTGACTCAATACCAATGCATTCTCATTGAGTGCACATGAGACAAAAAAAACTTGTTCATCCGCCCTACCATGGAACAGGCACCCTTACCTGGTGCCCGGCCTTATTTTTAAATAAAAGGTAATGATTTTCACAGCCAAACCGATACAGATTCCGGGTAACCCTGACATCCTGGGTGCAATATTCAATGATTTTTTCCATTTTGCCCTGGGTCCACCATTCCAGGGCCATAAGGCCGTCTGCACTTTTTTGGCACCCCAGGGTCTGTTGGGCAAGGTGATCCAGAGAAAGTCGATACCCCAGTATTTCATGAACTTTCATGAGAAGATCAAGGGTGGGCAGACCATGAAAATCAAAGGAGGACAGTC
Source organism: uncultured Desulfobacula sp. (assembly GCA_964459195.1). Lineage (GTDB taxonomy): Bacteria > Desulfobacterota > Desulfobacteria > Desulfobacterales > Desulfobacteraceae > NBML01. The sequence continues at coordinate 6,200 of CAYWNB010000067.1, forward strand.
CGGACAACACCTTATAATCGAAACGGATGATATTAAAGCCAATGATAAGGTCCAGTTGCTGCAGATGTCGGCAAAGGGAGCGGATATCCTCCTGAAGATAGGTATGAAATTCATCCGAGGCTGAATCATAGAGGACGGCACAACTGACCCCCATGCGCTCGGCCTTGTTCCAGCCGCCAACCTCCTGGGCCGACCGCCGGGTTTCAATATCAAAGACACCATATTTCAGGACCGGCCGTGAGTGTGACATTGGTTCTGATCCTCGGTCCGATTTTTGGAGAAAATTAGTATCCGATCCCCTGGTTTTATCCCTTTTGTCTTCTTCTAAAAAATCAGAGTCTAACTTGAATTTTTGAGCATTTTCCCGGGAAAGAGTGTCACATAGATTGCCTGTGAGTATCATTTTAAGCATAATTTTAGCACAAGACTTGTCAATGGGCCGGTTTCCAGATCCGCATTTGGGAGAATGAACACAGGCCGGACACCCGGTTTCGCAGGGGCAGCTGACAATAACCGCAAGGGTCCGTTCCAACAAATATTTTGCTTTGTCAAAGGCCTGTTTTGACAAACCAAGGCCACCGGGAATACCGTCATAAATAAAGACGGCCGCCTTTCCGATCTGGGAATGAAAGGGGGTGGAAATCCCACCCAAATCGTTTCGGTCCGTCATCACCAGAAGGGGCATGATACCGATGGCGGCATGTTCCATTGCATGGATTCCTCCCATAAAATGGAGCCGGTCAGACTCGATTTTATCCCTTACTTCATCCGGGATTTCAATCCAGATCCCCTGGGTTTCAAATTCAAGTTTCGGTAATTCAAGGGGCACAATCCCAATGGACTTTTGGGTGGCGGTCAGTTTCCGCTCATATCCGGTCACCTGTTCTGTGATCCGAAGAAGGCCGTATCCCACACGGGTTCCCTGTACCATGCAGGTGTCCAGCTGTTGAATAATGGTGGTGGATTTGGAGGATCTTGCCCGGGTGTAATAGGGCAGGTCCTTTTGACGTGCTTCCACCACCCCTTTTTCATGGTCAAACCGGGTGATCGCATAGGATTTCCCGCCATGGAGATAAACCGCCCCTTCATGGGTTTCAAAATAGGACCTGTGCTTGTCAATATCCCCGATATTTTGCTGGGTATCTTCCAGAAAAATGGGAATGGTATTCCCGGTTCCCCTGAGGCTGACCTCCCTGTGGGGGGATTTTCTGGCGCTGTACCAGATTCCGCCTTCCCGGCTTCGAAGCAGTTTCCCCTGGTATTCCAAAGCGGTAATAGCTTTTTGAATCTGTGCATCTTCCAGAAAAGGCTCTCCTTGTTTTAAGCTTAACTCGGCAGCGGCACAGGCAAGGTGCTGTTTTAAGATAATGGGGTTGTCTGGATTGATAATGGCCTTTTCCGGGGGCATGTTAAAAAAAACATCCGGGTGGTTGATAAAATACTGGTCCAGGGCATCTTCATGGGCAATGAGGATCATGGCCGAAGCCTTACCGTTCCGCCCCACCCTTCCCGCCCGCTGCCAGGTGGACATGATAGTGCCCGGATATCCCACCAGAACACACAAATCCAAATCACCAATATCAATCCCCAACTCTAAGGCAGAGGTGGACACCACGGCCAAAAGCTCGCCCGAGGATAGTTTTTTTTCAATAATCCTGCGTTCCTCGGGTAAAAACCCAGCCCGATAGGCGCAGATTTTATCGGCAAACCCCTTGGCTCTCCTTGAGGCCCAGATGGCAATGAGTTCGGTTATCTTCCTGGACTGGGTATATACAATGGTGCGAAGCTGTCTTGCAACCGCCGAATGGATCAGAGCAATGGCAGTTTGGGCCGCCCCTTCAAGGCCCCGCATCATGAGAACCTCCTTTTGCCCTGCCGGAGCACCCGGTTCATCCACGACTTTAACGACAAGGCCCGTCAATTTTTGGGCAAGGGAGACCGGATTGGCAATGGTGGCCGAACAAAAAATAAAGACGGGTTCAGATCCGTAGAGGCGGCAGATTCTCAACAGGCGCCGAAAGACCCAGGCCATGTTGGATCCCATGACCCCCCTGTAGGTATGGACCTCGTCAATGACCACATATTTTAGGTGTGCAAAATAGGCCGCCCAGAGATGATGGTGGGCCAGCATGGCCAGATGCAGCATCTCTGGATTGGACAGCAGTACATGGGGCGGGGATCTTCTGATCTTGGCTTTATGATAGGCGGTAATATCCCCGTCATAGACGGCGGCCGTGAGCTTTGGAGATTTTATGCCCGATTTTATGCTCGCTCTCATTTTCGGGGAACCGGCCAGGTCCAACAGGTGCTGGACCGTATCCAGCTGATCCCTTGCCAGGGCTTTTAGGGGGAAGAGATAAAGGGCCCGGGATTTTGGATTCACTAACAGTTCATCCACCACGGGCAGGTTGTAGATCAAACTTTTCCCCGAAGCAGTCGGGGTGGCAATCACCGTGTGAACGCCCTTTTTTATCAGGACAATGGCTTTTTTCTGGTGGATATAAAGCTGTGGTATCCCGAGGGCCTCCAGCAGAGGCCCCAAATCATGGGTCAGTTTAAGACCCGGGTCGGCAAAAATAGGCAACCGGGGGGCAAGGGTTCTGTGGCAGACAATATCCCCTGCAAACCCTTTATAGTTTTTTAGGGAAAGAATATAATCGTCAAGGCTCACAAAATACTCTTGCCCAGGGCAGACAGGGTCAGTTCCACAGCAAGCTCAGCTGTTTTATTGGCCACATCCAAAATGGGATTGACCTCAACAAGGTCCATGGATGCCACCTTTCCCGAATCTGCCAGGATTTCCATCAGCAAGTGGGCCTCCCGATAGGAAATCCCGCCGGGAACGGGTGTCCCCACTCCCGGGGCTTCCACAGGATCCAGGGCATCCATGTCAACGGTGAGATGAATCCGCTTTAAATGGGCAAATTTCATGACGGTCTTATTGGCAACAGATGAGATCCCCTGTTCGTCGATGTCCCGCATGGTAAAAATGGTGAAGCCTGATTTTTTCAAGCGTTTTTTTTCAACCGGATCCAGGTCCCGCTGGCCGATGAGAACCACATTTTCCGGATCCACCTTCCGGCCGGGCCTGCCCACGTTCACAAGGGAGGGATGGCCCTCCCCTATCAATGCCGCCAAAGGCATCCCGTGAATATTTCCGGAAGGGGAGGTTTGAGGTGTGTTAAAATCACCATGGGCATCGATCCAGACCAGGCCAATGGGGTCCTTCCCCGACGCCGCTGCAACTGTACCAACAGCAATGGAGTGATCCCCCCCTAGAAACAAAGGGAAATGCCCCTGCCCGATTGCTTCTTGCCCGACAGTGTAAATGGCATTACAAATCTGGGTAATTTCATCTAAATATTTATCTTGAGACAGGGGAGTTTGTCCATCGGCATCCCGGATGGGAATCCGCAGATCCCCGCGGTCCACCACCACATGGCCAAGGTCCCTCAGCCTGGAAATCAACCCCGTGTACCTCAGGGCAGCCGGTCCCATGTCCACTCCCCTGAGAAGCTGACCAAAATCCATGGGCACTCCAATGATGCTGATCTGTTTTGGCATATTAAATTTCCTCCGCTTAGATTGTTTACCTATATTGTTTGTATTGACAGCTCCTATATCATAGAGTATGAAATCTATTCAATAAAAAGATAATCCCCCTCTAAGGGGTCAGGAGCAGTCAATATATGAAGCTAAAACACGAAGTAAGAGCCAGGCAGACCGTTGAGACCATTACAGGGCTTTTGAACGATGGGATCCAAAAAATATCGGTTATCATCCGGCATTCAGACCGATTTTTCCCCAAAGAAGCCAGGATGGAACCCTTTATGGGGTTGACCGAAGGGGGCAAATCCTTTGCCTTGGAATTGGGCAAATCACTTCCGGGAAATCTCGTTCCCAGGCTTTTTTCCTCCACCTTTGGCCGATGCATTGAAACCGCCTACCTGATTGACAAGGGGTATACCCAACAGCACAAAACCCCTGTGGCCCACACCATCACAAGTGATTATCTGGCCCCTTTCTACATTAAAGATATTGAACGAGCCATACACATGGTGCAAGCCCAGGGTAGTGAGCAATTTATCCGCAACTGGTTTGACAATAAAATTGATGATGAAGTCATGGAAAACCCGGAAAAGACCTCGGCCATGTTAAGCGAATACATGATAGAACGGCTCAAAGAAATTGATGACAACCAGATCGCTGTATGCGTCTCCCACGACTGGAACATCTTCCCCTTAAAGGAATTCAAACTGGGGCTTCCCCATGAAACGAAGGGAGATGTAGGCTACCTTGATGGAGTGGTTTTTTATGAAAATGGCGGTCACTATTTTG
>CAYWNB010000067.1:10637-15265 GCA_964459195.1 uncultured Desulfobacula sp.
GAAGGGCAGGCTCGTCCATGTCGAGCATGGCAATTTTAGCCCCTGCCCCGGCAAATTCCCGGCAGGTGGCAAGCCCGATTCCCGAAGCACCGCCTGTCACCAGGACCACTTTGTTTGCAAAAGATCTTTTAGTCATGGACCACACCGGTCTCCGGCAGTTTTTTCCGGGTAAAAATAAAGGCCGTCACCAAACCTGCAAGAATATGCCATATTCCCCACCAGGCAACCAGAATGGCCATTCCCCCGAGACCATCGAAAAAATTAAAGACCAGGACCAGCCCCAGGGCGGAATTTTGAATTCCCACCTCAACACAGACCGCCCGGCAGTCCCTTTCCGGTAGTCCTGCAATTCTGCCGGACCAATAGCCGAGATTCAATGCCAGGGCATTGTGGATAAGGACGGCAAAGACCACAAGACCTATATAGGAGAGAAAGTTCTGCCAATTTGCAGCCAGAGCCCCACAGACGATGATGATGAAGAAGACCAGGGAAAAAATTTTAAAGGGTTTTTTCACCTTTTCGGCAAGAGCAGGATAATAATGACCCAGGGTCATACCCACAATCAAGGGAATCCCCAGGATTAGAAAGACGGTTACAAACACATCCACGGGGTTGAGACTGACCTGTTTCATGATGGCGCTGGTCTCAGGATTCAGACTCCCCCAGAACGAAATATTCAAGGGGGTCATGACAATGGCTGCAACCGTTGAGATAGCCGTCATGCTGATGGAAACAGCCGTATTTCCCTGGGCCAGATAGGTAACAATGTTGGATAGATTCCCCCCGGGGCAGGCTGCCACCAACATCATGCCCAGGGCGATGGAGGGATAGGGTTTGATAATGAGGACCAGCAAAAAGGTAAAGGCAGGCAGCAGCAAAAACTGGGCAACAAGCCCTATGGCGGGTGCCTTAGGGCTTGTTATAATTCGCTTAAAATCTTCTATTCTCAATTCCAGGGCAACACCCAGCATCATTAATCCAATGGCCGCATTGATGATGGCAATTCCAGTCGGGTTGAAATTCAATCGAACCTGATCGAGTGTAACAGGATCCATACGCGTGTCCCTCTTTCTTTGTAAAATATTTTTTTTAAAAGTAGTGAGATATGAGTTTTGAGAATTTCCCTCACCACTCACTTCTCACTATTCAAAACGCTAGGCTTTATATGCTCCTACATTGGCCAATGCCATACTGGCCGGGCTTACGGTGGTCGGATCCACCATCACATTGATACAGCAAACTTTCCCCGAGGCAAATGCATCTTCCAGGGCTGGCCTGATATCTTTGGGATCTTCCACAAAATATCCTTTCCCCCCAATGGCTTCAACCATTTTATGATACTCCACCTTACCGATAAAAGTACCCTCCTCAATGGCATGTCCGATTCTGATTTCCTGGCTGTGCCGGATCATTCCCCACCCAAGGTCATTGGAAATCACCACGACTATGGGACGGTTCTTTCGAATGGCGGTTTCAAACTCCATGAAATTAAATCCCACAGACCCGTCACCGGTCATGAGGATCACCCGGCTGTCTGGATACAATAATTTGGCTGCATTGGTATAGGGCAGCCCAACGGCAAGGGATCCGAAAATTCCGTAATCCAGGTAGGTGCCGGGAACTTTTAAGGTCCGTGTCATGCCAAGCCATGTGGTGGTATCCCCGCCGTCTGCCACCACGATATCATCTTCTCTGTCCATGAATTCATTAATTTCCCTTGCAAGGCGCATGGGGTGGATGGGAATATTATCCGAAGCCCAGTCATTCTGGGCAAAGGATTTTCCCTGTTCGTGGGCCGTGTTCAATGTTTCAATCCAGGGAGAAAATTTCTCTGTCAACACTGAGCGGGTATCATCCTTTTCAATCAGGAAATTACATTGGGTTAAAAATCCTTTTATATCACTGGCAATGGCCAGGTCAACACTCCTGTTTCTGCCAATCTCTTCGGGTACGATATCCACCTGGGCAATTTTTGCGGCCGGGTTGAAAACATCCCCGAACATATAATAAAGGGAAATCCGGGTGCCCAGGATAATAACAAGATCGGTTTCAATATAAGCGGCAAATCCGCCCCCGGGGCGTATGGCAAGGGCGCCTTCAAAGCACAGGGGATGACTATCAGACAATATTCCCCGCCCGGACAGGGAGGTAAACAAAGGAAGTCCCGTGGCTTCAATGAATGTTTTAAGCTCTGCTTCTGCATGGGACTGCCAGGCGCCGGTACCGGCAATCACCAACGGTTTTTGTGCCGCCTTGATCATCTCCATCAACTCTTTGGCCTTGGCAGGATCTGAAGGGTGGGAACTGACACAAGTTTGGGTGTGACGAACTGCCGCCTTGTCAACCGGGGCATTGAGCACATCAATGGGAAATTCCAGGTAAACCGGTCCCGGTCTTCCGCTTTCTGCAATTCTAAAGGCCATGTCCACATATTCAACCACCCGTTCGGCTTTCATACACACAAGGGCTTTTTTGACCATGGGCTTGATCACCGCTTCCTGGGGCATATCCTGGAGGTCCAGCTTTTCCTTGTTGTCCAGCCCCACGCAGCCTGCGATCAACACCAAAGGGGTGTTGGAAAAATGGGCACTGGCCACCCCGGTCAATGCATTGGTAAACCCGGGGCCAGCTGTCACCATTGCCACCCCAGCACTCCGGGTCATTTTACCCCAGGCTTCTGCCATAAAAACTGCAGACTGCTCGTGCCGGGTATCGTAAATTTTCACGTCTGATCCCTCAAGATGCTGGTAAATTGGGGTAATATGCCCACCACTCAATGAAAATATGTGTTTTATCTTTCTCTCGATCAATGCCTGTGCTACCAGTTCTGCACCTGTAATTGTTTCCATTTTTACTCCTTTTTTGTAAGAGATATGAGGTATGCGTTTTGAGTAATGATAAAATACTCACACCTCACAACTCCATCAATTGTCCACCACAAATATTGAGTGCCTGACCTGTTACGTAGGAAGAAGCATCACTCGCCAGAAAGACGGCCATATCAGCCACTTCACCGGGAGTCCCGATTCTGCCGAGGGGGATGGTCTCACACATTTTCCTTTCCTGTTCCTCAACACTTGTATTTAAAAATTGTGCCTCAAGCCCAAACCGCCAGCGCTCAAGATCTGTCATGATCTGTCCCGGACAAATCGCATTAACACGAATCTTAAATCCTGACAATTCTTTTGCCATGACCTTGGTCAGCATAATAACCCCAGCCTTGGCCACAGCATAGGCACCGTTAAACAAAGGCGGAACCTTGCCGGCCCGGGATGCGGTGTTGATAATACACCCCCCTTTTTTCTGCATCAGGGGAACCATGGCCTTGGACACACGGAAAACCCCGTGAAGGTTTACATCAACGGTTTTTATCCAGGCATCCTCGTCATAGGTATGGACCCCGTTGGGCACCCCAAAGGTGGCCCCGGCATTGTTGCAAAGGATATCAACGTCTGGAAATGCTGATTTTATTGTCTCTGCCATTTGGAAAACAGTTTTTGTATCGGTTACATCCACATTGACGGCAAGGGTCTTGACCTTGTATTCCTCCCCAAGCTCTCGGGCGATGAGGTCCATTTCCGCAACGGAACCTGTTCCCACATCCGCCTTAAAATCACGGGCATTGCCAAAATCAGCAATTATGATGTTGGCGCCTTTGGCCGCCATTTTTTGGGCCATAGCATAACCGATACCGGATTTTTTGCCTGCTCCGGTTATCAACGCGGTTTTATTCTTTAATTCCTGCACATTGTCCCCCTCTTGCCTAAATGGATTAAATTTACGTGTATTATGGCACTGTTATACTTTGAATCAGCTTATCCACACTGTACTGGTAAACCAGCAAATGATTTTCATTTTGAAGGGTGGTATGTTCCAGCTTTTTAAAATGAATCAACCCGTGAATTGTTCCCCAGAACAAAATTGAAAATTTCCTGGGATCTTCTTCACGAAAAAAGTTCTCTTCAACCCCTTCCAGAATAACCGCCTCAATCACCATCAAAATCTTATTGCCCGACATATCGATCATTTTTTTTTGTTCTTCCTGAAAAAAAACCCGGGGAGATGATAAAAAATAATTAATGATATTAAAATACTCCTGTTGATTCTGACTGAAGTTGTAGTAGGCAGCTGCAACCTCTTCCAGTTTTTCCCTGGGATTCAATTGTTTTCCCTGGATCTGCTGAATGGCGGAGAATAGAAACCCCAGTCCTTCTTCCTGAAGGGCTATAAAAATATCTTCTTTATTTTTATAATAAAAATAGATGGTCCCAACCCCGAGCTGGGCTTCCTTGGAAATTTTACTGATGGAAATATTCTCAAGCCCTTGGGAAATTAATAGTTTTCGTGCCGCATCCAGGATCTGGTTGCGTCTCATCTGTTTTTCCAGAGCCCGTCTTTCTTTTACACCCATGGTTTTCCTCTTTTTGTTGCCAACAGTTTACAGGCAGTTTCGTACAAAAAAGTAGAGAGTATATCATTTATAGAACGACGTTCTATAAATGATATACGTTCATAATGACTGCAATGTCAATATCTTTTTTAATAATTATTTGGTAATTGACAATAAAAGCAGAACGTTTTATTTTTTCTCCATGAAAACACCAGAGACCATATACTTAAAAGACTAT
>CAYWNB010000068.1:0-2118 GCA_964459195.1 uncultured Desulfobacula sp.
CCATTTTTTTTCAGGGCCAGTTTGGCATTGTCAATTCCCTTCTGGGCCTGGTACAGGTTGATATCCTGAGGGAATTTCACCACCGAGACCACAATATCTGCTTTTTCCTTTAAGGGGGCTGCAAATACTTCATTGGCCTTGTCAATGGCGGCATGGAAGGAATCATGGATGTGACCTGTGCAGGTGGCATAGACCTTGTGGTGCTTGTCCAGGACCGTCATGATGGAAAAAATTTCCTGCTTAACGGTTTTTATGGCGTCCATCATGTCTTCATGGACCGGGTTGCCCTCCAGGGACAGGGCGCAGGCTTCCGGGACCAATGCCAGTTTATGGTTCTGCTCAATGGTTTCAAATCCTGCAATTCCCGGTAAAAAGGATTTTCTACCCCCGGTGTAGCCGGCAAAATAATGGGGCTCCACCGAAGAGATAATAATAAATTTATCGGCTGCAGCCGCAGCCTTGTTTACATACATATCTGTCCCGTTGGAGGAGGTGCCCAAAAAGACCTGGTCCTCTTTTTTTTGGGCATCATGGACAATGATACGGTCCTTTATTTGTTCATAATAGGAACCAAAAATTTGTAAATACTCTTCCTGGGTGGGCCCCCTGTGGACCCCGGTGGCAATGATGACGTTATACCGGGTGTTTTCCAGGTCATCAAAAATCACATCCAGCACTTTTGGGGTGGGGGTGGGCCTTGTGGCATCATTGACAATCACCAGCACCTGTCGGGCATCACTTAAAAATTCTTTAAAGTTTTTGCTGTTAATGGGGGCGGCAATGGCATCTATTATGGTTTGGCCTTCATCTTTAATCTCAACATCATTGGCTTCAAGAAAGCTGACCTGAACATCATCATCGATAATGGCGGACATGCTGTCTTTTCGTCCATAGGGTACATCTATTTGCATTCATTATCTCCTCTATCGTATGGGGCCCAGGGTCGTCAGCCGGTCAACAAAGGTGTCTATTTCTGCCTGGAAAAGGGATTTGTCACCGGCGGGAATTTCCACCAGGTGAACCCTTTCAGGATTAATTTTCACCTCCTCAAGGGTTTTTTTAAGATTGGTGATTATTTTTTTTGCTCGGACATTGCCGTTGTGCTGGCAATCCCCTTCGGGACAACAGGCCACAAGGATTCCCCATGCATTGTGTAGTAAGGGTGCAATGAGAAGTTGGGCTTCCAGTCGTCCGGCGCACATATTCACAAGGATTTTATAGGCATCGTCCTTTGTTTCCGATTCCGGCAATTGGGATGCCTGGAGATCCGGATAATAGGACCAGTTGCAGGCAAAGACAATGGCTTTTGCCGAGGAATGGGAGTCTAAAAAGAGATCGGCCTCATGGGTCAGTTCTTCACGACTGGTGCCAAAGGTATTGCCCATTTTGGCGGCTCCTGCCGGGCAGACTTCTACACAGATGCCGCAGGACTGGCATTTGGCAGGATCAACCTCAATACCGGTTTCCTGGATGGAGCGGGCTTCATGGGGGCAGGCGCTCACACACAGAAGGCAGTGGGCACAATGTAACTGAGTGATGGAGGTGGTGCCGGGCCCTTTGAACCCCATTTCTTGCAGATCTTTTTTGGCATCGGTAAAAATCTCTGTCAGGGCGACGCCCGAGGAACAGGCAGCCTCACACCGTTTGCAGTAAAAACAATTGAATAATTTTTCAGCCGCTGCAGGCGTTGGGGCAACCTCTCCGGATAAAAGGCCGAAGGCCGTGATGATTTTGGCCCGGGGTGCATCGGATTCCCATCCGGTGAATTTAAACATGGGACAATGTTCAAAACAATATCCACATCTGATACAGGCTGCCAGGGTGTTTTCCCACTTTTTTAAGTGGGTAAATTTTTTTTCTATGGGTTTCATTCAAATATCCTCATATATTAGCTGTTCACAGAATATCGCAGGTTGGTGGCCGTTACCCAGTTTTCCGGAGCTTGCATGAGTTTTCCCGGATTGAGTATGTTGTTGGGGTCCAACGCTTTTTTAATGATCCGGAGCAGTCCCAAGGAATCTGCTTTTTCAGCTTTGAAGGCCGCTGCTTTGGAAAGTCCGATGCCGTGTTCCGCACTGGTGGTGCCGTTAACCGATCGTACATATTCATAGATTTCTG
>CAYWNB010000068.1:2218-7005 GCA_964459195.1 uncultured Desulfobacula sp.
CCCAGATCCATGGTTTTATTGACCGCTTTGATGGCAATGGAGTCCATCAGTTCCAGCATGGAAGGAGTGGCTCCCGAGGACATGATGGATCCGATGGCTTCTCCTGCATCCTGCAGGGAATCAAAATTGGCAATTCCCATGCACCTAAATTCCGGGATGGGCACAAAGCTCAAGGTGGCTTCCACCACAACCCCTAAGGTTCCTTCGGACCCGACCATGAGTTTGTGGAGTTGGTACCCGGAGGCTTCCACCCGGGTATGGGCGCCCAGGGTTACCAGCTCACCGTTGGGCATGACCACCTTCATCCCCATGACGGCATCCCGGGTTGCGCCGTACTTTACGGACCGAACCCCGCTGGCGTTGTTGGCTATTTCACCCCCAATGGTCGCAATCCTGGAGGAGGCAGGTGTTGGCGGATAAAAGACCCCATATTGCTTAAGGGCCATATTGAGGTCATCATCCACAACCCCTGGCTCCACCCGGCAGTATACATCGGGTAAATTGATTTCCAAAATCCTGTTCATGCCCTTCATGTCCAGGATAATGCCGCCATGGATCGGCACTGTCTGGCCGCACATGCCGGACCCGCCGCCCCTTGGGGTCACCGGAATACACTCCTGGTTGGCATATTCCATTATTTTTTGAACCTGTTGGGTGGTGTCCGGTTTTACAATCACCCATGGCATGGCATGGTGAACAGAGGCATCAGAACCATATACATACAGGTCTGACGGATCCGACTTGATGTTTTTCTCTCCGACAATTTCTCTTAATCTGGGTTCGTCAACCGATTTCATTGCAGGTCCCCTTTCTTATAAAATCTGGTTATAAAATCTGATAATAAAATCTGATAAATCATTTTAGTTTTCATCTCTCTAGTTATTGATAATTTTTTCATAATTCCATAAACCTAAAAAAAATTCAATGCAATTTGTTTTCTCTTTAAGGAATAAAAAACTCATGCCTTGGCAAACCGGTTTCCAGGGGGTATAATTCCCCAAAATTTCGGCCTTTTGGTTTTGATCAGGAAGGTGACTGCTATTTATTAGCAGTGTGCCCTATTTTAAAGGACGCTACTATAATGAGGATATGACATGACCTATACCATTAAATTTTTACCCCAGAATAGTACCATTGTAGTCAAAGAGAATGAAAACCTTATCCGGGCGGCCATGGAAGCAGGGGTGCATATCAATGCTTCCTGCGGCGGAACCGGGGTTTGTGGAAAATGCCGGGTGCTGATTGAACAAGGAGAGGTGGAGGGGGGTGTTTCGGAACATCTTTCCCCCGAAGACCGGGATCAGGGATATCGTCTGGCCTGTTTGTCCACGGTCTGTTCAGATCTTGTGGTGAGAATTCCGGTGGAATCCCAGATGGAGACCAGTCGTCTTAATCAGACGTCCACGGGCCGGCACACGGCCAAGGCCATTTTCCCCAATTTGGATGAACTCAGGGAAAATGGGCTGTTTATTCCGCCGGTGGAAAAAATTTATCTGGAGCTGGACCCGCCAAGTGAAGGGGATAACCAGGCAGATGTGGCAAGGATTATCAACCATTTGCGTCTTAAGCACGATGAGCACCGCCTGACCATGGGGCTTGGAATGATCCGGAAAGTTCCGGATATCATCCGGCAGGGAAATTTTAAGGTAACCGCCACCATTGTCCGACCGGTGAGAAAGGACGGTAAAAACAGAATCATCAATATCGAACCCTCGGACACCAGCGACAGAAATTTTGCCATTGCCATGGACATCGGTACCACAACCGTATACGGCCAGGCTCTGGATCTGCACACAGGTGACGTTTTGGCCCAGCACGGCGAGTTTAACAGCCAGCTCTCCTATGGGGAGGATGTGATTTCCCGGATTGTGTTTGCGGACAAAGGAGACGGCCTTCAGGTGCTTCATGAAAAAGTGGTGGAGACCATCAACAAAGTCATCGAAAAAATTGTTAAAAAAGCCGGTATAGGAGTCCATGAGGTTTCCAGCATTACCCTGGCCGGGAACTCCACCATGACCCAGCTGTTGTTAAAAATTAACCCCAGCTATATCCGGAAAGAGCCCTATGTGCCGGCCTCCATCATGTATCCGCCTTTTCGTGCCACAAAGATCAATCTTGCCCTTGCCGATCATACCATTGCTCTGGTTTATCCCGGGGTTTCCTCCTATGTGGGCGGGGATATCATTTCGGGCATCATGGCATCGGGTATGTATTTGTCAGATAAACTGACCCTGTATATGGATATTGGAACCAATGCGGAAATCGCCATTGGTCACAAGGATTGGATGGTCTGCACGGCGGCTTCGGCCGGTCCCGCCTTTGAGGGGGGCGGGGTGAAATTTGGCATGCGGGCCATCAAGGGGGCCATTGAGGATTTTTCCATCAATTCTTTCACCTTTGAACCCATGATTATTACCGTGGGCAATGCCAGGGCCAAGGGGATTTGCGGGTCAGGGCTCATTACCCTTGCCGCCAAACTTCTGGAAACCGGGGTGATCGATTCCAGAGGGAAATTTAACCAGACGCTTTCCACCCCTAGAATCCGGAAAACAGATGACATTTGGGAATATGTCCTGGTCTATAAGGAAAATACCCAGATTGACCGGGACATCGCCATTACAGAGCCGGATCTGGACAATTTGATCCGGGCAAAAGGGGCCATGTTTTCAGCTGCTCTGACCCTCCTGGAAGAGATTGGTCTTGGGATCAAGGATATTGAGAGAATTATTTTGGCAGGGGGTTTCGGCTCTTTTGTGGATCTTGAGTCTGCCATTACCATCGGCCTTTTACCGGAGCTGGATCCTTCCAAGGTGACTTACCTTGGCAATGGTTCCTTGCTGGGGTGCCGGATTAATTGTTTGACCAATTCTCTTCGAAGAAATGTGGCCGAGGTGGTGAATATGATGACAAATTTTGAATTGGCATCCACCGCTTCCTATATGGATCATTACATGGGCGCCCTGTTCATGCCCCACACCGAGCTCAATTATTTTCCCAAGGTCAAGGCCCGCCTGGAAGGATTGCGTAAATGAGCTCGGGATTCCCAGAAAGGGAATGCCAGGGGTGTGTCCGGTATATAGAAATTGAAAAACCGGTCCTGGGAAACAATACGGCCGATGCCCAGCGTCTGGAGCAGGCTTTAACCAGAGAATTGGTACGAGAGGGTGGCAACAAAGGGGTAATGGTCCCCTGGCATCTGCTTAAAAACCTTCCCTCCTTTTTGAGGAGATGGGATTACAAGGCCAGGGCGGTTCTGTTCAAGGACCGCAAGTCCTGGCGCCTGGTGGATATTGTCCCTCCCAATCTGACGGATGCGGGTTTGTCTGAATCGGGTCTTGGGCCCTGTCTGGCAGAGTCGGGTCCGGCACGACCGGTGCTGGGTGCGGCCATTGACCTTGGCACCACCCGGGTGGTGATCCAGCTGTTGGATCTTGAATCTGGAAAGACCTTGGGGGAAATTGGGTTTGACAATCCCCAGGTGGTGATTGCGCCGGATGTTCTGGCCCGGATCCATCATTCCCATAAGACCGGGGGACTTGAACAACTCCAGAGGCTTTTAGTGGATGGGGTGAATGATAATCTGAACAAGTTATGCCGGTCGAAGGGGTGTGCCCTGGACGATATTTATCTGGTTATTGGGGCGGGCAATACGGCCATGACCCATTTGTTTTTGGGTATCGAGGCCTTCGAGATCATACGCGAACCCTATATCCCCTGTGTGAATATTCCCGATACCCTGAAGGCCATTGAGGTGGGACTGGAGATTAATGGTCACGGCCTGTTGTTTCTTTTTCCCAATATCGGGTCCTATTTTGGTGGGGATCTTATTGCCGGGATTTTATTTGCAGATCTGGATAAAAAGCAGGCCCCCTGCCTCATGGTGGATGTGGGCACCAATGCCGAGATTGTTGTGGGCAGCCGGGACTGGCTCATGGCCTGTGCTGGCGCCGCTGGACCCGCTCTTGAAGGCGGGGTCAGTAAAATGGGCATGACCGCAGGGCCGGGAGTGATTGACACGGTGATGATTGATCCCCTTAGCCGGAAGGTGGAAATTCATACCATTGAAGAGAAACCGCCTGTTGGGATCTGCGGGTCCGGTATGATCGATCTGGCGGCGGCGCTGTTTTTATCGGGCATGATTGACATCAGGGGAAAATTTTCAAGACAGGCCTGTGGCAACCGGCTCAAGGAAATAGAGGAAATTCTTTCCTTCGTTCTGGTGGACAGGGCCCATTCCGGGACGGGCCAAGACATCTGCTTAAGCCAGGTGGACCTCAACTCATTGACCAGTTCCAAGGCCGCTATGTACACCATCCTGGAGGTGATTGTTAAAAATACAGCCGGTCTTGAATTTGAAGATTTGGAAACCTTTTATGTGGCTGGCACCTTCGGGTCATTTATTAACCCTGACTCAGCCATTTCAATTGGCATGCTTCCGGACATTGATCGATCCCGGTTCAAGGTGCTGGGAAATTCTTCTCTGGGTGGGGCAGCCATGCTGCTCCGGGATCCTTCGGCCTTTGACAGGATTATGGAGATCCGGCAGTCCATCACCTATATTGAACTCAACGTGAACCAGGAATTCATGAATATGTTTTCCGGGGCTAAGTTTTATCCCCATACGGACCGGGCCCGGTTTCCTTCTGTTCCCCTTCTTTGATATAAGATTGATCTTATCCTCCATCATGAGAGTTCTCTTTAATTACAATAATAATTATTTGTATTATGCATCAAAAAAGCTTCGTGCAGAAATGCCGGGCCGGATTGCCTTTGTGGGAACCCCGTGC
>CAYWNB010000068.1:7105-8161 GCA_964459195.1 uncultured Desulfobacula sp.
CCCGTGCCAATGAAATCGGGGATGTCCGATTTGCCCTATAAAAAAGGCTGCTATTAAAAATATTCCCCAAGGCCCTGGCGAAAGGTTTCAAATGCCAGGGCCCCCTCCACCAGATTCGGGGGCATATTTTCAGGAATTTCCCGGGGTAGCTTAATGTCCGGCTGGATAAACCTATGGCCAAACTGGGGGATTTGATTCCCTTCAAACCAAAGGCCCGGTTGCACGGTCTGTCTTTCGACCACCACCTTTTTTTTCTTGTTTAAGATCACTTCCTTGAAGGGATTTTGAAAGGAAACAGATGGTTTTAAAGCGGTGCTGCTGTAGCTGACCTTGAGGCGGGCATCGGCAAAATCAATCAGGGGCCACAAATCAGCAGTGAAAAAAAGCTGATTACAGGCTTTGGACAGTTGCCATAAAGAGGGATCAATCTTCCGGGAGATAAGGCGTTGATGAAGAGACCCAATGGATTCTTTGCTGCCGTTGACACTCATGGTCCGGATATGGCCGGTGGGGGTGACATCTTCATGGGCAGCTTTTATCTCCAGAGCATTTCTTGTGCCGGCGCCTGCTCGTTGAAACTGGCTGCGAAAGGTGAAGGAACAATAATTGATGGGCAGAAAAATTTTTTGTTCCAGAGAATAGCGGATCAGCTCCAATGCGGTCAACTCGGTTTCCAGAACCGTGACCCCGGGGCCGTGTAAAAAGGTATATCCTCGTTTGGCAAGCCGTTCCCTGTTAAATGCGGTGCACCTGATTTGGTGGAGATTCAGATGATCGACACCCAACCCATGGAGTTTTTTTATAATCTGTTTTGTCAGTTCAATGTCCCCGGGGATGGCCGGGATCTCCACGGTTACCCTGGGAATGATTCCCAGGGCCTTTTTCAGACCCTCCAGGTGGTAATGATTGGCGCTGATGTCAAAGCGGATTTCATCAAGACCGTTATCTCTTAATGCCTTTAATTTGTCTTCGGTGACCAGAAGGCCATTGGTATACATCCATATATAGAGGGGATGGGAAACCTTGGATCTAAGGGTCTTTAAAAAAAGCAGAACC
>CAYWNB010000068.1:8261-14855 GCA_964459195.1 uncultured Desulfobacula sp.
ACCAGTCACCCTTGCCGCACAGGGAACACCCCGGGGAAATTTCATGGGTAAAAAGTTTGGTCCCGGAGAACTGCCACCCAGGTCCAACGGCATGGGTCTCGAATATTTCTTTGAGAAGGGATTCCCTTAAACGGGATGCCGTGTTAGCTGTTGCAGGGGTGAGCCAGTTCATAGCATCATAGGATTCTGAATACACCAGCCGGGTCTGGCGGATAATTTCCGAAATATCAATTGTCATTGTGAGCGCCTGCCTCTATAGTAAATAAAGTTCCAAAAGATTGCAGGATGGATGCCAAAAGAGGTGTTTGAAAATAAGGTAGATCAGAACCATCTGAATTAATGGGCGATTCATGGCGGTTATACTTTCAGATATCTGCGGCTGGGTTTTAGTGATGGGTGAAAAACAAGACATGGTAATTCCTAAAAAGATAAATATAGGAATTGTTATGTCTGGGTTTTTGTCCTGTATCCTGGCTGACAAAGTTTTAAATTTGTGATATACATCATATCAAGATCACGCTGACTTAAGGTCGGTTTCAGATCTATGATGCATTAAATTAAGGAGACACAAATGTCAAAGGGACAAGATTCTAAAAAAGCGGTCAAAAAAAAACCGGAAAAAAGTATGAAGGAAAAGAAAAAAGAGAAACAGGAAAAAAAGAAGGGAAAAGCAGGACTTCTCGAATAAAAAAAATAGCGGTGATCCACTACGCTCTCTCGACACCATCCATGGGTAGAGAGGGCGTTTCTTTGGTAGCTTCGGGTCTGTGTCGACACCCGGTTTATAGTTGGCGATTCGTTCTTCTGATGTCAAAGAATCCAAATTAATGCGTTTTTTAAAAAGGTGACATGAAAGATATTCTGGTTTTATCCACCCGGAAAACGGATTTTCACCTGGTTTCACAGGTGCTTTCAAATTCCTATACGGTGAAGCATGCGCTTGATTTTGAAACGGCCATGGCATTGCACATCCTTTCCCCTTTTGACATGATTATATCAGACATCATGCTTCTGGAACAGAATTTAAACGACAGGGTTTCTATTCTCCTGGACAATCCGTTTATGCGAATAAACCCTTTTGTTCAGCTGGTTGTCCTTTGTGGCCGCAAAGAGGTTCAAAGGGCTGTAAAGATCGTAAAAGAAGGGGCCTTTGGATACCTTACCTATCCCATTGAAGAAAAAGAAATCCAGCTTTTGGTGGACTCGGCGGGAAAAACCCTGAGCAGGGATTTGGAACTGGATTATTTACGGGATCATTTTTGGAAAACAGAATGGCTTGAAATTATTCGATCTAAAAATCCCCGGATGAAAAAAATTTATGAAAGCATCCGGTCTGTATCTCCTACCATTGCAACCGTGTTGCTTCTCGGAGATACAGGTACCGGCAAGGGCATGTTGGCAAGGCTTGTCCACTGGCACAGCCAGCGGTGTGAACAGCCGTTTATTGCGGTTCATTGCGGAGCAATTCCTGACACATTGATTGAAAGCGAACTATTCGGGCATGAAAAAGGGGCCTTCACCGGTGCCAATAAAAGGAAGCCCGGAAAGTTTGAAATGGCCAGGGGGGGCACTATTTTTTTAGATGAAATTGGAACCATTACCGCCTCTGCCCAGATTAAACTTCTCCAGGTACTCCAGGACGGCACTTTCAGCCGGGTTGGCGGAGAATCCATTTTGAAAGCAGATGTTCGGATTATTACCGCCACCAATGCCGATTTGGGGAAACGAGTCGACGAGGGCAAATTCCGAAAAGATCTTTTCTACCGGTTCAACATCTTTCCCATTGAAATCCCGCGTCTCAGAGATCGTCTTGAAGATTTGCCGACCTTGACAGACATGTTTTTAAATAATCTGAATGCCAAATATGGGAAAAAAATTCACACCCTCCATCCTTCCGTCATAGAGGGCTTTGCGCGATACGAGTGGCCAGGCAATATCCGTGAACTTGAAAACATCCTTGAAAGGGCATACATCCTTGAAAGTTCTTTTGAACTGACCCCCCTGAATTTTCCCCCTGAAATAGTGCTGGATCCGGAAATAAAAGTCCTGCCAGTCAGCAGGACTTTTCCGCTGTCCCAGGCAAGACAGATGGCGGTTGATGCGTTTGAGCGGTCCTACCTCACCACAATTTTAGAACAGACCCAGGGGAAAATAAATCTTTCTGCCCGGAAAGCAGGCATTACAACCCGGCAGTTAAGCCGGCTTCTCACCAAGCATGGATTGAACAAAAAAAACTTTAAAAAAATAAAAAATAAAAAAGATATTTGATAGCTGTGGGGGAGTGCCTCAATACTGCGAAAAGGCTTGGAGGCCAAAAATCACTCTTGCCCTATCGCACATGCGATTTCCAATATTATTTTCCCAGGACAGGTTGAATTTTCGACAGGTGGAGGGCCGATTTTCATAGATCCTGCATCTGACATGAAAGCCCACGTCTCCTTCCAGGGCAATACATCGCGGGCTTGTTGTTTGTGTTCCTTTCATGCACCTGTGGGTCTTGTCTGAAAACAAGGTCATGTCACCGGGGACCAGGCCGCCTGGGAAATCATTGGTTTCGGCAGTGGGGAAGGAAACCCGAAAAAATGCACAACAGGCACCACATGACTCACAGGGACTTTTTATGGGGTTCCCTTGCAAATTTCGGTCTCCTAAATAAAAACGGGGCAATTTAAATGCATATTAGCATTAACCATGCCACACTATATAAGCATCTGAATTTATAATTAAACTTTATTCCCGTCATGGTTTTTAAGGGCAATGGCGCTAAAACAGGAATTCTGATGTCCTATAAATTATTTGTATCGTTTTTTTCAATCTAAATCCCTGTTGTTTACTCATATTTTGAATTTGATTCTCTTGGCCATTCCGATTAGGGATAGGCAGGTGTTGAAATTTTATGGCAGATTGATTAAACAACCCTTAAAAAAAGGTGAACAAAATGAAAGTTAACAAATTAAAGAATAAATTGAAGAATAAATTGGTGTGGGTCGGCATACTTGTTCTGGGCCTGGCCGGATTCACCGGCCTTTGTGCGGCCGGCGAACTGGATGTGTTTGCCGGGGAAAACCAGGTGTTACGGATTTCCGGCGGAACCGCCCACATCCCTGTGATGAAAGCTGTGGCCCGGAAAATAATGACCTTTAATTCCAAGATTCAGATCACCATTGCAGGCGGGGGGTCAGGGGCCGGTATCAAGCAGGTGGGAGAGGGGTTGGTTGATATTGGAAACTCCGGCAGACAGGCCACGGAAGGTGAAGTCAATAAATACGGACTGAAAATGTACAAATGGGCCATTGACGGGGTGGCCGCTGTTGCCAATCCGAAAAATTCGGTAAAAGCGCTTTCCACCCAGCAGCTCCAGGACATCTTCTCCGGGAAAATAATTTCTTGGAAAGCGGTGGGCGGGGAAGATAAATCCATCAATGTTTATACCCGGGATACGGCAAGCGGCACCCGTTCCGTGTTCTGGAAAAAGGCGTTGAAAAAGTCCGACATCACGGCCAAAGCCAATGTGGTCGTTTCCAACGGCGCCATGAAAACAGCCGTGAACAATGATCCCTACAGCATTGGATATGTGTCGGTGGGGTTTATTGATGCAGGGGTTGCTCCCCTTGCTCTGGATGGGATTGCCCCCACCATGGACGCGGTTAAGTCAGGTCAATATAAGGTGGTAAGGGGCCTTTTTTCCAACACAAAGGGAGAGGCCAAAGGACTTGCCAAAAAATTTATTGACTATCTCATGGGGCCCGACGGCCAGGCCCTGGCAGCGGCCAAAGGATTTATTCCTGTGAACTGATGGTGCGAGAAAAATTTCCAAAATTTGTTTTTATGGGCGCCTCCCTTTTAAGCGTCGGTATTACCCTGGCCATATTGGGATTCATGGTGGCCCTGGCCTATCCCCTGTTTGCCCGGGGGATGTTCTGGAAGATGCTTATCCAGCCCTGGTCTCCGGACCAGGACCTGTTCGGTCTGGGGCCCATGATCGTTGGAACCCTGTCCATTGCCTCCCTGGCGGTTTGCATCAGCTTGCCCATTAGTTGTGGTGTCGCTTGTTTTGTGGGGATCATACACCCCCGGGGAAAGGGGCGCACCCTTCGGCAGATGGTTGAGGCGATGACGGCAATCCCCACGGTAATTTACGGGTTTGTAGGCATCTTTTTGTTGGTTCCCCTGGTCCGGGAGCTTTTTTCCCAGGGATCCGGGATGTGCATCTTTTCCGCAGGGATCATGCTGGGCGTTTTAATCTCCCCCACCATGATTCTTTTTTTTATCCAAAGCTTTACCCTGGTTCCCCAACCCTATCTAAATGCCGCCGATGCCCTGGGGGCTAACACCGTCCAGAAATTTTTTTATATCGTGCTGCCCTGTGCCTGGAAATCAATGGCCACCGGCCTTATCCTTTCCTTTGGCCGGGCCATGGGCGATACCCTGATTGCCTTGATGATCAGCGGGAATGCGGTCGGGTTTCCAGGGTCCCTCCTGGATTCGGCCCGAACCCTCACCGCCCATATCGGCCTGATCATTGCTGCTGACTTTGACAGCATTGAGTTTAAGACCCTGTTTGTTTGCGGTATCTGTCTCTATGCCATGACCGGAATCGGGGTGATCCTGGTCCGGTTTCTGGCCGGGAAGGGCAGAGTTAAATGAAATCATCGCTCTGGGACAAAGGGTTTCACCTGTTTGCCTGGGGATGCAGTCTGGTCCTGGTGGCCGCTGTTTCGATTATCCTGGGTTTTTTAATCGTCAAAGGATACCACACCCTTGCCCCCTCCCTTATTTTTGGGGACACCCCCTTTTGGGAGGCTCTGCTTTTAAGGCGCCAGGTGTTTGACGGCCTTTTTCCGGCCATGGTCGGCACCTTGTGTTTGATCGTGCTGGCCATTGTATTTGCGATTCCCCTAGGCCTTTTTACCGGTATCTTCCTTGCCGAATACGCTTCGCCTAAGGTGAAATGGCTTTTTTCTCTGGTCTTTGATATCCTGGCTGGCATCCCCTCCATTGTGGTGGGCCTTTTTGGATTCAGCATCACCCTGTTTTTACACCATTGTTTTTTTGACAGGCTTTACCCCTGTCTGCTGATATCTGCGCTTTCCCTGGCGTTTCTGGTGCTTCCCTATATGATCAGAACCACCCAGATGGCCCTGGAAAATCTGCCAATGGATGTCCGTATGACCGCTCCCAGCCTGGGGGCGACCAAGTTTCAAAATATTTTTTATGTGCTGCTGCCCGCTTCTTTATCGATAATCGTCAGCGGGATTATCCTGTCCATCGGCAGATGTGCCGAAGACACGGCCGTTATAATGCTGACAGGTGCCGTGGCCACCGCCGGAATTCCCAGGTCTGTGTTCGCTAGTTTTGAAGCATTGCCCTTTTATATTTACTATATTTCCTCCCAGTATGCGGATCATTCAGAGCTGATGAAGGGATATGGGGCTTGCCTTGTATTGATCTTTATCTGTATGATTCTGTTCGTTCTTGCCCATTGGATAAAACAACGGCTGGCTCAAAAATTATTGTACAGGTCCTGATATGCAGACAAAAATTAAAATTAAAAACTTTGGATTTTATTATAACGCCCACCAGGTGCTGAAAAATATTTCCATGGAGATTGTAAAAAACACCATCACCGCTGTTACCGGGCCCTCGGGCCAGGGCAAATCCACCCTGTTGTTCACCTTGAACCGGCTTTGGGAAACCATGGAAGGGGCAAGGGTGACCGGCCGGATTGAAATCTTGTTTGGTGAAAAATTTCAAAACATTTATGATCCCGGATTCAGGGTGTCAACATTGCGGCGCCGGGTGGGCATGGTTTTCCAGATGCCGAACCCCTTGCCCATGAGCATTTATAAAAATGTTGTGTTTCCCTTAAAGCTCAAAGGGGCGGACAAACAAGCAGATACCCCTTTTCGGGTGGAGACGGCATTAAAACGCTGTTTTTTATGGGAGGAGGTAAAGGACCGGTTGAATGAAGATGCCAGAACATTGTCCGGCGGTCAGCAGCAGCGGCTGTGCATTGCCAGGGCCTTAATCCTGAACCCCGAGGTGCTGCTGCTGGACGAACCTACCTCCTCTCTGGACGACATTTCCTGCAAGATGATCGAAGAACTTCTTGTTGAAGTGAAAAAAGAGTGTACAATTCTTCTGGTCTCCCATTACCTGGACCAGGTGAAACGGATTGCTGATACAGGGATGCGTCTGTCCCAGGGACAGATGATACAAGAATGGTAACTTTCCGACGATCGGAGAGAAACAAAAAAGGAAAGATAATATGATTCAGATTCAGATCCCCGGAGCCCCTGATCTTACCATTGAAAACGTTCTACTGGATTTTAACGGCACCATTGCCGTTGATGGCCGCTTGATTGCCGGGGTGAAAGAAAAAATCAATCAACATGCAGAAAGGCTGGCGTTCCACGTGATCACCGCAGATACCTTTGGGTCGGTTAAAAAGGAGCTTGAAGGTATGAAATGCACCCTGCACATCATACCCGAAGGAAACCAGGCCGCAGCCAAACTTGCTTATCTTGGGCAACTTGGACCCCAACACACCATTGGTGTGGGAAACGGGGCCAATGACGAGCAGATGCTTCGAGA
>CAYWNB010000069.1:0-14789 GCA_964459195.1 uncultured Desulfobacula sp.
AAAAAAAGTTGACATCCCCATGATCATTAAATAGTGTTCATTAAGTTAGTAGTATTAACATAACTTTTATGGAAATGGGAAAAATCATGATACTCAATCAAATTTCGGAAATACTGCAAAAAGGGGATCCCAAACAGATTGCTGAACTCATTGGCCAGGCATTCGATCTGGGTATATCACCGAAAACCGTTCTCAACAAAGGGTTAATTGTGGGCATGGACAGGGTCGGACAAAAATTTCAGACCGGTGAAATCTATATTCCCCACATGTTATTGGCGGCCAGGGCCATGCACGCGGCCCTGGATATTCTAAAGCCATTACTGGTAGAAAGCGGAAATGCCCCGGCCGGACGGGTGGTGCTGGGGACGGTTCAGGGAGATCACCATGACATTGGGAAAAACCTGGTATCCACCATGCTGGAGGGCAAGGGGTTTGAGGTCATTGATGTGGGTATAGACGCCCTACCGGAAAAGTTTGTAGATGCCGTGGATGACACCGTACAGATTGTGGCCATGAGCGCTCTTTTATCAACAACAGCACCCTTTATGGGAAAGACCATTGAGGCCCTGGATAAAGCAGGGGTTCGCAAAAATTTAAAAATCATGGTGGGTGGAGGTGCTGTCAGCCAGGGTTTCAGTGATCAAATTGGTGCGGACGCCTATGGCGGTGATGCTGCCACGGCCGCCCTACTTGCAATGAAGTTGGTAGGAAAGGAAGCATGATGAACGGAAAAAAAAGGATTCTCACAGCCCTGGGTCCTGGTCAGGCCGACCGGGTGCCCCTGTATATCCACGGAATTAATGAGGCGCCCATTATTGGTATTGGTAAGAAGATTACCCAGGGTCTGCCCCAGGTAAAAGATTTTCGAAAAATGACAGATACTGAAAAATTCAAGGTGTTGGACACCCTTTTCCTGATTCATGAAACCTTTGAAATCGACGGGTTTTCCGCCTTTGAAATCGGCCATGAAATTGCTGTGGATGATCAGCATGTCCAGGATGAATTTGGGGTGGTATATGTGCTGTCTGATTTCGGCCTGCCCGTGGCCATGGGTCATCCCATTAAAGAGGCGTCGGATCTAAGTCGCTATGCACCACCGGTTCCAGACCCCGGGCACTTGCTGCTCCTGGATATTGCCCGGGATCGGTTCAAGGGAGAAAAGGCACTTTTCTGGCTCATGCGGGGGAGCTTTGTTCGCTGCTGGCGGCTGATGGGAATGGAAAATATGATGCTCAAAATGTTTGATGACCCGAAATTTGTCCATGATGTAGCAGCTATGGTTCTGGACTACAACCTGGCTCAGCTGGATCTGCTGGTGAAGGCCGGCCTTGACGTATTGGTGATTGAAGATGATATCGCCGACAAAAATTTCCCCCTCATCGCCCCGGACCAGTTTCTGGAATTTGTCAACCGCTACAACCGCATCCTTGTTGAGACGGCCCATGCAAAGGGACTCAAGGTGGTTCGGCACAGCGACGGTAATCTCTGGCCCCTGATGGACATGCTTCTGGACACTGGCTATGACGGATTGAATCCCCTGGAGCCCCAGGCGGGAATGGCCCTGGACAAGGTAAAGGAATACTGCGGTGACCGAATTTGCCTGCTGGGCAATATCGATTGTATCGATCTTTTGCCCAACGGGACTGTCCAACAGGTGGATGCCGCAGTGGAAAAGGCAATCCAGGATGCTGGCCATGGGGGCGGACTGATTATCTGCTCGTCTAATTCCCTTCACCCCGGGGTTGCACCGGATAATTGTATTGCCATGTTTGAGGCCACCCACAAGCATGGCCGATACGATACCCCCTAACAGGATTCACCCCTTAATGTGACGCCGAGGACCTAATGAAAAACGTTTCAGCCTTAGAGCCACTGCCATCAGCCTCCTACCGCCGCTATCTGTTTTCCCTTTTGTTTTTGTTGTATCTATTCGATTACATGGATCGGATGGTCATAGTTTCCCTGTTCCCCTACCTGAAAGCAGATTATGGAATCACCGATACCCAGTGCGGCTTGCTTGTTTCTGCGGTCTATTGGTCCATACTTATTTTCTCATTTCCCGTGTCCATATTGGTAGACCGGTGGAGCCGTAAAAAAAGTATTGGACTGATGGCCATCCTGTGGAGCCTGGCAACCCTGGCCTGTGCCTTTACTCGGAATTTCACCCAATTATTTACAGCCAGGACAGCCATCGGCATCGGTGAGGCAGGCTATGCCCCGGGCGGGACCGCCATGATTTCCACAATGTTTCCCAAAGAACAGCGGGCCAAAGTTCTCGGGCTATGGAACGCCTCCATTCCCCTGGGGTCTGCCCTGGGCATCGGCCTGGGAGGCCTTGTGGCAGAACACTTTGGCTGGCGCTATGCCCTGGGGCTTGTGGCCCTGCCCGGAATGGTAATTGCCCTGCTGTTTTTCACAGTAAAAGACTATAAAACCATTACCCTGGTAAAAACCGTGGTCCAAAGCAGGGGACAGGTACAGGTAAAAATGCAGTTTTCCGACATGGCCCGGCAGTTTACCCACAATCCCACCCTGCTCTTTAACAATCTTGCCTTTGCTGCCAATGTCTTTGTCACCACCTCTTTGCTGACCTGGCTGCCCACCTATTTTCATAGGTTTGAAGGACTGACCATGAGCCATGCCGGAATCAAAGGCGGATCTGTAATGCTGCTGGCCATTATCGGGGCCCCCCTGGGCGGCTATCTGGCTGACCTCTGGATGAAAAAA
This sequence comes from uncultured Desulfobacula sp., assembly GCA_964459195.1. Lineage (GTDB taxonomy): Bacteria > Desulfobacterota > Desulfobacteria > Desulfobacterales > Desulfobacteraceae > NBML01. Next base: position 2,728 of record CAYWNB010000069.1, read on the forward strand.
CGTCAAAATGCCCGGATGGTCTTTCCAGCAATCTCATCGGCAATGACAGCCCTTCTGCTGTTCATTGCCTTTGGATTTTTCAGGGGCCAGGTCCAATACATGATCCTGCTGGGTGCGGGTGTCTGTGCCGTGGCATTTGTTCCAGCGGCAGTTGCTGTGACCCAGGATGTGGTCCACCCGGGGATGCGGGCCATTTCCCTGAGTATCAATGTGATCATCCAGCACCTTCTGGGCAGCTCCCTGGGACCGCTTTTCATTGGCGTACTGTCCGATGACTTTGGACTGGAAAAGGCCATGGTCTTCCTTCCGGCCTTCGCCCTGCTGGGCAGTTTGCTTTTTTTAATAGGCGCCCGATTTTATGCAAAAGATCTGGCCGCAGCAGACCCCATAAATGCGAAACAGACAATTGTTGAAACAGACAATTGTTGAAACCGGCTTAACACAACCGGACCCCAAACGTTAACCCCAAAAAATTAGGATACACCATGGCCGAGGATTGATTCAAAAGGATATCCGATGGGAATACAAGAACGTAAAGAACGGGAAAAAACAAACCGCAGAGCCCAGATTCTTGGGGCTGCACGTGCGCTTTTATTCAGCAAGGGGCTTGCTGGGACATCTGTTAACGGTATTGCCGCCCGGGTTGAATTAAGCGTGGCTGCCATTTACCGGTATTATAAGAATAAGAATGAGATTATTTTTGATCTTTCTGAGGAAGGGCTTCACCTGCTGGAAAAGGATATCACCCTGGCAGCAGACGCAGCCCAAAACCCGGAGCAGAAGCTGGATGCAATTGCCATGGCCTATCGGAAATTCAGCATCGTCCAGAAAGATTATTTTACCGTGATCAATCACTTTCTGGCCTCTCCTGAAACAGTGCTCCCAGATCATCTAAAGCATCGAATTGACCGCTATGGCGAAAACATCCTGATGCAGGTGGTGTCTGCCATTGAACAAGGCTGCACAAGCCATCGATTAATTTGTGAGGATCCCCGTGGTTTCAGCCTTATGTTCTGGGGGAGCATCAACGGGATCATCCAGCTCCAAAAAATTGAGCACACCATCTTTTCCGGCAAGAACCATGACACCCTGTATCAGCATACAGTGGACACCCTGATAAACAGCATCCGGGTCAGCCCCGGATAAATTATCCGAACCGGCCGGTAATATAATCTTCCGTCAGCTGATGCAACGGGTTGAGAAAAATATGGTCCGTGGGCCCCACTTCTATGAGATCACCTAAGTGAAAATAGCCGGTTCGCTGGGATACCCGGTATCCATAAATGGTATCATTCATGCGATTCAAACACCGCAGGAAAGTGGATTTCCCGCAGCCGGACGGCCCGATCAGGGCGATCACTTCATTGCGGCCGATATCCAGGCTGATCCGGAACATCCTTGGCCAGGGCCTGGGCCATGCCGATAATGGTGGGCAGGTAAAGACTGGCAGGTTTATTTCTTTTTCAATTTATCCATCAGATCTTCAAAGGAACCTTTTTCCAGTATCTGACGGAACTGGGAGCGATAATTGCCGATGAGGCTGACCCCTTCAATGATAATATCATACACCCTCCATCGATCATTCGCCCTTGTAAACATTCGATAATTGATGGGAATTTCAACGGTTTGGGTAATAATTTTTGTGTCTATCTGGGCCTTTTTCTTTCGTATCCGTTCGTTTCGAAAGACAACTTTTTCATCGGTATACCCTTCCATTTTGTTGATATAGGTATCTTTGAGCAATTGACCGAACAAGGCCACAAACTCTGACTTTTCAGAGGCGCTTCTTTCTTTCCAGTGCCTGGCAAGGCTAAGTTGTGACATTTTTTCAAAATCAAACCGATCTTCCACTATTTTTTCCAAGGTCGCCCGGCGGTTTTCCTTCTGGGAGTCTGCTTTTAATTCCGGATTTCTCAAGACCGCCAGGATGGCGTCAATGGATTGTCTCAGCTGCTCCTGGGCAGGGGAAGCTGCCACAACATCACCACCAGCGTTAAAAATAAAAATCGCCATCAGGGTCAACACTATTTTTTCAACATATCTCATATCGTAAAAACCTTCTTATAAATTACCGAATCTATAATTATCGAATTTTTTAAACACGCTGCTTGGAAATCCAGTCAAGGGCCTCCTGAGTATTCTCCTTAATGGTAAACACATTGTCTAGTTTGGTCAAGGACAAGGCATTAAAGACGGTCTTGCCAAGGCCGCTCAATACAAATGCGCGTTTTTCCTTTTTACTCCATTGCAATCCTTCCACCAGGGTGGCAATACCGGAACTGTCCATAAAAGATACAAGGGAAAAATCCACCACAATCGCGTCTACCTTTTTCTTGAAAAAAGGCAGAAGGGTATCCCGCAAATTTGGAGAGGTATACATGTCGATTTCGCCTTCAACGTTAACGAAGGCAACCTTGTCTCGTTCACAATAGCTTATTTTAAATCCCATGCGCTTCTTTATTTCTCAAAAATATATTTACTGATTAACTCTTCCAGGCTGATGGCAGATTCCGTATCCATCAAGGAATCGGTATCTTCCAATAAATCTTCTGATCCCCCTGGCGACAACTTGACAAATTTATCTCCAATCATTCCCTTAGTACGAATGGAGGCAATGGTATCGTCGGAAATCTTTGTTCCTTTTTTTATTTCCATTTTTACCAGGGCCTTGTTTTCCTCCAGGGTAATCTGTTTGACCTTGCCCACGGGGACCCCGGCAATTTCGACGGTGGCACCCGGTTCCAGCCCTTCAATGGATCCAAAGACGGCATCAATGGTGTAGGCATTTGACCCGAACAATTCAACCGAGCCCAGATTTACGGACAAATAGACCAGACACACCATGCCCAAAATCATAAAAACGCCCACTGATATTTCTGTTTTTTTCCCATACATGATGATTAATTTAAATCCTATAGTAATAAAGATGTCAAGATATAATCCACAATAAGTATTGAAAGGGATGTCAGTACCACCGCATTGGTCGTGGCAGTGCTCACCCCTTCGGTGGTGGGATCCGCCATAAACCCCATGAAAGAGGATATCCAGGCGATCAAAAGTCCGAAACTCAAGGATTTCAATATCCCGCCGTAGATATCGGTAAAGGTAACTGACGCAATCATCTTGCCAAAGTACGCCCCTTCATTGACCCCAAGAAGCTTGACACCAACAAAATACCCCCCCATGATCCCCACTAAATCAAAAACAGCGGTCAAAAGGGGCACAGAAATAATACCCGCAAGGATTTTGGGGCTGATCACATATTTTACAGGATCTATGGCCATCATTTCAAGGGCAGGAAACTGGTCCGTTATTTTCATGATACCTATCTGGGCTGTAATGGCAGAACCCGCCCTCCCTGTCACCATGAGAGCACAGAGAACAGGACCCAGTTCCCGGATTATGGAAAGGGCCACGGCAGACCCCAACAATGCTTCCGCCCCGAACTGGGTAAGGGTGTGATACCCCTGGAGGCCCAGCACCATTCCCGTAAAAAGACCTGTCACCGATACGATTAAAAAGGATTTTGATCCGATAAACTCAATTTCCTTAATCAGCCGTCCTATCCTGAAGGGAGGAAGAAACGCCTGGTAAGCAGCAACAAACAAAAAGACACCGCTTCTCCCCAACGCCTGGATTCGGTTCAGTGTAAAGCGCCCTATGGTGGCCGGCATATCAAAATTCACGGTTCATTCCCAATCCATTAAAATCTAGTCCATTAAAAGTTCGTCCACATAGTTTTTATCGGTCCGGGTAAAGGGAATGGGTCCTTCCGGTTCCCCATTGATAAATTGCTTTACCCGTAAATCTTCAGAATTTCTTATTTCATCAACGGTTCCTTCGGCAATGATATCCCCATAAAAAAGGATAATAATCTTGTCAGCAATCCTGAAACAAGATTCTATGTCATGGGAAACCACCACAGAAGTGATCTTTAGTTTTATGTTCAGGTCCTTGATAAGTTTATCAATCACCCCGGTTGAAATAGGATCAAGGCCTGAAGTGGGTTCATCATAAAAGATAATTTTAGGATCCATGACAATGGCCCGGGCAAGCCCTACCCGCTTCATCATCCCGCCGGAAAGCTGGGAGGGCATTAAATCTTCTGTTCCCCTCAATCCCACCATCTCAAGCTTCATGGTAACAATGGTCTTGATTACATTTTCCGCAATCTTTGTATGCTCCCGCAGAGGAAACGCAATGTTTTCGAAAATATTCAGGTAGTTAAACAGGGCAGACCCCTGGAACAGCATCCCCATTTTTCTTCTTTTTTCGTATAGCCGCTTTTTATTGGCAGTGGTCAGATCCAAGCCGTCAAAATAGACGGAACCGCTGTCAGGACTTTCAAGTCCTGTGAGCTGCCGTAAAAGTGTACTTTTACCAGATCCGCTCCCCCCCAGAATGACCGTAATTTTCTCTTCATCAAACCGGCAGTTCAGGCTGTTTAATGCCACAATATTACCATATTTTTTAATGAGATTTTCAACCCTGATCATATGAACTCACGTATATCACTTAAAAATTTTTAATTGACGCCCATAGATACCCTAGGGGGGTCTGGCCTGTCAATAATAATAACCTTTGATAATAAGCCGTGATAAACCCCCTGCAAAAGCTTTGGTTTCCACGGCAATGATTGACAAACCTGGCCAGGCTTTATATAAATTTTATTATAAGGAAAATTTTATATGGCATCAGACGACATACAATTAAGCATTCTCTCCCATCCCCGATACCTGCAACTGGTGAGGGGGGTAGTGGAAAAAATCGCTGACATCATTGGTTTTTCAGAAGATGAGGCAGGCCATATCATCCTGGCGGTTGACGAAGCCTGTTCCAATATCATCAAGCACAGCTATATGAATGATCCCGGAAAGAAAATCGAAATTTCCATTAAACCCCGTGAAAAAAAGCTGGAAATTCATATCACAGACTATGGAAAGCGATGTGATATCAGCCAGATGCAATCCAGGGATATCAATGACATCAGACCCGGCGGTATAGGCATCTATATCATAAACAAAGTTATGGATTCAGTGGAATATGATTTTAGTTCTCCCAGGAAAAATCAAATCAGGATGGTTAAGCGCAGGGGGAAATCAGAATAGATACCCATCCCCCCCCATCAATTTGTCCACATGATGTTTATTTTTTGCCCAGGGCCGAATCGACCACCCCATAGGAAAAAGGTTGTGATATTTTTTTTGCACCGGCTGAAAGTGGTTTATCCAAGGGTTTATGGCCGGACCCGGTAAAAACGACAACCGCTTCAGAGGAAAATTGAATCTGATAGTTCGGCCGGATGCCCTTTCCAGTGGTACCAAAACAAACAGTTGCGCCGGTATCTTTGGCCATATTGGTAACTAGTTTTTTCAAGAATGCAGCAGAGAGTTGTCCCACCCGTTCTTCATCCCATACAATCCCGGTGGGTTCTTTTTTTGCGCCTCTGACAGATGGCTTTTTCGCGGGTTTAAGCTTGTCAATCCGCATTGACAATCCATTAATCTTCACACTCAGATTTTTCACAGACCGTTCCTGTATTTCACCTTCTGCCAGTGGATTTAGCGTTTCCCACTTGGCGTATGCCTCTTCGTATATTTCCGTTGAGGCTTCCTTGGATTTTTCTTCAATTAAATTATCAACATTTTTGCACAGCCGGTTTATTGCCTGTCTGGATTCTCTGAATTTGTTGGGGTCCATCTTTTCTCCTTCTCATAAAAAATTATCGCACCTAAACCACTTAGCAGGTAATATGTTTATCCAATTTCAGACAAACCACAAACAAAGCTGACAGACACCCGTCAACGGCTAACTATATGATCAAAGATACTTAATATATAAACAAGCTCTGGCATGTCCCTAGGGTAAACTCCCCATTTTAAAACATATACCTTCCAGACCTGATCCTAAAGAATACACTGCCTGAACTCAGAATTCAAGGATTTGTCAAAATGAAACCAAAGGTTTATTATAAATAATATTGCTTTATTGTTTGGATATTCCATAAAAGAATGCCTTGGTCAGGCTGGCAAGATCCTTTGGAGAAAGGGAAATCTGCAGTCCCCGGCGGCCGGCACTGACAAAAATACGATCAAGATCCAATGCCGATGCATCAATGATGGTTGGCAATTTTTTTTTTTGTCCCAGGGGACTCATCCCCCCTGTAATATAGCCGGTGGACCGTTCCGCCTGGTGTTTGTCTGCCATTGCCGCCTTTTTTGCCCCCAGTGCTTTGGCAATGGCCTTCAGGTCCAATTTCCCCGATACCGGCACCACCCCAACGGCCAGCCCTCTGTTGTTCGTTAAAACAACCAGGGTTTTGAACAGGTGATCCGGAGCAATCCCCAACTTTTGAGCAGCCTCTTGTCCGTATGCCGGGATGCCGGGGTCATGGTCATATTCATGGAGGACAAAGGGTATTTTATTTTTTTTCACCTGTTGAATGGCCGGCGTCATTTTAAATTTTCCTGCTAAATTGTTTAAACAATAAAATATTCACCCTAAGGACCGCAAATTTTTTTTCCTCTTTTCCAGGGGAATACCACAAATCCGGCATAAAAAAAATACCCTTCCCGGGGTATTTACAGGTTCAAGATTCCAGTCTATATTCTTGCCCATGAAATACTATGCCGTCGCCCAGGGACGTAAAACAGGAATATTCACCACCTGGCCCGAGACAGAACAACAGGTCAGGGGATTTACCAATGCAATTTATAAAAGCTTTAAGACCCGGCAGGAAGCAGACGCCTTTCTTAAAAACCCGTCCTTTTCGCCCGGATCAAACAAAAAAAACCCCGAAAAAAAAGGATCGGATAAACCCCAAAGGGTATATCCGAGTGAAGCGGACTATCCAAAGGGCACCATTGTGGTTTATACCGATGGCGGCGCCATTGGTAATCCAGGCCCCGGCGGATATGGGGTCGTAATAAAAGGCAACGAAGAACTCTCCGGCGGGTATAATTTAACCACCAACAACCGCATGGAACTCAAGGCCGTGATGGTCGCCATGAAAGCCCTGAAAGGAGAGAAAAGCCCCATTGTCCTGCACTCGGACTCAAAATATGTCATTAATGGTCTCACCAAGGGCTGGGCCCGAAACTGGAAAAAAAGAAACTGGATCAAATCCGATGGCAAGCCAGCCATGAATACAGACATGTGGGACCTTCTTCTGGATCTTCAGGCCGGACTTGACATCACCTTCAAATGGGTAAAAGGTCATGCTGGCGACCCCTTGAATGAGCGATGCGATGAACTGGCAACCAAGGCCGCCAGAAAGAAAAACATGCCCGATGATACAGGCTATCTAAAAAGCATCTGAACAAAATCAAAAAGAGCGCACCTCCTAATTAGAAGTGCGCTCTTTTTGATATATTTCAATTTTCAGGGAGCAGGTTACGCCCCTCTTTTTTTTATTCAGCCTATTTTTTCCGTTCAACGATCAAGGCCATGCCCTGACCGCCGCCGATACACAGGGTAACCAGTCCGTATCTCAGATCCCTGGCCGCAAGCTCATACAAAATTTTTGTCACAAGGTCACCACCGCTGGCAGAAACCGGGTGGCCCATGGCAATGGCACCCCCATTCACATTGACCTTGTTGATATCCATGGAAAGCTCACGCATGCAGGCAATGGCCTGGGAAGCAAAGGCCTCATTCAATTCAATCAGATCCATATCATCAATGGTGAGTCCTGCTTTTTCCAGGGCCAATCGGGTAGCTGGAATGGGGCCGATGCCCATATAGGCCGGATCCACACCCGCCGAGGCATAGGAGACAATGGATGCCATGGGTTCAATACCCAGTTCATCTGCCTTGTCCTTTGACATGACCACCAGGGCACATGCCCCGTCGTTCATTCCGCTGGCATTACCGGCAGTCACCGACCCCCCCTTTTTAAAAGGGGGTTTGAGTCGTTGAAGTGCTTCAATGGTGGTGCCAAACCGGGGGTGTTCATCTGTATCAAATATTTTGGGATCCCCTTTTCTCTGGGGGATTTCCACGGGAACAATCTGCTCTTTGAACCTGCCCTCCTTAATAGCCTGCTCGGCCAGGTTCTGGCTTCTCAGCCCAAAGGCATCTTGATCTTCCCGGGAAACATTGTATTTTTCTGCCACATTTTCAGCAGTTTCCCCCATAGTATTGCCGCTTAGGGGGTCAAACAGGATCAGCTGATCCATGAGCTGACCATGGCCCAGACGATATCCCCACCTGGCTTTTTTCAACATAAAAGTGGCATTGCTCATGCTTTCCATGCCCCCGGCCACAATGATATCTGCGTCACCGGATTTTATGACCTGGGCAGCCAGGGTAACGGCCTTGACACTACCGGCACAGGCCTTGCTGATGGTAAACTGGGGTTTTTCCTCTGGGATGCCTGCCTTCACCGCCACAACCCTGGCGGAGTTAATGGGAAGATCTCCGGTCCTGTATCCTGAGGCATAAATCACTTCATCAATCTGATCTCCGGTCAACCCTGCCCGTTTAATGGATTCGCGTATGGGAATGGGACCGAAATCGATATCGCTCAATGGGGAAAGAGCCCCCCCAAAACCACCGATTGCCGTTCTGCATGCACTGACGATAACAACTTCTTTCATCTGCCCTCCTGGAAGATATGGATATTTAAGTTCGATCTCAATGTAGCTTTATTATAGCTGTAATATAAAAGCCCCCCGGTGTCAACACAAAACATCCTATCGGCCCCATGAAAAGCTCTATTTTCCACAGGGCAATCCATCACCACATTGACCCGGAACCGGACAAGATTTTCCCATAATGATGCCATTGGGGAAATCTGCAGACGATATAAATAATATCGTTTAAAACTTGACTTTATCAAAAATAGCTGTATTGTATCGACAGTTTGCACTATTCAATGTGAAGTGCCCAGGTTTCATTCCAAAGGAGTAACCCCTCGAAAAGAAGATCGGTATTACCCCCCAAGTTAGAAACTGTTATTTTTTTTTTTTTATTACAGGAGAACGCCACTATGGCTAATGGTACAGTAAAATGGTTTAACGACTCAAAAGGTTTTGGATTTATCGAACAAGAAGACGGCGGAAAAGATGTATTTGTGCATCATTCCGGCATCAATTCAACAGGGTTTAAATCCCTGAATGAAGGAGACCGTGTTTCCTTCGATATCGAAGAAGGCCAAAAAGGCCCTGCAGCAGCAAATGTAACCGTGATTTAGTTAACCGTTTTTTTGCGCTACAAAAAAAGTCATCCAATGACTTGAAAAATAAAAGCCCCTGAACAAAATATTGTTCAGGGGCTTTCTCGTTCCTGAAACCAATCCTCCTCCCACACCAATTTATTGACAACCGCCCCCAATCACAGTAGATAACCCATAAAAAAAATGAGCTGGATTTTAAACTGATAGAAAAAATCTGGACGCCGGTTTAAACATTTTCAAAACTGACAACTAAAATGAGTGAAATAATGATTGTATTGGATGGTGTTACAAGAAAATTTGGCAACCTGAAAGCGGTTGACACTGTTTCCTACCAAATTAAAAAAGGTGAATTTTTTGCACTGCTTGGACCCAATGGCGCCGGTAAGACCACTATTATCAGGATGCTGTTAGGATTTATTCAACCCACTTCAGGAACTATCACAATTAATGGAGCCCCCTCTTGTGAAACAAGGGCAAGAAAAAACATTGGGTATATAGCAGAACAGCATATGATCCCCCCATTCCTTTCAGGGTTTGAATATCTGCTTCGCCATGCATCCCTTATTGGATTATCTGGGAAAAAAGCAAGACTTGAAGTTGAAAGAGTTGTGGAAGTCGTATCAATGACACGAAGAGACAAAAAAAAAAGCGCCGGCTATTCAAAGGGGATGAAGCAGCGAATCGGAATTGCCGGTGCGCTGATAGGCACCCCGGAACTGTTGATCCTGGATGAGCCTGTTTCCGGCTTGGATCCCATGGGGATCAGAGATATTCGAATAATTATTGATACCCTCAGGCAAGATGAGATAACCATTGTTTTAAATTCTCACCTGCTGTCAGAGGTTGAAAAAACATGCGATACTGCCGCCATTATGCACAGGGGAAAGATAGTCGTAAAAGATTCAATTGACGCCATAATGGCTGATGGTGAAAGCCTTGAAGATGTTTTTGTTAAACACGTAACCCAACAATAAATGAAAATAATATGAAAATGTTCATTAAAATTGCACATTATACGATTGTGGACCAGATGAGGTCCAAAAGTTTTTATCTTCTTCTGACCATATCAGTGTGCCTGCTCTTTTTAATGCGAGGGTGTTATTCCGCAAATTATGTGGTCAACGGCCAGCAGATTGAAGGAATAGGGTATGCTACCCGGGTTATTTTCCAGGCAATCGTTATGGGAATGCTCCTGATGGTTTCCATGATATCAATGAGAATTTTCACCAGAGATCAAAACGATGGGTCTGTGCAGATGTTTCTTTCAAGACCTGTTCAGCGCTGGGAATATGTGCTTGGCAGAATAATGGGCACATGGATTCTTACTTCAGGGTTTATGTTTGTTTTACATTTGACGCTCTTTTCGATTGTCTGGTCCCATACCGGTGACATTAATTTAGGATATATCGAAGCCTCAATTGTTTGTTCAGTGAATCTTTTGTTTATGACAGCCACCGTCTGTTTGTTTTCTTTGTTTATGCCGGGTTTTATAAGCGCCTTGTTTGCAATGGGCCTCCTGGGGACTGGATTTATTTCCGATGGCGGTTACCGATTGTTAAACAGTCAATTGATAGAAGCCCTATCTTCTTCAGTCTCAGCATCATCCCCTGCACTATGGCGTATCGTTTATCCAAAACTGTTTATGGTCCAGACCTATGCCGACTCATTAATCTCAAAAAGCGAATTTATGGGTATTGGCCCCGTCCATCCACTGATAAATGTCCTTGCATTCAGCCTTCTTTTCATATCCCTGACACTCATCATCTTTAAGAAAAGATCCATTTAACCATAAAGTTTGACAATACCGGCCAATCCGCGTAGAACCCATTGCCAGGGGTGCTGGATGAGAAAAAAAAAGAAAAGATCAATCATGGCCGGGCTTTGGAAATTTTTTTTTAGGATTATCCTTGTTCTGGTTTTTTTTTCCGTTTCCCAGGTTTTGGTTTTCAAGTACATAAATCCCCCGGGCACCGTCAATATGATCTGGGAAAGACTGCTCGCCCAACTCGATCAAACCGACTATATCAGGCCACAATATTCATGGCAGGATCTTGTAAAAATTTCCCCCCACCTTCGGCAAGCGGTTTTGGCATCAGAGGACCAACGGTTTCTCACCCACAGCGGATTTGATTTTAAAGAAATAAAAATTGTGATTGAAAACATGGTAGAAAACCATCAATTCAGGGGAGCCAGTACCATCAGTATGCAGACGGCACGATCCCTTTTTCTGCCTTCCAGCAGAAGCCTTTTTCGAAAGGCTGCAGAAGCATGGTATACCATATTGATTGAGGGTTTCTGGGACAAACAAAGAATTTTTGAGGTTTACTTGAATACCGTGGACTGGGGAACCCACCTGGTGGGAGCCCAAGCCGGAGCACAAGGCTATTTTTTCTGCGATGCCGGACAATTGACAAAGCCCCAGGCGGCACTGATGGCAGCTATTTTGCCAAGTCCCCACAAATGGTCTGCAAAAAACCCCAGCGCCTATATTCGAAACCGCCAGCAGCGCATCTTAAAACAGATGCTTGCCATGCCCCTGCTATAGGAACACTTTTTTGGGTTACCGGCCGGAAAATTCACTGCCGATATACTGTGACCATGGGTTTAATTAAAGTCCACCAGCTCCACATCAAATATCAGGGTGGCTTTGGGGGGAATTATACCGGGATACCCTTTTTCGCCATAGGCTAAAGGATAGGGAATCAAAAGTCGCCGCATCTCTCCTTTTTTCATGCCGATTATCCCTAAATCCCATCCCTTGATTACCTCACCTTTTCCAATGACAAACGCGATGGGCTCTCCCCTATCCCGGGAGGAGTCAAACTTTTTCCCATCTGCCAGCACACCGGTATAATGAACTTTTATCTTGTCCCCCGCTTTTATGGCC
>CAYWNB010000070.1:0-14721 GCA_964459195.1 uncultured Desulfobacula sp.
AACGTTTTATTTTTTCTCCATGAAAACACCAGAGACCATATACTTAAAAGACTATCGCCCTGCAGAATTCATAGTGGATAAAATTGATCTCACCTTTGACATTAAGGGGGAGCAAACCCTTGTCACCTCTGTGATGCAGATTCATAAAAACACAGACATGGCGAACACGAACCCCTCCCTTGTTTTTGACAAAGGACCGTTTGAGATTCTTTCCGTGGTTGCAGACGGAATGGTTTTACTGCCAGAGGAATACCATTCAGAAGATGATGCTTTCACACTTTTGAGTACACCGGACAATTTCTGCCTGGAAATCACATCCCGCCTGACGCCCAAAGAAAATACCAGCCTTGAAGGCTTGTATCTGTCCGCGGACACCCTGTGCACCCAGTGCGAATCCCAGGGGTTCAGACGGATCACCCCTTTTCCGGACAGGCCGGATGTAATGGCAGTCTATTCTACTACCATTATTGCAGATAGGGACCGGTATCCCGTTCTGCTTTCCAACGGGAATCTGGTCAACTCGGGAGATCTTGAAAACAACCGGCATTATGTCAGGTGGGAGGATCCCTTTAAAAAACCTTGTTACCTGTTTGCCCTTGTGGCGGGAAATTTATCCTGCCTGGAAAACAGGTTTACCACCTGTTCCGGAAAAAGGATTGATTTGAAGATCTATTCTGAGCCTGAAAATATTGAAAAATGCCATCATGCCATGACCTCTCTTCAACAGGCCATGCGCTGGGATGAGGATCGGTTCGGTCTTGAATATGACCTTGATTTGTACCAGATTGTGGCCATCAATGATTTTAATGCCGGTGCCATGGAAAACAAGGGACTCAATATTTTTAATTCAAAATATGTCTTGGCCGATCCGAAAACTGCCACAGACGAAGATTTTATAAATATCCAAGGGGTTATCGGCCACGAGTATTTTCATAATTGGACCGGAAACCGTGTAACTCTCAACAGCTGGTTTCAGCTCAGCCTCAAGGAAGGGCTCACTGTCTTTCGGGACCAGGAATTCTCTTCTGATTTAAACTCCAGGTCGGTTAAACGGATATCCAATGTGAAAAACCTGCGGGCCTTTCAATTTCCCGAAGATGCCGGCCCCATGTCCCACCCAGTCAGACCCGAATCCTACATTAAAATGGATAATTTTTATACCATGACCGTGTATGAAAAGGGGGCGGAACTGATCCGGATGATCCACCATCTTTTGGGAGAATCCTTTTTCAGGCAGGGCCTGGACCTTTATTTTGAACGCTTTGACGGGATGGCGGTGACCATTGAAGATTTTGTTTCGGCAATGGAAGCGGTATCCGGACGTGATCTGAACCAGTTCAAGTTATGGTATTCTCAGTCCGGTACCCCTGAGGTAACGGTAAGGCGGACCTATGATCCGAAACACCAAACCCTGAGCCTGACCTTTGAACAGGCCTCCCCTCCGGACAAACATCAACCGACAAAACAGGCCCTGCATATCCCTGTGCGATTCGGCCTGATGGATGGCCAAGGAAACGACATCACCCCCAAGGGCAAGTCCTTGCTCGAACTGACATCGGACAAGACCTGCTTTGTGTTTGAAAATATGGGGCCTGACACCTATCCGTCGGTTTTCAGACAATTTTCTGCACCCATAAAACTGGCAACCGATTTTTCCAATTCAGATCTGGCCTTTCTCATGGCCCATGAGCAAGATGACTTTAACAGGTGGGACGCTGCCCAGACCCTTTTCACCAAAGAAATCAAAAAGCTGGTTTCAGCCATTCAAAACCATTCCCCCCTGGGTATCTCCCCAATTTTGCTCCAGGCATTTAAAGCCGCATTGACGGACACAACAACCGACAAGGCATTTCTTGCCAAAACACTGCTGCTCCCCCAGGAAAATGAAATCAAGGACAATTATGCGTGTATTGATGTGGCGGCCATCCACAAGGCCCGATCCTATCTTAAAAAAGAACTGGCCCTGAATTTAAAGGATCAGTTCATGGAGACGATTGAGCAGTGTTCCCATGCAGATCCCCTGAGCAGCGCCCATGGTGCAGTCGCGGATCGAAGTCTTAAAAATCTGTGTTTGTCATATATCGGCTGCATCGGGGACGAACCAACAACGCAATTTGTCCGTCAGCAATTTGAAACAGCCCAAAACATGACCGACGAATATGCTAGTCTGAGGATTTTAAGCCAGATTAATTCCCAGGTCAAACAAACGGGGATGGATATTTTTTATCAAAAATGGGAGCACGACAAACTAGTGCTGGACAAATGGTTTGCCCTCCAGGCAGCCTCCCCCCTTCCCGATACCCTAGAAAAAGTTCAAGGGCTTTTGACCCATCCGGATTTCACCATGGCCAATCCCAACAAGGTCAGATCCCTTGTTTACATGTTTGCCCTGCACAACCCCATAAATTTTCACAGGATAGATGGCAGCGGGTACGGGTTTATTGCAAACCAAATTATTGCCCTGGACATCATTAATCAGCAGGTGGCAGCCAGGTTGTCATCCTGTTTCAATCACTGGAAAAAATATGATAAGACACGGCAATCCTTGATGAAAAAAGAGCTTGAACGGATCCTGTCCGTTCAGACACTGTCTAAAAATGTTTATGAAATTGTATCAAGGGCGTTGGGGTAAATAGGGGATCATCAAATCCCGGTTTGACAATGCGGCGGTATCCGCTTTTTGCAAGGTCATCAGGTGTAATAATCCATATACCAGTCCACAAAACTTTGAATCCCTTGTTTAATGGGTGTGGATGGCTTAAAATCTATGTCTGCTGTAAGATCACTCACGTCAGCATAGGTGGCAGGGACATCTCCAGGCTGCATGGGTAAATAATCTATTACCGCTTTTTTCCCAATGGCTTCTTCAATGGCATGGACAAATTTCATGAGCGCTATTGGCTGGTTGTTCCCGATATTATATAATTTATAGGGCACACAGCTTGAAGAAGGATTAGGCGCGTCCGAAGACCATTTGGGATCTGCCTCGGGAATATTTTTCATTACCCGGATGACCCCTTCGACAATATCGTCGATATAGGTAAAATCCCGCTGCATATTCCCGTTGTTAAATACCTTGATGGGTTTGTCATTTAGAATAGCGTTGGTAAAGAGAAACAATGCCATATCCGGTCTGCCCCAAGGACCGTAAACTGTAAAGAATCGAAGGCCGGTTGTGGGCAAATTATACAGATAGCTATAGGTATGGGCCATGAGCTCATTGGCCTTTTTTGAAGCAGCATAGAGACTGACCGGGTGGTCCACGTTATGCCGCACGGAAAAAGGCATTCGGGTGTTGAGGCCATAAACAGAACTACTGGAAGCATATACAAAGTGTTTAACCTTTGAATGACGGCACCCTTCCAGGATATTTCCAAATCCCACAAGATTTGAATCCACATAGGAGGCAGGATTTTCGATACTGTACCGCACCCCGGCCTGGGCAGCCAGATTCACCACACAATCAAAGGAATTGGCCTTAAACAGTGCTTTTATCTTATCCCTGTCTGCCAAATCAAGCTGCTGGAAATCAAACCCGGGATATTCTATAATTGGCACCAGCCGGGCTTTTTTCAGATTGACATCGTAATAATCATTTAAATTATCTAAGCCGCATACAGTGTGACCCTCTTTGAGAAGACGCAAACTCAGGTTGGCCCCGATGAAACCGGCAGCGCCCGTTACAAGAACATTCATAAACAGATCCTTTGCAAAATCAATTAAACAAACGGCATATCATTTTATGACAATTTCCTACCACGAACCCTATCGCAAAACAAGAACGAAAACGCAATTTTATAATTGCTTTATTTAAGCTTTTCTGCCCATGCCTTATAAAATATTTCCCACTAATGTATCAGGCCCTGGCAATAAAGACGGCCCTGACCGGTGCGGGATACCCTTCAATGGTCTTGTCCGGATCATCCGGGTCCAAAAAATCCACCAGGGACTCGGTCTGAATCCAATCAGTCTTGCGCTGTTCCTCGCAGCTTGTTTTTGCCACATCCACACATTGAATATGGGTAAAACCGGCCCTGACCAGCCAGGATTCCATTGCCAGAAGATCCGGGATAAAAAAAACATTGCGCATTTTACCATACCGGTCCTTTGGAAAAAGGCAGAGATTCTCCCTCGTATCAAGTACCAGGTTTTCAAGCACTATCTGGCCGCCTTTTTTCAATGAATCATGGATGCTTTTGAGCATTTCGATGGGGGATTTTCTGTGGTAAAGAACCCCCATGCAAAATACCAGGTCAAAATACTGCTCCATCCGGGGCAATTGATCATGGGGAATGGGCAGGCAGAATACATTGTCCTGGCGCAAAAATTTTTGAATAGCCAGATATTGGTAATAAAAAGAACCCTGGGGCTCCAGCCCCAACACAAATAAGGGCTTTTGAGCGGCCATGCGAAACATGTAGTACCCGTTGCTGGATCCGATATCCAGGATACGCCTTCCGGCAAGTTTTGGAAGATGGGGCAGCAGACGATCCCATTTCATCCAGGACTGCCATTCCGTGTCAATGTCCACACCAAAAAGATTAAAAGGCCCTTTTCGCCAGGGGCTAAGCTGGGCCAGTTTTTCATGGAGATCTTTTTTCCCATCCATGGGAATATCGGATTCATCTCCCACAAGGACATGGTTGCCCCCAAGGTCTATTTTAGACGGAACAAAATCCGGAAGGCTTTCCACCAGAGATTTATATCGCTGAACATTACCCTTGGCAATGTCAAGGAATGCCCTTTTTTCTGAAATAATCCGGGTAAGTTCTTCAACCCATGGGCCCAACTTAAATTCCCGGTGCTGTTTTAAAAACCGTTCCATGGTATTTTAAATTAATATCCTAATTTTTTTTGTAATGGTTGCAGGATCAACTCGGGTTACTTTATGGCAATCATGGAGGCAAAATTGAACCATTTCAACCAGACCTCAAAGGATGAAAAACCGGCGTCAAGAAACCGCTGTTGATGAACCTCAATGGTCTCGGGGATCAAAACCTTTTCAAGGGCATCCCGCTTCTGGCTGATTTCAAGCTCTGAATATCCATTTTCCCGTTTAAATCGCCGGTAAAAATCTTGTTCCAGCTCATTTATGGGGGAGGATGGGTGGATAATTTTTTCCGTGACCAGAAGAATGCCGCCGGGCATAAGCCCCTGGTATATTTTTTTAATTAGTTTGTTTCTTTTGTTTAACTCCAGAAACTGCAGGGTCAAGTTGATAAGGACCACCGAGGCGTTTTTAATTTGAATATCCTCAAGCAGGCCGCAGATAAGATCAATCCCATGGACGTTTTTCATTTGTTCCAGCCGGGCATGGTATTTTTCAATCATTGGAATTGAACTGTCCACCCCCGTCATGGCAAAGGGAGCGTCAAAAGATTGCCCAGCGATTAAAACCCCAAGGTTCCCATGGGAACATCCCAGGTCATATATCCTGGTTTTTTCCTGAAAAAATGCCCGGGCCATCTGGGCCTGACGCTGGATACTTTCCTGGTAAAAAGGCACCGAACGTTTCAGCATATCATCAAACACTGCCGTAACTTCCCTGTTAAATGCAAAGGGTTCTATCCGGTCCTTTTTTTGTGCAAACACCTTGTCTCGTTTCATTGGCCTTTCCAATCTGTAAAATTTTGCTGGGAATCTATTATAATATTTAGCCAATAAGTGCAAGAACCTGGGTCTTGTTCTTAATCAATATTCCTTGACTATCCTCGAGCGTAAATGATATCTATCATTTTTGGAGCAAACACATCTCAAAAAAATATCAGCAAATTCATCTCAGGAGGCATGGACATGGAAGTTGTGGAAATATTAGGCCCCCCCCCATGAACCAGGAAACACTTACCAAACTTTTGTCCCAGGTGGCCCAGGGAATTATGAGCGTGGCAGATGCCAGAACCCAATTCAAAGATCTTTCCTTTGAAGACATCGATTTTGCCCACATAGATCACCATAGATCTCTGCGAAAAGGCTTCCCCGAAGTGATTTTCGGTCAGGGAAAAACCAGTGAACAGATCATTGGAATTCTTGAACGAATGGTCCCAAGAGAGGACGTCATTCTGGTGACCCGCATCAATGAAAAAAAGGCCCGGGATGTAAAAGCAGCCCTGCCCGCTGCCCAATATTTTCAAGATGCCAGACTCCTAAGAATTCAAAAGAAAGCGCCTGCTGCCACAGGGGTTGGTAAAATTCTCATCATCTCTGCCGGCACCTCTGATATTCCCGTGGCAAGGGAAGCCGCCCTTACGGCCCAGGCCATGGGCAATGAAGTGGACACCCTGTTTGATGTGGGGGTTGCCGGAATTCACAGACTGTTCGCCCATAGGGACAAAATTTTTGAGGCAAGCGTGATCATTGTGATTGCCGGCATGGAAGGGGCCCTGCCCAGTGTGGTGGCCGGAATGGTCAAAGCGCCGGTGATTGCAGTTCCCACAAGCATCGGTTATGGCACCAGTTTCAACGGCATGACAGCGCTGCTGGGCATGCTCAATTCCTGCAGCTCCAATATTGCGGTGGTAAATATCGATAATGGGTTTGGTGCCGGATACATGGCCTCATCCATCAACCATGTATCCGCTACCCCTGTATAAATAGTTTAATTTTATGCTTGACTTCTAATGAATTTATATATAGTAAATAATTTTTAAATAGAGTAAATAATTATGCGAATAAATTTTATCAACAACCTACTAGTCCTTATTATCGTGGAGGTGATTATTCTCACCTCCAGGCGAAGGGGCTCTTAGTGGCATAAACTTTAAATTAACTTTAAAAGCCGTTATCAGCCCCGACCGGGCAGATAACGGCTTTTTATATTTTTGGAAAGGAGACAAAATGAGAAGTCACATTGCAACCAAGGGAGTTGCCAGAGCCCCCCACAGAAGCCTGATGAAAGCCCTGGGCCTGACAGACAGAGAAATTTCCCAGCCCCTTATCGGGATTGCCAATTCAGCCAACGAACTGATCCCGGGCCACCTGCACCTGGACACCATTGTCACGGCCGTCAAGGCAGGAATCCGCATGGCAGGCGGAACCCCCATGGAATTTTCCACCATTGGGGTCTGCGATGGTATTGCCATGAACCATGGGGGCATGCACTATTCCCTGGCCTCCAGGGAATTGATTGCAGACTCCATTGAGGTCACGGCAATGGCCCATCCCTTTGATGCCATTGTCATGGTGCCCAATTGTGATAAAATAGTTCCCGGCATGCTTATGGCTGCAGCCCGCCTGAACATTCCGGCCATCTTTGTCAGCGGCGGCCCCATGTTTGCGGGTCGTCATCCCGATGACCGGAATAAAAAAATAGATCTTGTCTCTGTATTTGAGGCAGTTGGCGCGGTTCAGACAGGAAAAATGACCGAAGATGATCTGGCCCGGATTGAAGATGCGGCCTGCCCCACCTGCGGCTCCTGTGCCGGAATGTTCACGGCCAACTCCATGAACTGCCTGACAGAAGCCATTGGCATGGCACTTCCCGGCAACGGGACCATTCCCGCCCCCATGTCCGAAAGAATCCGGCTGGCCAAAGAGACCGGCATCAAGATCATGGAATTATTGGACAAGGGCATCACACCGGACAAAATTTTCACCCGGGCCTCGTTTTTAAATTCCCTGGTGGTAGACATGGCCCTGGGCTGTTCGACCAATACCGTTCTTCACTTAAAAGCCATTGCAGCAGAAGCCGACATCGATATTGACCTATCCCTTATTAATGAGGTCAGCAGCAAAACCCCCCATCTGTGTTCCCTGAGCCCGGGAGGTCCCGACCACATTGAAGATCTTCATTTTGCCGGGGGGATCCAGGCGGTGATGAAAGAATTATCCGACCATGACATGCTGGATCTCACCTGCATGACCGCCACGGGCAGCCCTCTTGGCGAAAACCTCAAACCTGTCCGGGTGAAAGACGCCAATGTGATCAAACCCGTTGAAACCCCCTATCATAAACAAGGCGGTCTTGCCGTACTCTTTGGCAACCTGGCCACCGAGGGCTGCGTGGTCAAGCAATCGGCTGTCCTTCCCGAAATGATGACCCATCAAGGACCTGCCCGGGTGTTTGATTGTGAGGAAGATGCCACATCAGCCATCATGGAGCGCAGAATCAACCCGGGAGATGTGATTGTCATCCGTTACGAAGGACCTTCAGGCGGCCCGGGCATGCGCGAAATGCTCACCCCCACCTCGGCCATTGCCGGTATGGGACTGGACAGCACCTGCGCCCTGATCACCGACGGCAGATTTTCCGGCGGTACCAAAGGGGCTTCCATCGGCCATGTCTCCCCGGAAGCCACCCAGGGTGGCCTCATTGCCGTTGTTCAGGAAAAAGATGAAATCCGAATCGATATTCCGTCCAAACAAATCGAACTGATGGTGTCTGAACAAGAAATAAAACGCAGGTTTACCCATTGGGAAAAACCTGAGCCCAAGATCAAAAAAGGATACATGGCCCGATATGCACGAATGGTAAGTTCCGCTGGCAATGGCGCCATATTTAAAAATTTCTAACAGGAGAAACACATGAAACTCACAGGGGCTCAAATACTGATTAAAATGATCAAAGCCCAGGGCGTGGATACCATTTTCGGTTATCCGGGAGGTGCCACCATCGACATCCATGATGAACTGGCAAGACACCCGGACCTGCGCCACATCCTGGTTCGCCACGAGCAGGGTGCGGTCCATTCCGCCGACGGCTATGCCCGGGCAAACGATAGTGTCGGCGTGGCGCTTGTCACCTCCGGACCCGGCGCCACCAACACGGTGACCGGAATTGCCTCGGCCCACACAGACTCCATTCCCATAGTGGTCTTTACCGGCCAGGTTCCCACGGCTCTCATCGGCAATGATGCCTTTCAAGAAGTGGACATTGTCGGGATCACCCGGCCCTGCACCAAACACAATTATCTGGTAAAAGATCCCAATCGTCTGGCCGCCACCATCCAGGAGGCCTTTCACATTGCCAGATCTGGAAGACCGGGGCCTGTTCTGGTGGATCTGCCCAAGGATATTGTCCAGGCGCAGATTGAGTTTGTGATGCCCGAAGAGACAGCTTTGCGATCCTATAAACCCAATTACACCCCCAACAAAAAACAATTGGCCAAGGCGGTCACCCTGATAAAGGAAGCCAAAAGACCGGTGATTTTTGCCGGAGGCGGGGTCATCTTGTCCCGGGCTTCTGAAGAACTCACCGCTATTGCACGGCTGGCGGATATTCCGGTGACAGGGTCTTTAATGGGCCTTGGGGCCTTTCCCGGATCCGACCCCCTGTGGCTGGGGATGCTCGGGATGCACGGCACCTTCCGGGCCAACATGAGTATTGGCAACTGCGATTTAATCATTGCAGCCGGGGTCAGGTTCGATGACCGAGTCACCGGCAATATCGAAAAATTTGCCCCCAATGCCCAGATCATTCAGATCGACATTGACCCCACTTCCATCCATAAAAATATTCCGGTGCACTGCCCCATTGTGGGGGATTGCAAAGCCGCTCTGGCAGGCATATTAAAACTAATGAAAAAAGAAACCCCCGAAGCACTCAAGCAGGACCGTGCCCCGTGGTTGGCCCAAATCGACCAGTGGAAACAGACCACCCCCTTAAAATATGACCAGGGACCTACCATCATCAAGCCCCAGTTTGTGGTAGAAAAACTCTACGAAGCCACCCGAGGCGAGGCCATTATCACCACAGAGGTCGGTCAGAACCAGATGTGGGCAGCCCAGTTTTACCATTTTGACAAGCCCAATCATTTTATCACCTCAGGCGGCTTGGGCGTCATGGGATTTGGCCTACCCGCGGCCATCGGTGCCAAGGCCGCCCGCCCGGACAAGGTGGTGGTGGATGTGGCAGGAGACGGGTCCATCCAGATGAACATCCAGGAACTCATGACCGCCATAGAATCCAAGATAGATGTCAAGATTGTTATTCTCAACAACCGATTTTTGGGCATGGTCAGACAATGGCAGGAATTTTTCTATGACAAGGCCTATGCTTCCACCAACATGGAAAATGCCCCAGACTTTGTAAAATTAGCTGACGCCTATGGGGCTAAAGGATTTAAATGCGAAGACCCGGCCAAAGTGGAAGCGACCCTGAAGCTTGGCCTGGAAACCCCGGGTACGGTTATCATGGAATTTATAGTGGAACGTGAAGAATCTGTTTACCCAATGGTGCCCGCAGGCGGAGCCATCACCGACATGCTGTTGGTATAGCTGTTCTTATAAAAAGAGGAATAAACAATGGAAACAAACAGATACTTACTCTCAATTCTTGTGGATGATGAACCCGGCGTACTTTCCAGAATTGCGGGACTTTTTTCCGGCCGGGGATTCAATATTGATTCGTTGAGCGTTGCCACCACGGTGGATCCGGCTGTCTCCCGGATTACCATGGTGACCAATTGTGATGCCCATATTATTGAACAGATTAAAAAACAGCTCAACAAACTCATCAATGTCATTACGGTCAATGATTTAACCGAGAAAAAATATGTGGAACGTCAACTGGCACTGATCAAAGTCCATGCGCAACCGGAAAAACGGGCTGAGATCCTGAGGATTGTGGACATATTCCGGTGCAAAATCGTGGATGTGGGCCATTCCCATTTTATAATTGAAATGTCAGGGACCAGCGAAAAACATACGGCCTTTGTCTCGCTTTTACAGCCCATGGGCATTGTAGAAATAGCCTCCACCGGCTCCATTGCCCTGGCAAGGGAAAACGGGAAATAAACCATGGAAAAGACAATCAAAAAGACACTCTTATACGACACTACCCTAAGGGACGGGATGCAAGGAGAGAACATATTTTTTTCCCCGGAAGACAAGCTCAAGATTGCCAAACGCTTGGACGATGCTGGCATCCATTACATTGAAGGCGGCTGGCCAGGCTCCAACCCCGGTGCCCAGCAATTCTTTGAACTGGTACGCGATATCCAGTTCAAAAATGCCAGGATTGCCGCCTTTGGTTCCACACGGCGTCAGGGGAGCACTTGTGAGCAAGACGCCAACTTACAAGCCCTGATCAATTCAGGGGCACCGGTGATTACCATCTTTGGAAAGTCCTGGGACCTCCATGTGGAGTCAATTATGGACAACACAAAGGAGGAAAATCTGGCCATGATACAAGAGAGCGTGGCCTACCTTCTGGCCCGGGACCGTGAAGTGTTCTATGATGCTGAACATTTTTATGATGGTTACAAGGCCAATACGGCCTATGCCCTTAAAACCCTGGAAGCAGCCGTTGAAGGCGGCACCCGTTGTCTGGTTCTCTGCGACACCAACGGAGGGTCCCTGCCCTGTGAGATAGACACCATTACAAGAGATGTGGTGGCCCACTTTAAGGAGCGTGACCAGCAGAACATCATCTTTGGTATTCACACCCACAATGACTGCGCCATGGCCGTTGCCAATGCCGTGACCGCCGTCCATGCCGGGGCCACCATGGTCCAGGGAACCATCAACGGGTATGGAGAACGCTGCGGCAATGCAGATTTAACGGCCATTATTCCCATTCTTGCCCTTAAAATGAAACGGGCCTGCATGACCGAAGAAAACCTTAAAAAGATTTTGAATCTGTCACGGTTTGTCTCTGAAACCGCCAATGTGCCCCCGGTCAACTCCAGACCCTTTGTGGGAAAGTCTGCATTTGCCCACAAGGGAGGAGTTCATGTGTCGGCCATCATGAAAAACCCCAGGGCCTATGAACACATATCACCTTCCCTTGTGGGAAATGAGCGCCGGGTACTGGTCTCTGAACAATCTGGCAAAAGCAATATCATCTACAAGGCCAATGAACTGGGGGTGGATCTTGGGGATGATGAAAGAAAAAAGTCCCTGATTGTCGCCAGCATCAAGGAACTGGAAAACGACGGGTTTGAATTTGATGCTGCAGAAGGCTCCCTGAAACTGATCATGGAAAAACTCACGGATCAGTTTGTTCCCAATTTTGAATTGGAATCCTTCAGGGTGGTGGTTGAAAAAGACAAGGAAAGACCCTGTTACTCCCATGCCATGATTAAAATTCGGGTGGGAGATACAACGGAGATCACCTCGGCCGAAGGGGACGGTCCGGTGTCCGCCCTGGATAATAGTTTGAGGAAAGCCCTCACCACCATTTATCCCCAGGTTAACGACATGCACCTGGTGGATTTCAAGGTCCGTGTCATCGAAGGATCCGACGGCACCGATGCCAAGGTAAGGGTTCTCATTGAGTCCCGGGATACCAATAATATTTTTTCCACCATCGGGGTGTCGGAAGATATTATCGAAGCAAGCTGGCAGGCGCTTGCCGACAGTTTTCAATACAAACTTTCACTGGACAACACCATAAAAGGCGAATAAAAATGAATGACGACAGAAGAATTATTATTTTTGACACCACCTTGAGGGATGGAGAACAATCCCCCGGGGCCAGCATGAACCAGGCCGAAAAACTGCGCATTGCCACCCAGCTCGAAGCCCTTGGGGTGGATGTGATTGAAGCGGGATTCCCCGCAGCCTCGGACGGGGATTACAAAGCCGTCAAAGCCATTGCCGAAACCCTGCAAAAAACCCAGATAGCCGCCCTTTGCCGTGCCAATGAACAGGATATCCGCCGGGGATGGGATGCCGTTAAGGATGCTGTCAACCCCAGGATACACACCTTTATTGCCACCTCTGAACTTCACATGAAATACAAACTACAGATGGAACCTGCCCAGGTGTTAAAGCAGGCCGTGGAATCGGTGAAATTGGCCGCCTCCTTCACCAAAAATGTGGAATTTTCCGCCGAAGACGGATCCCGGTCCGATCGGGACTTTTTGTGCACGGTGTTTGAATCGGTCATCGACGCCGGTGCCACCACCATCAACCTTCCGGATACCGTGGGGTATGCCATTCCTGAAGAATTCGGAGAGCTGGTCAAATATGTCATGGAAAACACCTCCAACATCGACAAGGCTGTTTTAAGTGTTCACTGCCACAATGATCTGGGGCTTGCCACTTCCAACACCCTCACCGCCATTAAAAACGGGGCCCGCCAGGTGGAAGTGACCATCAACGGCATCGGAGAGAGGGCCGGCAACACAGCTCTTGAAGAAGTGGTCATGTCCCTGAACACCCGGCCCAATTTTTTCCCCCATACCACGGGCATAGACACCACAAGGATCTACCCCACCAGCCGTCTGGTTTCCATGATCACCGGCATCCTGGTCCAGCCCAACCATGCCATTGTGGGGGCCAATGCCTTTGCCCATGAAGCCGGCATCCACCAGGACGGGATGTTAAAAAACCCCATGACATATGAGATCATGAAACCGGAGACCGTGGGGATCAACAAAAACAGCCTGGTATTGGGAAAACATTCCGGTCGCCATGCTCTGAATGCCCATATTCTGACCATGGGCTACAACCTGTCCGAGGATGAACTAAAAGTGGTCTTTAAAAAGTTCAAGAACCTGGCAGACAAGAAAAAAAGCATCCAAGACGAAGATATCGAAGCCCTTATCAATGAAGGAGTCCTCCGATCCTCGGAAGTTTTTTCTCTGGAATACATCCATGTCTTGAGCGGCAATACGGTTTTTCCCACGGCCAGTATCCAGCTGAACATCAACGGACGACCAGTCCAGGGCGCCACGGCGGGCAGCGGACCCATTGATGCGGTTTACAACATTATATCCAAACTCACCGGCACCAAGTCCGAACTGCTCAGGTTTACCATTTCCGCCCTGACAGAAGGCACCGACGCCCAGGGAGAGGTCACGGTCCGCCTCAAGGAAGACGGCGTCACAGCCCTTGGTAAAGGAACTGATCCGGATATCATTACTGCAGCGGCTCTTGCTTATATCAACGGCCTCAACCGCCTTGAGTACCTGAAAACCCATCCCCCGAAAGAACAGGCCCTTCTATAAGCGGATGGATTAAAATGCCAAAGGGCGGGGGACTGCTCCCCTACCCTTTTAAACCGTCGTACAAAACAGCTGATCGTTCTTACTTCCCCGTAAATTTGGGTTTTCTTTTTTCCATAAACGCTGTAACCGCTTCCATCAAATCATGGGAAGGGATAATATTGGCACTGATAGACGCCACATATTTGAGGCCGTCATCAATGGATTTTCCCACGCCAAAATTCAATACATCCTTGGATGCCTGGACTGCCAGAGGGGAATTGTCGGCAATTTGTTGGGCCATTTTCTCAGCCTCGACCAGCAGGGTTTCATAATCCTCCACCACCTGGTTGACCAGCAGAATCTGTTCAGCCCGTTCAGCCGTGATATTTTTTGCCGTAAAGGCAAGTTCCCGGGTAATTCCCTGACCCACGATTAGTGGCAGCCGCTGGAGAACCCCCACGTCAGCAACAAACCCAACTGCAGCTTCCTTGAGGCAGAACTGGGCATCCTTTGTACACAGCCGTATATCACAGGCCGTGATCATGTCCAGCCCGGCCCCAATGCAATATCCGTGCACTGCTGCAATGACAGGCTTTCTGATCTTTTCTATGGCTGTCATTGTTTCTTGGAGGGGATAGATTTTTTTAAGCAGCTGCCATTTCACGCCGCCCTTTTGTTCGGCATCCATTAGCTCGGGCAACTCCGCCATCATCCCCATCAAGTCAATTCCCACACAAAAGTCAGCCCCCTTGCCAGCCACAATAATGACCCTCACCTCCGGATCCTCATCCAGTTCAGTAAATATTGCCGGAGCATCATGCCATGCTGGCGGATGCATGGCATTTTTCTTTGC
>CAYWNB010000071.1:0-7805 GCA_964459195.1 uncultured Desulfobacula sp.
AAAACTATCGTAATCTCATGGTGAGGATATCCGGGTACAATGCCTATTTTGTCCAACTGAACAAAGATATTCAAATGGAATTAATCCAGCGGTCGGAATACGGCCATTAAATGAAAATGGGGTTTTCCATAATTGGCCTAACACATATCAGCCAAGCCTGAACCCGTCTCCACTTGCTGGAGACGGGTACTTTTATGTTTTTCCGGGCAAACAGCTCGAACCTGTCAGACAGGATAGGTCCCTTTTTGTATTTCACCGGTTTCAGTGATAATGTGATCAATAAGTTCCAGATCCACAAGGTCGTGGGAATGAGTGGTCATATTAAAATTCATATTAGCACTATAGGTTTCTTCCTGCTCCTCATAGATTTCCTGGTGGGTTGAATCCCTGTGGGAATAGTGCAGGCTGTTGGCAAACAAATGTACAGAAATCTTATTCAGATGACAAAGGCTCACGGTTCCTGCCGTACCGGTCGGGGCCACTATCTTATGATCAGAGGTGATGGTCAGGGCGCCGACAAACATTTTATTGGCCCCCTCAATGTAGTGGCTCAGGTTGTGGGCCGGGGCCACGATATGTTCAATGTCGGCATCCCTGAGAGCGCGGACCGTTTGACGGGTCCTTTCCGGATTGTGTTCAAGGATGATGACTTTGAAGCGCCGGTTTAATTTCTTCTTGGCCTGGACAAGAATGGTTGTCACCACGGAACTGGCTGCGTGGACAATGATCACATCTTTGTCGTTAATGTAATTCAGGCCGTTTTCCGTTACCCGGGCAGCATTGCTCTGGAACAGTTCGATCTTTTTTTGAAGGATCGAAATGGTTTTTTGCCGACGCGTTTCCAGGTCCATATCAGACGTAAGGTTTTCCTGCATCTCATTTTCAAATTGTTCCAGAAGATGCATCAGGGGAATAATATTGGGCTGCGAATTTTTTAAGGCATTGGCAAGTTCAAAATAAAGGGGCAGTGTTTCTTTTTTGCTACACTTTAATTGCTGTATGGATTCAATGAAACTGTTTAAGGACAAAATTGTCATTGTGGCAATGCCGTGCACGTTGCCAAGCTCTCTGAGCAGTTTGTACATGGTTTGATTGCTTTTATTCATCATAGGGATAACCATAAATAGGATGTAAGGAACACTGACGCTATGATCAGTGTAATGATTGTAATTGTCGCACTTGCTTTCATGAACTCAAGAAAACTGATATGCACCTTTGCCTGTTTGGCCATGCCCACGGAGACAATGTTGGCAGACGCCCCGATCATGGTCAGGTTGCCGCCGAAACATGCTCCCAGTGCCAGCGCCCACCATAGGATGTTGTTGGGAATGGGCGTTGCCTCCAGCATGAGCCTTACAATGGGAATCATGGTGATGGTAAAGGGAATGTTGTCAAGAAATCCTGAAACAATTCCGGATACCCAGAGTACTGTCAACACCATTACATACGGGTTATCTCCGATTTTCAGGAAGATGTTTTGGGCCAGCCATTCAATGACACCCTTGTGCTCCAGGACACCGACCAGGATAAAGAGTCCGGCAAAAAACAGCAGGGTGCTCCATTCCACCTCCTCCATCATCTGTTCAACATCCACTCCGGAAATGGTAAAAAGGATCATGGCCATGAAAACCGCCACAACACCCGGCGACATTTTGGTGATGGTCTGGGTAACAAAGAGCAGAATGGTTATGGCCAGGCAGGTGAGGCCCTTGATCATGATTTTTTTGTCAATTCTGGTATTGAGAAATTCGATCCGGATTTTTTCAAGGAGCAGCTGAACACTGAAAAGCTTGGCCAGGTTGCTGTCAATGGGTTTAAACTTTTCCCGGTTGGTTAACCATATATATAACAGGGTGACGATAAATGAGATGATGACAGGTATGGTCAGGTTGACAATGAACTGGTTAAAGGTCAATCCAACCTTGGAACCGATAATGATATTGGGGGGATCTCCGATCAGGGTGGCTGTTCCGCCGATATTGGAGATGATGGCCTGGCTGATGACATAAATCTTGGGATCCAGCCCCATTCCCCTTGTCAGCTCAATAATGATGGGAATGATTATGAGCACGGTGGTGACATTATCCAGAAATGCCGACAATACGGCAGTAACAATGGAAAAAAGAATCAAAATTTTAATCGGACTGCCCTTGGTGAGGGTAGCAATTTTAACGGAAATAATGGAAAAAAGGCCTGATTTTCTGAGTACGGCAACAATGGACATCATTCCCAGCAGCAGCATGATGGTCTCAAAATCGATCAACGCAGCCGCTTCATGCTCAGGCACAACATGGAGCATCAACAATACCATGACCCCCAGGAGAGCTGATACAGCTTTGTTGACCAGTTCAAGGGTTATTGCCACATAAACAATTAAAAACACAACTATAGGTATTAACGCGCCTTCCATAAACCGGTCCTTTTTTTAAAAACGCTCACTCGGTCCTGTTTTTTGTTTCAGGTGGGGAGAAAAGCAGTTATGATTTCGGGGTTATTTAGCAGATCTAAAAAGAGTCACCTTAAGTTAAACAGTTAGCCTTTTTCCTTGTTTTTATAAATAGGCAAGACCAAAATTAGAAAACGCTATATCCTACAAAAAAAACAGTGTTGTTGCAACGCCAAAATTTAATAATTCACATGAAACGCTTATTCCTGAATTGATTTATGATGTTTCCGATTCATTTATCGGCAACCGTGTGGATGCCTTTATTTCCTTCAAAGAAAAACTTGTCTTCATGGAAGTTACGCCAGGAAGCCTTCGAATAACGTTACGTGATAATTTTTCATAAGCCTCCAGACTTTCTGACACAACCAGAAGCAAGTAATCTGACTCCCCGGAGATATTGTGGCAGGAAAGGACTTCAGGGATTTTTTGAATGGCCTTTTCAAATTCTATCAGAGATTTATCCGTGTGGTTGGAAAAACTAATCTGCACAAAAGCCAATACGGCAAGACCCAATAGGTGGCGATTGAGGTTTGCTTGATATCCTTGGATATAACCGACTTCTTCCAGACGTTTAAGACGGCGCCAACAGGGTGTCTCACTCAAATTGAGCTTGTTTGCCAGTTTTACATTGGATGCCCGGCCATCTTTCTGCAATAACGCAAGCATGGCACAATCTGTTTGATCAAGTTTATAATTAGGCAAATTCTTCCTTATATTTAATAAATTTTGAAATATTCTTTCGTTTTGTATGCTAAATTCGACTCAGATAGCAAGGACATTTCATTATATATTTGATATTTTTAAATATAGTAAAGCGCTAAATCCAACCAGTCAAAGGAGGTTTCGTATGGAAATTTACAACCCTGAACAGGCATTGTTAAAAGCACGAAGAGAATTTGGAGAACACGGCGGTGTTGCCCCGTCCATTTCACGATCCGCCACATTCACGGTCATGCATCCCGGAATCATGCCGGAAATTTTCAACGGTTTGAAGGGACCGGAACAAGGCGGATGTTTTCTGTACAGCCGCCACTTTAATCCGACTGTGGATGTATTATCACGATACCTGGCAGCTATGGAAGGAACACAATCAGCCATTTGCACGGCCAGCGGGATGTCCGCAATATCCTGTGCCGTCATGCAGATCTGTAAAAGCGGGGATCACATTGTGGCCAGTGAAAGTATTTATGGCGGAACCCATGCCCTGTTTGAATCACTTTTGCCCCAGATGAATATCACGACCACTTTTGTAGATATTACAAATCTTGAAGCCGTCAAGGCAGCCATTACCAAAGAAACAAAAATCATCTACACGGAAACCATGGGCAACCCGACCCTCAAGATCGCAGATATCCCGGCCCTCAAAAAAGAAGCACACAAACACGATATCAAGCTGGTGGTAGACAATACGTTTTCACCCTTAATTTTTACACCGAAGATTCTGGGTGCTGATGTCGTGGTATATTCACTGACCAAGTATATCAACGGGGCCAGTGACCTGATCGCCGGGGCTGTCTGTGGAGACCAGTCCTTTATTCAGGAGTTGATGGACCTTCATACCGGCCGGGTCATGCTGCTGGGGCCGACAATGGATCCTCGTGTGGCGTTTGACGTGCTTCAACGGATTCCCCATTTGCCCATCCGGATGCGGGAACACAGTCGCAGAGGGTTGGCCATGGCTGAAATGCTTCAAAAAATGAAGGTTAAGGTTTCCTATCCGGGCCTGCCGGACCACCCCCAATATGAAAAAGCCAAAGAACTGGGGAATGACGGATACGGTACAGGCGGTATTCTGGCCATTGACTGCGAGACGAGGGAAAAGGCCGAAGAACTCATGGAAGTACTGCAGAATGAAGAATCTTTCGGCATGATCGCAGTGTCACTGGGGTATTTTGATACCCTGATAAGTTGTTCCGGTTCTTCAACCTCTTCGGAAATTGACATTGAAGACCAGCAAAAAATGGGATTATCTCCAGGGTTACTAAGGATCGCCTTGGGATATACTGGAGATTTGGAAACCCGTATGGAGCAGCTGAAAAGGGCCGTAAAAAAAGTTTTAAAGCGTTAAACGAAGCAGTGAATGATGGCTTTGGTTACATCACGCCTCTTTTCTGTGCCATGGTCATCATCTGCTCAAAACTGGTTTCCGGGGGTACCTGATAGGCCTGTTCATCTTTCTGCTTAAGGGCAATGGCCTCTGTGGGGCAGGTGGTGACGCAGAGGCCGCAGCCGATACATCTGTCTTTGTTCACCAGGGCCAGTGCCTCTTCATTAATGATGATTGCATCCATCTGACATCTTTCCAGGCAGGTTTCGCACCCGGTGCACAGATCCTCGTCCACCTGGGCATAGTGGTTGGAAAAAACCATTTCCGCCGGTTTGGGATGGCCCTTGAGTGAGCTTAAAGGGCCACAGCAGTCACCGCAGCAATTGCACATGCCGCTGGGATTCTGTGAGGTGGCCGGCTGGGTAATCAATCCCGCGTCATGGGCCATGGTCAGGATTTCCCCGGCCTCTTTGATATCTATCTTACGCCCCATGTCATGGTCCAGGTAGTATTGTCCCATGGACCCGAGCATGAAACAGACTTCAACGGGCTTTTCGCAGGCGGTTTCTATGAGTTTGGAGGACTTTCTGCAGGAGCAGTCTGAAATAACAATGGGGTCAGCCTTTGCCAGAATCTGGATGGCATCTTCATAGGCTGCCACCTGGGTCCGGGATTCCAGTGATTTATGGACGGGGATCACCCGTAAAAAATTAGAGAGGGAAAAGGACATGGCATCCTTGAACTCCTCATCCATATATTGTCGGACCATGGCGGCAAGCTCCCGGTCCATCTTATTGATCTGGAATTCAAAGAGGCCGTGGACAAAGGGGATGGCACCGTACCGGACCATATCCCCTTTTTTCAGGGAAAAGAGAAGCCCACGTTCTGCCATATCGGCCAGGATGCCAGCTGTCTCTTCCGGGGATTTTTCTATTTTTGGGGCGACTTGATCGGGAGTTTCAAGCATGGGGGTCAGTTGAAGGAATATTCCGGCATCTTCAATGGAAAACAACTTTTCCAGGATTTTGATTTCAATACCAGATTCAGTTTTTGGAAATCCCATTGAGTATTGATCCAGCCTCTCCTGTAATGTTCTGAAAATCGGGTTGCTCATCTTTATTCTCCTGTATTAAATTCAAGGGGGGCTTACCCCAATGCGGTTGTGATTTCCTCGAGTAAAGGCCCATTAGCCTTCAGGCGAAATTCCTCCAGGGCACTTCGTGCGGCCTTTCCCCCAAGTTTCCCCAGAGACCAGGCAATCATGGCGGTGACCCGATGGTCTGAATTTTCCTTAAAGGCTTTTATCAGCTCCAGGACAAAGGCTCTGTCATGGGTATTGCCCATGGCCCTTGCCACATTCATTTTCCATCGCCAGATTTCGTCGGGACTCATATAAAACATATGGGGCCATATCTTTGATTCAAAATAAGGTTTATCCATATGAAGCAGGCGGACCAGGTCAAAATCCGGTGCCTTTGCCACCACCTTGGGATTCACGGGAAGTTCCTTTGCCAGCCAGGGACCGTTCCGGGGACAGACATTCTGGCACCGGTCACAGCCATAGACCATCAAGCCCATGGGCTCCCTCAGGTTTTCTGGGGTCAGCCCTTCTCCAAAGTAGGTGAGATAGGAGATACATTTTTGGGGATTTATGGTGCCGTTGCCCCTGAGGGCCCGGGTGGGACAGGCGGCAATGCAGGCATTTTTGCAGAAATCTGGGCATCCCATTTCAACCGTGGGGACATCCGGTTCAAACTCCTGATCCACCACAATGGCAATGGGGAGCACCCAGGAGCTTTGCCGGGCAACATTGTTAGAGTAAAAGAGGCAGTTTTTTCCAAAGGTCCCCATGCCGGCCCTTGCCGCAGCCACCCTATGGGGCAGGTTAAAGGGGCATTTGGTTTTCATGCTCCGGGCAGTGAGTGCCTCCCTGAAACCCCAGATCCTTTTGGAAAGGCCATCCTTTGTGACCCGGTCGTCATTCAGGTAACACCGGCCAAAATGGTTTTCCATCGCCCTGGGATAGGAATGGCGGACATAGACTTCCATTAGAACAATAACAGTCTTTGCCCCCTTGAGGATATTCTTTGGGTCTGTGCCGTCCATCAGGGCCAGCCCTTTCTCTTCGGCCCATCTGTACTCTTCTTGCCGTCCTTCCAGAAATGTTCTGTGGGTGTCAAAGGGTTCTGCACTGGTAAATCCCACATCTTCAAATCCATTGGCATGGGCAAGGGCAATGATCTCTTCTTTGGTGATCCGGGTGTCAGCCATGGGTCCCTCCCTCTATTTATTTATGCGGGTTCTTTGTTTGCAGCGGCGATGGCCATCCTTTCCTTTGCCATGCGGACACTCATCTCAATGGCATTGTCCGGGACATCCGGGAATACTGCATTTTCGACCATGGTGATGGCGCTTTGGGGGCAGGTTCCCACACAGAGGCCGCAGCCGATACAGCGGTCTATATCCACTCGCTGGACAAAGGTTTTTTTGGTGGCCGGGATATCGGTCTGAAAGATGGCGTCGATCTGGCATTTCTTCGAGCATTTTTTACAACCAATGCAGGCATCAGCATCAATAGCGGCGTGGAAGGCAGCATGAACCTCTTCTGCGGGTTTGGGAAATTTGCCCAGATTCCTGAACAATTGACAGGAATCCTTGTCGCACATGCACATGTTGACGATTTCCTTGGAATTGGTGCTGAAAGGGACCAGGTTGGCCGCTTCGCATTCGTCAATTTTTTCCATGAGCTGATTCTGGGTCAGGGGTTTGCCGATGCCGTTTTCAATATAGTACTGGGCCACAAGACCGAAGGTCAGACAGGTCTCCATGGGGCGGGTGACCTCGTTGCCCTTTTTGATCTGCTCCACCCGGCATATACAGGGGGCTACGGCATAGGGGCCTTTGCCCGGCCCTATGACAAGGTCACGGATCATGTCATAGCTTTTTACTGTATCCTTACCCGAGACAGAGGTTCCCACGGGCACCACCCTGAGCTGTTTGGTTTTCCGATTTTTCCAATGATGTTCAAAAAGGCCTTCGTAAATATCATCTGCCAGTTCGGCCACTTCTTTGTCCACGGCATGGACATGCCATTCGTAGAGCCCCATGATGAAATTGGGATGGCGAAACAGGGCGCCGTCCGGAGTGGTAATCCTGAACAGGCTTCCCTGGGATGCCATGGTCTGGATTTGTATCACCGCTTTTTCCTCATCCATATCAAGGCGGGCGGCAATGGCCTGGGCGGTTTCCGGCATGGGGCCGATGCTCAAGGCAATCTGGGCCTGGAGGGGGGTATAAAATTTTTTCAACATT